>JAATFQ010000222.1 GCA_015655115.1 Sphingobacteriales bacterium
AATCCCTTATATCAAATGGCTTATTTTCTTTCTTCCTGGGTTTAATTTTGCTGTGCATTTCAATTTTAATCGATTACTTATGCGACTGGATTTCTGTCGTTTTTGAAACTGGGTACATTTGGCTCGCCACATGGTCGCAGCAGCGTACCATCATAGGGTTGAGTGCAGTCTGAAAGCAGGTTGAGAGCAACCTGAGTCCAAGTGTCTTCAACTAGCTAAAAAAGTTGGACTCGAGTTGGACTCAAACCCTATAAAGTTGGACTCACTCAAACCAGTATCAGATGATGATACGGACACTGTCCGGATGGTTTCAGTACCAATTGTGTATTGATCTATAATTAAAATTAAGTTTCTTTTCGGTTAACTAATAGTCTTTGGATTTCCTTCATTCGGTTGCTGATTTTAGCAAGAGTTTCTGTAGCTTTTACCGGGAAAGCCATTGATATAACACTTTTTTAATTTCGGCTTAACATGGCAACTCTATATTTGCGCTGTAAATATTTGGTTAGTATTTATTAAGTTTAGGTTTGGTTGAATAAAACACCCTGGTAGATTCCATGGTGTTTTTTTTATTTAAGCTCCCCATGTTTCAGCATAATTTAAATATTATTTTGAATATCTAAATGCTTTACTACATTTGCAGTGTACTAATGTACTAATACACATAATCGCCTTAACCATGATAGAAGTATCAAACCTAACCTTTGGCTACCGAAAGAAATCAGTACTGTTTAAAAACCTTAACCTCAGCCTCGGAGCAGGCCATATTTATGGCTTGCTTGGTAAAAATGGTGCCGGGAAATCAACCCTGCTCAAGAATTTATCAGGACTTGCTTTTCCATGGGAGGGAAGCTGTAAGCTGAATAACTATACAGCGGCAGAGCGTCTTCCCGGATTCTTGCAGGAAGTGTTTTTAATCCCTGATGAATTATATATCCCTTCGGGAACAGCCCATCAGTTTGTAGACAGAACTGCTCCATTTTATCCAGCTTTTGACAAGACACAATTCCTGAAAATGCTGGAAGATTTTGAGGTAGCACCAGACGAAGATCTGGACGGCCTATCTTTCGGTCAGCAGAAAAAAGTGATGATAGCTTTCGGCCTGGCAGCTAATACTAAGTTGCTGCTTATGGACGAGCCTACTAATGGCCTCGATATCCCCTCAAAAATTCAGTTCCGCAAAATAATTGCACTGGCATTAACAGAAGACAGATGTATTGTGATCTCCACACATCAGGTGCGTGATCTGGATAGCCTGATTGATACTGTTATCATTCTTCATGAAAATGAAATTATAATTAACAAGGAGCTGGATGTAATTGCCGAACGTGTCCAGTTTACTGCGGCAGCTACGGTGAATGCCGAACAGATTTTATATTCGGAGCCAAATGGTATTGGTGTAAACACCATCAGTATTAATGCTGAGCAGAATTATAGCAAAGTAGATCTGGAAATGCTTTTTACCGCAGTTACTTCGGGTTACCAATCAATTATTGACCTCTTAAAATAGAAATACCATGAACAATTTTTTTAGCATTCAGCGCTTTTCCATGCTGTTGAATAAATACCATAAGGATCAGTTGAAAACCAATTTGTTATCGATGGCCGTAGTGCTCGCCCTTGTTTGTGTGCTGCTGGGCTTAAGTGCATACAGTCATCGTCAGGGAATTATAGATACAAAAATCCAGGAGGCTGTTTTTTCTTTCTTTCTTTTTATGGGAGTCCTTATTTATACCAGCAGGATATTTGCAGAACTAGGTAATAAAAAGAAGGCTGTACCAGTCTTGCTGTTACCTGCCTCTCATTTTGAAAAGTTTCTTGTAGCCTGGGTGTCTTCTTATCTGATTTTTCCGCTGGTATTTACCGCGTGTTACTTAACGGTCGATTTACTGGTCTTAAATATTGTTAAAAGTCTTTCTGGTAGAGATAATCATCTTTTTACCCTGTTTGGAGAGGACACAAAACTACTCACTTTAGTGATATCTTACACCATGCTGCACGCCCTTGCATTTTTGGGAGCTATATTTTTTAATAAGATGCATCTTGTCAAAACAGGACTGGTGACGTTCATATTCTGCCTGTTTCTCTTTTTGATCAACAAACCTATTGTCAGCTTAATATTTAAGAATGAGGCCTCGGTATCGGTACCATTTGCCGTAGTAAGTATCCGGAATGGCGGTAGTATTATTGCAGTGACTGGCAATGATAAACAGATTGATGAACTTAATTCCAAAAATATGAAGGGTGTATTTTTTAATGTTCATTCGATCCAGATTGTGCGGTCAATGATTTTTACTGCCGCATTTTTATTGTGGGCCACGGCATATTTTAAACTGAAAGAAAAACAAGTATAGGATGGAATTTAGAGAAAATGAAGCTATCTATATTCAGATAGCAACCTTTGTGGGCGAAAATATTCTTCTTAGAAAGTGGCTGCCCGAAGAAAAAATACCTTCGGTAAGAGAGCTGGCAGTAGACCTGCAGGTTAATCCGAATACGGTAATGCGTTCCTACGAATTTCTGCAGACAAAAGAGGTAATTATGAATAAACGGGGGATAGGGTTCTTCGTTACGCAGGATGCTGTACAGAAATTAAAGGAGTACAGGAAAGATCGTTTCCTGGGACAGGAGCTGCCCGAATTTTTCAGGAATTTATACCTGCTGGATATCAGCATGGAAGAGATTGAAAAACGTTATGCAAGTTTTATTAGTGAGAACAATCAACCTACGCAATCATGAAAACAAGTACAATACTAATTTTAACAACAGTTCTGGTTATCCTGGGATTCCTGGTAGCATTTAATTTTAAAATGAAGCAGGAATATGATTATGAACTAGGTAAAGGTCAATATCGGTTTATGGAATTTACCCCTCTGAAAGGGGTAGAGAAGATGGATTTTAAGCTTGCAGACGGCAGCCAGGTGAAAATTGTGCAGGGCTCCAAAGAAGGTATGTGGGTAAATAAACGTATGCGGGATAATGTGACATTCAAAATTGCAGGCCATACGCTGTCTCTTAGCTTGTCTCATGAGCATACACGTACCGAATTCAGCTCGTGGAATGCTGATATTGTAATTACCACCAAGATCTTGAAAGCAGTTGAGGCACATGCCTACTACAGCAACCGCTCTGAATTTAAAGCCAATAGTGAAGGTACTTGCTTTATAGATGTTGATGGGTATCAGCCTGACCTGTTTGACCTGAAAATCGGTGAATATGTGAATGCCACTTTAGATCACATGCAAATTGACACCTTAAAGGCGGATATAGGAGAGATTAGCAAAAAGGCTGGACTGACACTTCTGTCCGGCGTAAAAGCCAATGTAGCCCAGATAAATATTCCTGGCAATGGCCAGCTGAGTCTGTATAACTCTAAAATTGTTAAAACCACCTATAACCTTTCTGATGCTGCTACGGTTGCTGTGAATGGCAAAGTTGTGAAAATGATCAAGTAATTCCTTACAGCAGCTCTGTTCTGGAGCTGCTGTAATTCACCTTGTTAATCCTTTTAAAACCATTCTAAACTGCACATATTTCATTTTTTACATTCAAAAAACTACTAATTCTATATAGAATATATATATTTGGGTTTGGAACATGTAAATGCGCCATTAACAAAACAAAACAAACCCAAGATTTATTGACATGCAGAGTTTTAGAACGGAACTGGAAAATCCGATAGTAGTAAAAGACATCATAGATCTTGAGCAGAAGATCCGTGCCTTTCGTGAAGGAAAAATTCATGATGAGAAATTCCGCAGCTTACGGTTAGCGCGTGGTGTTTATGGCCAGCGCCAGCCGGGAGTGCAGATGATTCGTATTAAGCTGCCTTTCGGAAAGGTCTCTTTCCAGCAAGTACTGCGCATAGCGGATGTAGCTGATGAATATGGCAGCGGCAATTTGCACCTCACTACCAGACAGGATATCCAGGTCCACTATGTAAGCCTAGACCGTTCACCACAGTTATGGGCAGAGCTGGAACGTGATGATATTACTTTACGCGAAGCTTGCGGAAATACAGTCAGAAATGTGACGGCTTCGCCGGATGCAGGTATAAATGCTGATGAATTGTTCGACGTTACTCCTTATGCACATGCTGTGTTTAAGTATTTCCTGCGTAACCCTATCTGCCAGGAAATGGGCCGCAAGTTCAAAATAGCCTTCTCGGCAACTGATAAAGATACTGCATTTACTTATATCCATGATCTGGGGTTTATCCCGAGATTGAACGAAAATGCTGAGCGTGGCTTTAAGGTAATGCTCGGCGGGGGATTGGGTGCACAACCTTTTCTGGCCAATGTGGTCCATGAATTTCTCCCTGAAAATAAAGTGATCCCTTATATTGAATCGCTCCTGAGAGTGTTCGACCGTTATGGCGAACGTACCAACAGGAATAAAGCACGCCTGAAATACCTGGTGCAAAAACTGGGACTGGAAGAAGTACTGCGCCTGATCGATGAAGAGCTGACTGCCAATAAATATAAAACTTACGAAATTAATCTGGAGGCCATATCATTGCCTGTATTGCCGGAGCCTGTAGCGGAAGCCGCCATCAGCGATGCCGATGCGGTACATTATCAGCAATGGCTGGATACAAATGTGGTGCCCCAAAAACAGGAAGGTTTTTACGGCGTTTATGTGAAAGTACCAATAGGTGATATTAAAACCGACAGGGCCAGAAAACTGATAGCTGCGGTGCGCCCGTTTGTGGCAGATGATATCCGCATTACGATTAACCAGGGTTTATTGCTCAAGTTTGTCAGCAAAGAAGCTTTGTCTGGCTTATTCAACAGCTTAAATGTGCTGGACTTCGCAACTCCGGGCTTCGACAGCCTTGGCGATATTACTACCTGCCCGGGCACGGATACCTGTAACCTGGGGATCTCTAATAGCATGTCTCTCTCTTTGGTACTGGAGAAAGTTATATTTGATGAATACCCGGACTTTATCTATGATAAGGATATCAAAATTAAAATAAGCGGTTGTATGAACTCCTGCAGTCAGCATGGCCTTGCCCATATTGGCTTTCACGGCAGTTCTGTAAAGGCAAACGGTAAAGTGGTACCTGCTGTGCAGGTACTGATAGGTGGTGGTACTGTTGGCAGTGGATTAGGCAGAGCAGCCGAAAGGGTAATTAAAGTGCCTACTAAACGTGCTCCTGATGTGTTAAGGGCTATTCTGGACGACTTTAGCAGTAATTCGCCGGCAGAACAGAGTTTCCATGCTTATTATGATGAAAAAGGGAAAGACCATTTTTACCAGCTGCTGAAACCTGTGGGCGACTTGTCTACCTTACAGGATCATGAATATGTAGACTGGGGACATGAAGAGACTTTCCAGACTGCTATTGGCGTAGGGGAGTGTGCTGGTGTCGTGATCGACCTTGTTGCCACTTTATTGTTAGAAGGCGAAGAAAAACTGCAATGGGCTGAAGAGGCTTTTGCAAATGAATCATGGTCTGATGCTATTTATCATTCGTACAGTGTTTTTGTAAATACTGCGAAAGCATTATTACTGGATAAAGGCATTAACAGCAGTACCCAAATCGGGATTTTAAGAGAATTTGATGCACATTATGTGGATACTGCAGAGGTAGTATTATCTTCAGCATTTAATGGAGAGGCCGCATCAACATTTAGTGAACTTGTACTGCAGATCAATAAAAATGAGCCTGCAGCAGAATTTGCTACAGCCTATCTTCAACAGGCAAAGGAGTTTTATTTACAGATGAGTGTGAGAAGAGAGGAACAGTTTAAATCATGATCAGGACAACAAGAAAGATAAGAGAACCGAGAATAACATTGGTTGGTGCAGGCCCGGGAGATCCGGAGCTGATCACCATGAAAGGAGCCAATGCGCTGAAAGATGCGGATGTGGTTTTATATGATGCGCTGGTCAATGAGGCTGTGCTCGACTATGCTTCGCCGGATGCGGTGAAGGTATATGTAGGTAAACGTTCTGGTGAGCATTCGTATTCACAGGAGGCAGTAAACCAGTTGATGGTAGACTATGCGATTAACTACGGACATGTGGTACGCCTTAAAGGGGGCGACCCTTTTGTGTTTGGCAGAGGCTATGAAGAGCTGAATTTTGCAGCAGGCTACAGCATTCCGGCACAGGTGATCCCGGGGCTTTCGAGCTCTATTTCAGTGCCAGGCTTACAGCAGATCCCGGTTACACACCGGGGACTAAGTGAAAGCTTCTGGGTGGTTACAGGAACTACGGCTTCGGGCGCTATTTCGAATGATTTATATGAGGCTGTGAGAACGAAGGCGACGGTAGTTGTGCTGATGGGGCTCAATAAGCTAAAGGAAATTGTGAAGCTTTATCAGCAGGAACACAGGCATAAGTTACCTGTGGCAGTGATACAGGATGGTTCTACAGAAAATGAAAAGGTAGCAGTAGGTATTGTAGATACGATTCTTGAGCTGGTAGAAGAGAAGAATATTAAAGCCCCGGCAATATTGGTTTTTGGGGAGGTCGTTTCTTTGCATCCACAATTCCAGCCAATAAAGGATTTCTTTGCTGCCGTGAAGGAAGAATCGTAACCCGCCATGTTACCTGCAAAAAAACTGCATAAAATACGGCCTTGTGCCACTATGAAATTTATAAAAAAGTAAAATTGGAAGGTAATCAGTTATTCCCTGTATTTCTAAAACTCAACCAGCTGCATACGGTAATTATCGGTGCCGGCCCCATTGGTTATGAGAAGCTGACGTCGGTGCTGAAGCAGAGTGAACAGGCAAGGATAATAGTTATTGCTGAGGAGATTACAGCAGAGGTAGCAGCATTGGCTGCACAAAGGCCTCAGATTACCCTGCTGCAGAAAAGTTATGAACCGGCCGACCTGATTCCTGCGGATATCGTGATTGCTGCGACCAATAATAATCTGTTAAATGAAGAAATAAAGAATGATGCCCATGCATTAAAGTTATTGGTCAATGTAGCGGATAAACCGGCACTGTGCGACTTCTATCTGGGATCTATCGTGAAAAAAGGTGATCTGAAGATTGCAATCTCGACAAATGGTAAATCGCCTACAATAGCCAAAAGGCTTAAAGAATTATTCAATGATAACTTACCCGATGGGCTGGATATTACCCTTCAACAAATGAGCGCATTCCGTAATACCTTAAATGGTGATTTTAATTCGAAAGTGGAGAAGCTGAATGAAGTAAGCGCCGTGCTGGTACAACCGGCACAGCAGGAAGCAGGGCAGCAGAATCGCGGGCAGGCAGATCTTCGACAGCGTTCAGTGCCTCTTGAGCATCCAGTACTTGCAGAGCGTTTGGAGTTTAAGCCTCCGTCATTTCCGAAATTTAAATGGTTGCTCTGGTGTACTATTGTGCTGTCGATAATAGTGCTGCTGGTTGTTTTCTGGTACCGTGAGCCTGTTTTTCAGGCCTATGTGGCCGAAATAAACCCGCTGTTTTACTGGTTCCTGTTTGGCGGATTTGTCTTTGCCCTGATTGACGGAGCTATAGGGATGTCGTATGGTGTTACCTCCACGGCCTTTTCTCTGTCGATGGGCATCCCGCCTGCATCTGCAAGTATGGGGGTTCACCTGTCGGAAATCCTGAGTAATGGCATTGCCGGATGGATGCACTACAAGATGGGCAACATCAACTGGAAGCTGTTCAAAATGCTGATTATTCCGGGTATAATAGGGGCTGTAACGGGTGCTTACTTATTGTCTTCGCTGGAGCATTACAGTAATTATACGAAGCCTTTTGTGTCGCTATATACGCTTATTTTAGGGGGCGTAATTTTATCGAAGGCTTTTAATATCCGCAAAAAGAGAAACGGCGCAAAAATCACCAAAATCCCCTTGTTGGGCTTATTTGGCGGTTTTATAGATGCTGTTGGTGGTGGTGGCTGGGGATCGATCGTATTGTCGAGCCTGATCGCCGGAGGCAGGCATGCCAGGTTTTCTTTAGGCACAGTAAAGCTTACGCGGTTTTTTATCGCACTGATGAGCTCTCTTACCTTTATAACGATGCTGAAGTCGGCACATTGGGAGGCTATTGCGGGACTGGTAATCGGCAGTGCCCTGGCAGCACCAATAGCAGCTAAGGTATCTAACCGTATCTCTGCAAAGAGTATTATGGTTGCTGTAGGTATTATCGTTATTTTGGTGAGCTTTAGAAGTATATTAATGTTTATTTTGAAGTTATTATAAAATTTTAAATTCATATAAAATGAAAGCATACCTGGAAGAGATAGCAGAACAGATCAAGGATATGGAACCGATAGGTGCTATAGCTTATCTGGCGGAGCTGTTTCCCGGACAAATTACTTTCTCCACCAGCTTTGGGTGGGAAGATCAGGTGATTACTGATATGATATTTGCGAATGACCTGCCGGTAAAAGTATTTACCCTGGAAACGGGAAGATTGTTCCCCGAAACGTATTATGTATGGAACAGGACACTGGAAATATACCAGAAGCCTATCTATGCTTATCATCCTGATGCTGTTGCACTGGAAGAACTGGTACTGAAAAAAGGACCTAACAGTTTCTACGAGTCGGTAGAAAACAGGAAAACCTGCTGTAATATCAGGAAGATTGTACCTCTTAAAAGAGCACTCGCAGGCAATAAATGCTGGGTTACCGGTATCAGGGCCGAACAGTCGCTCAACAGGAATGATATGGCTAACCTGGAATGGGACGAGCAGAACCAGCTAATCAAATTTCACCCTATATTTTTCTGGAGCCTGGATGAGGTGAAGGCCTATATCAGGAAAAACAACATCGTTTACAATACCCTTCATGATAAGGGATTTCCCAGCATTGGATGTGCCCCATGTACGCGTGCAGTACAGGAAGGGGAGGACTTCAGAGCGGGCCGATGGTGGTGGGAAGACCAGTCGAAGAAGGAATGTGGGCTACATGCCACAACATAAGAATTTTACACATGAATAAATATAACTTGGATTATTTAGACGAATTAGAAGCAGAAGCTATTCACATTTTGCGTGAAGTGGCAGGGCAGTTTGAGAAACCTGCATTGCTATTTTCCGGAGGAAAGGATTCTATTACCCTGGTGAGACTTGCCGAAAAGGCATTCCGCCCCGGAAAGTTCCCTTTTCCACTGGTGCATATCGACACAGGACACAACTTTGAAGAAACGATCACCTACCGTGATCAGATGGTAGAGCGCCTGGGAGAAAAGCTGATTGTAGGCTATGTACAGGAGTCTATTGACCAGGGGAAGGTGATTGAACAGAGAGGGAAAAATGCCAGCAGGAATGCCTTGCAGACGGTAACGCTGCTGGACACGATCGCCCGGCATGGCTTTGATGCCTGTATCGGCGGTGCCCGCAGGGATGAAGAAAAAGCAAGAGCCAAGGAACGTATTTTCTCTATCCGTGATGAATTCGGACAGTGGGACCCCAAACGCCAGCGCCCTGAGTTATGGAATATCTACAACGGTAAAATCCATAAGGGCGAAAATGTACGTGTTTTCCCCATCAGTAACTGGACGGAACTGGATGTGTGGAACTATATCCGCCGCGAAAAAATGGATTTGCCTTCGATTTATTTTGCTCATAAAAGGGATTGTATTACGCGTAATGGACAGCTGATGGCTGCCTCTCCTTTTCTGAATATGGATGATGCTGATGTGGTGACAAACAGAATGGTGCGTTTCCGTACCGTGGGCGATATGAGCTGTACCGCCGCTGTGGAGTCTGAAGCTGATCAGATCGATGATATTATTAATGAAATAAGCGCATCTAAAATTAGTGAACGTGGTGCCCGTTTGGATGATAAAGTGTCGGAAGCCGCAATGGAAGACCGCAAAAAAGGAGGATATTTTTAATGAACATACTTAAATTTTTTACAGCAGGAAGTGTCGATGATGGTAAAAGTACACTCATCGGTCGATTGCTATACGACACTGACTCTATCCTTGCCGACCAGCTTGAAGCGCTTCAGCAGTCTAACCGCAAAAACGATGATGGCTCTATTGACCTGGCTATTTTAACCGACGGACTGCGGGCGGAAAGGGAGCAGGGGATTACTATTGATGTGGCTTACAAATACTTCCAGACAGCGAATCGTAAGTTTATTATTGCCGATACACCGGGACATATCCAGTATACACGTAATATGGTTACCGGAGCTTCTACGGCGAACCTGGCAATTATCCTGATCGATGCACGTAATGGTGTGGTTGAGCAAACGATACGCCATTCTTACCTGGTTTCTTTGCTGGGCATCAGCCATGTGGTGATCTGTATCAATAAAATGGATATGGAAGATTACAGTGAGCTGGTATACAATGAGATTACTGAAAAATATAAGGTTCTTGCTGCCAGCCTGAACCTGAAGGAAGTGACTTTTATTCCTGTAAGTGCCCTGAAAGGGGATAATGTGGTGAGCTTTTCACCAAATATGCCATGGTATACCGGCACAAACCTGCTCGATTTCCTGGAGACGGTGGAGACTACAGAAAACCAGACGTCTGACTTTGCCAGGATGCCTGTGCAATGGGTAATCAGGCCGCAAACGGATGAACTTCATGACTATCGCGGCTATGCGGGAAGGGTATTGAGCGGCACCTTTAAAGTGAATGACAGGGTTACTGTATTGCCCTCTGGCAACAGTTCTGTAATCGATAAAATTGAAGTGTACAACCAGCAGCCTGATGAGGTGATTGCTGGTATGTCGGTAACGCTGCAC
>JAATFQ010000001.1 GCA_015655115.1 Sphingobacteriales bacterium
CGCCCGGAAAACTCGTGAGCTCTTACCTCACGCTTTCAACCTTACCTGTGCTTTGCAGCCATCGGCGGTATACTTTCTGCGGCACTTTCCATAATTCAGGTATTCATTCCTGAACCTCTTCCCGTTAGGAAGCGGGATGCTATGTGTTGCCCGGACTTTCCTCTTTAAGCTGCTTGCGCATACTTCCAGCGATAGAACAGCTTGCATTTTGCGCAAAGATAGGAAATTTTATGGTTTACAGGCCTTAAGATCACGCGCTACCTGTTCTGTGGTATACATTCCCTGTTTATTGCCAAAATCGTTCGTGATATAGACAATCAGCTGCGCAAGATCAATATCGGCCATATTGAAAGCGGGCATCTTACCTTCATATGGTTTGCCATGTATCATCACGGGTACATTTGTTATTCCGTTTTTTACCAGACAGACCAGATTTTGCTTATTGGTTTTCATATAAACGGTATCGGTAAGCGGTGGTGCAAGTGCACCGAGTCCTTCGCCTTTGGCTCCGTGACAGTTCTGGCAGTGTGCAATATACAGGTCTCTCCCGTTCACATAATAGGTGTCCTGCTGTATTTTTTCGGCCGTCTGGCACGAGAAAAAAAGAACGAGAGTGGTACTTATACTAAAAAGTGTAACTATATATCTGCGCATGTTTTAAGGTTTAGCTTCGGCCAGTAGTACAGGAATATCTTTCATCAGCTGTGCAACCTGTCCGGCATCGGTACCATCATATGCACCACGGATCCTCTTGTCTTTATCAATTAATACTAAATACCCCTGGTGTACATACCCCTCTTTGTTGGCGCTGTCAACCTGTACTGCTACGAGATAGCTTTTTTCTGCTATAGTATATATACTATCCCTGGATCCATATACAAACTGCCATTTCGGGCCATCAACACCTAACTTCTCTGCATATTTCTTCAATACTGAAGGTTTGTCGTACTTGAAATCTATGGTGTGCGACAGGAACATCACGTCGGGATTGTCCTGAAATTTATCATAGATGGTTTTCATATTCCTGTGCATAATGGGACAAATACTGGTACAGGAGGTGAAAAAGAAATCTGCAATATATATTTTATTCTTAAAATGATCGTTTGTTATATACACACTATCCTGATTCAGGAATTTAAAAGCTGGTATATGCTGGTATATCGTATCCACCCTGGAAGTACCATCCGCATTTTTCACTGTTTCAGTGTCTCTTAAACCATATATAGGTAACTTCTTATCGCCCTTGCAGGAAACAAACAATACGGTGGTGCAGAGAATAATACTGTATATAAAAG
This sequence comes from Sphingobacteriales bacterium, assembly GCA_015655115.1. Classification (GTDB taxonomy): domain Bacteria; phylum Bacteroidota; class Bacteroidia; order Sphingobacteriales; family Sphingobacteriaceae; genus Pedobacter. The sequence goes on from JAATFQ010000001.1 coordinate 1,296, forward strand.
AATAGGGTTGTTTCATATTGAATCAATTGATGGGGCAAAGGTACACTACTATAAAAATAAAGTGTAACGTAGCTGTAAATATTTATTAGTTTTGCGCGGAAGAATTTTTGATACTTAATGAGAAAAAGATATAATGCTGTTATCACAGCTTTAGGAGGGTATGTTCCGGAAACCATCTTAACAAATCATGATCTGGAAAAAATGGTGGATACGAATAGTGACTGGATTATTTCACGGACAGGGATTCATGAGAGACGGATTTTAAACGACGATACGCTGGCAACATCCGATCTGGCAACAATGGCGGTAAAAAAACTTCTTGAAGATAGTCATGTTGATCCGGATGAAATAGAGTGCGTGATTGTGGCAACAGCGACGCCAGATTATATTATGGTATCTACAGCGAGTATCTTATGCGAAAAAGTCGGACTGAGAAATGCCTGGGGTGTAGACTCTAATGCTGCATGCAGTGGGTTTCTTTATGCGCTGACCTTAGGGGCCAGCTTAATAGAGAGCGGCCGTTATAAAAATGTTATCGTTGTTGGTGCTGATGCGAATAGTTCTATCGTGAATTATGAAGACAGGAACACTTGTATCTTGTTTGGCGACGGTGCCGGTGCCGTATTGCTGGAACAGACAGAAGAGGAAATTGGATTGCTTGATAATGTATTTAAAACTGACGGTATTGGGAAAGAGCACTTAATCGTAACTGCTGGAGGTTCTCTAAACCCATCTTCATTAGATACCCTTGATAAAAAAATGAACTTTATTTCCCAGAACGGAAGGGTAGTTTTTAAAGCTGCAATAGAGGGAATGAGCCAGACTTGCAATGAAGTGATGGAAAGGAACAACCTGGAGACTAAAGATATTACCTGGCTTATTCCACACCAGGCTAATCTGCGCATTATCCAGGCGGTGGGGGAAAAACTGGGGCTTGGAGCAGGACAGGTTAAAATAAATATCCAGCGCTACGGAAATACTACAGCGGCAACTATTCCGCTTTGTATGTGGGAATATAAAGACGATTTCAAAGAAGGCGATAACCTGTTGTTAACTGCTTTTGGTGCCGGCTTTTCCTGGGGTGCAACCTATTTAAAATGGGGTAAATTAAGAGTTTAAACATGCAGATACGCTTCATTGCCTTATTGCTTATCGTGAGTTCTTTGAGTATGAACCTGTCGGGACTTTTTGTCTTTGCAGGTTTTGAACTGAACCGCGATTATATTGCAAAGGAGTTATGTATCAATAAAAATAAGCCTGAGCTGCATTGTAATGGTAAATGTTACCTGATGAGGAAGCTGAAGCAGGCCGAGGAAAAAGAACAAAAACAAGAACAGCAACTGTTGAAGGTATACCTGCAGCAGCCTGCTGGCTTATTGCGCGTAGAATATATATCTTATGCTTACGCCGAAATTGCCCTGCATATTCCACAAAGTACAGGCAAGCCACTATCCGCCGTAAATACGGTTTTTCATCCTCCGCAATTCATTTAATTTAATCAGGCTATTGCCGGATGTATTAAGCTATTGCTGTGCATCCTGCCCTTATAGCCAAACCTTCCTGTCTGTTAAACTTATTTTTTAATCACTATACCGCTAATAGCTGGTATAGTATAATTGTATACTTATGAAATTCTATTTTAGTATGCTGGCCATAGCTATAACCGCTTTTTCCTGCACACCAGCCTCAAATTATAAAACCGAAAGAGATGAAGTCATGAAATTCCATGATACCGTGATGGAAGATCATGGCATTTTGGTAGGGAACGAAATGAAAATCGACACACTGCTGAAAGACCTGCCGGCATTGAAGAAGAAATTTCCCCAGCTGGATACGCTGCAGGAAAAAAAACTGTTAATAACAACAGCTGAGCGGTTAAAAAAAGCCGAAGACCTGATGAACAACTGGATGCACCAGTTTGAACCCGATATTACCGGGAAGTCGGACGAGGAGGCTGTGACCTATTTCAAGAAGGAAAGAGTCAAAATAGCAGCTATCGATAGCCTCTATAGAGTAGAGATTAAATCTTCTACTGCTTATTTAACCAAATTAGGGAAATAATGAGGAATAAACTGATCTGTATTTTTTTGCTGAGCATAGCTATTGCCGGCTGCACTCAAAAAGAAAAACGCCTGCCTTACCTGCAACAAGAGATTGTGGGGAAAGATACCAGTTACCGTACTATTCCTGCATTTCAGTTCCTGAACCAGGATAGTGCAGTGGTAACAAACAAGACATTCGATGGCAGCATTTATGTGGCCGACTTCTTTTTTACTTCCTGCCCTACCATCTGTCCCACAATGCACCGGAACCTGTTAAAGGTATACCATAAGTATTTAAACAATCCAGAGGTGAAGTTTGCCTCGCATACCATTGATGTAAAATATGATACCCCATCGAGGATGAAAGCCTATGCGAATAAACTGGGCATAAAGGGTACGCAATGGGAATTTTTATGGGGCACCAGGGATTCCATCTATGCATTGGCCGAGCGGAACTACCTTGTGTCTGTACATCAGGATAAAGAGGCTCCCGGCGGATTTATCCATCAGGGTTATCTGGTGTTGGTGGATAAGGATAAACGCATCAGGGGGGCTTATGATGGCACGGTAGATGAACAGGTAATGCAATTGATGGATGACATGGACTTGCTGCTTGCTGAGTACAAAAAATAAGGAAGTATTAGGCTTAAAAAACTAAAGAATGACCTTATTATCAAAATATCTGGCCTTCATTTTAAATATCTGGTCTTATTGTCAAATAAAGCCTTAACTGTGGCAAAGACGAATTTAAATCATTAAAAAGACTGTCCTTAACGGGCAGCTTTTTTAGATTTGCTGCACACGGTAAAATGTAGATCTCAATTATATGAAGGTATTTGTCACCAGGATTCTTCCGGCCGCAGCAATAGCATTGCTGGAAGCAGCCGGACTGGAAGTTACACAATGGACAGAAAAAAGAAAGCTTACTCAGGAAGAAATGATAGCGCATTGCAAAGATGCTGACGCATTGTTATCCGCCGGGCAGCTGATCAATAAGGAGTTTCTCCTTGCGAGTAAACATTTAAAGGTAATCGCATTACATTCTGTAGGGTATGATAATGTAGATATAGATACGGCTACAGCACTGAAGATTCCAGTAGGTAATACACCCGGTGTACTGAGCGATTCAACGGCAGACACAGCATTTTTATTGATGCTGGCTACCTCAAGAAATGCTTTCTATATGCACCAGCGTATTCTAAATGGCGAGTGGGGGTTCTTTGAGCCTACCGCAAACTTAGGTATTGAGCTTCATGGCTCAACACTTGGGATTTATGGACTGGGCAAGATAGGGCTGGAAATGGCTAAACGATGTGTAGGCGCATACCACATGAAGATTATCTACCATAACAGGAGCCGTAATGAAGATGCAGAAAAAGAATTGAATGCCACATATGTTTCTTTTGAAGAGCTGCTCCAGCAAAGTGATGTGCTGAGTGTACACACGGCATTGACGCCGGAAACGGAAGGGAAATTTAATATGGATGCCTTTAAACAGATGAAAGAGACTGCCATCTTTGTGAATACTGCAAGAGGTTCTATACATAACGAGGCAGATTTAACTGAGGCACTGGAGCAAAAACTAATCTGGGGAGCAGGACTTGATGTCACCAATCCCGAGCCTATGTCACCTCAAAACCCGCTCTTAAAGATGGCTAATGTATGCGTGCTGCCACATATTGGTTCTGCAACAGTGGGGACGCGGAATGCGATGGCGAGGATCGCTGCAGATAATATTATAGCAGGGCTAAAGGGCGAAAAACTGCCTCATGTAGTTAACCCGGAAATTTACAGTTAGCGGAATTGCGTGCCAGCATATAGAAATTCAAGCTGGCACGCAATTCATGATAATCCGCAGTTGCGCTTAGCTACCCACATATAGATGCAGGCGTGTATTTAGTTCCTGTATCTCGCGCTGCATTTTTTTGATCTTTAGTAATAGGTTAAGGATGGCATCAATGCCTTCTATATTGATATCAAGGTCATAGTGGAAATGAACTAACCGTTCTATTTCCACCAGCTGTTCATGATGAATAAACTTGTCTTCGCCAATTAAGGTAAACGTAATTAAGCCCGACTGCTCCAGGGCAATAATAAAAGAAAGGTCTACCTTACTATGAGCGCAATATTCTGTAATGGTTATTAACTCTGTTTCCATTTGATGATGAAATTTGATGTTAGTCCGCCAATTCTTTTTGATCTTATTTAGTCAATTCTTTCAATTCTGTAAACAACTTAATCTGAGCCTCTGTTAAAGCTGTTGGTATTTTTATTGTATAGGTGATAAACAGGTCGCCCGCTACATCTTCTTTTTTATAATGCGGAAAACCCTTGCCCTTCAAACGTATTTTTGTGCCGTTTTGTGTCCCCGCAGCTACCTTTAGTTTCACCTTACCATCAAGGGTATCTATGGTTACCTCACCGCCAAGTACAGCGGTATACAGGTCTATCTCTTTATTTAAATAAAGATCATTATTAAGCCTTTTAAAAATAGGATCTTCCGCAATGGAGATGGTAATGAACAGGTCGCCATCAGGTCCGCCATTTACACCGGCACCACCCTGGCCCTTAAGTTTAATCACCTGTGCATGAGCAATTCCTGCCGGAATGGTAATCCTTAAGCTTTTACCATTAATGGTAATTGTCTTTTTATGTGTTTTTGCTGCCTCTCTTAGAGGAATCTGGAGTTCTGCCTGCATATCCTGTCCTTTAAATCTTGAACTGCCCCGCTGCCTGCTGCCGCCAAAGCCACCACCAAACATAGATTCAAAGAAATCCGAGAAGTCGCCCCCGCCAAAATTGGAACCGCCACCAGCACTGCCGCTGCCGCCGCCAAACCCGCCACCTCCAAAAGGATTACGTGACTGTTTAGCCTGGTCATACTGGTCAGCGTGTTTCCAGTTTTCGCCATACTCATCATATTTTTTGCGCTTTTCAGGGTCGCTTAATGCCTCATTGGCCTCATTAATTTGCTGGAACATCTTATTCGCCTCCTTATCATCTGGATTTAAATCAGGATGGTACTTGCGCGCTAGTTTTCTATATGCTTTTTTAATATCGTCCTGGGTTGCGCTTTTGTCTACCCCCAGGATTTTATAATAATCTATGTATGCCATAATTGAGAAGAGATGTAATACAAATTTACTCTTTTAAACCGTACTGAGTAGATAATGTTTGATTTGCGGGTGACAAATATTTTTGTGGTGCGGGGCATAATACGTGTGTTGGCATACACGTTTCACTATTATCATTTTAATTGTAAAAGATTGTTTAGCTTAGTTGACATAGCTAAGTACCAGTTAAGAAGTCAGAAAGGTTAGTGTTTCTTATTAACTAATAATATGTAGCTGGGAGGATAATTTTCCAGCAGACAGTGCAGACTGTTTTATTATTAAATTTTAATTTTCTAGCTTGGCCACCGTAAATAAATTGAACATTGGCCAGTGATTATCAAAGGCCTTAAAAGCAACCAAATAAACAGATGAAACCGCTTTCCATAAAGGATATCGCTAAAAAGGCAAATGTATCTATCACTACTGTATCTTTTATATTGAATGGTAAGGCAGAGCAAATGCGCATTAGCCAGGAGATGATTGCCAAAGTGCAAAAAATTATTACAGATCTGGGCTTCAGGCCTAATCAGGTTGCACGAAGCCTGCGCACTGGAAATTCAAAAACCTTGGGGCTAATTGTCGAGGATATCTCCAACCCATTTTTTGCATCTATAGCCAGGCTGATTGAAGACAAGGCCTATAAACATGGGTACAAGATTATCTATTCCAGTACAGAAAATGATATTGACAAAGCAAAAGGGTTATTTAAGATGTTTAAATCCAGGCAGGTAGATGGTTATATCATTGCACCAATGCCGGGTATGGAAGAGGATATTAAATCGCTGATTGCCAATAAAATACCGGTAGTGCTGTTCGATCGTAACCTCGCGTCACTGAAAACAAACTGTGTGCTGGTCAACAATGTTGGCGGCACGTATGAAGCAACAGAGTACCTTATCCGTAAGCTGAAGAAAAAGATCGCTTTTGTGACAGTGGATATAAAGGTTGATCAGATGAAAGATCGTTACAAAGGATATCAGAAGGCTTTGCAGGACTATCAGTTCAGAGTGATGAAAAGACTGTGCATCCACATTCCTTTTGCAAATACTATTGAGGAGACCAATACACAGCTCATCGATTTTTTTACGAAAAACAAGGATATTGACGCGGTATTGTTTTCTACAAATTATCTGGCAATCAGGGGATTATTCTGTTTCCGTGAGATGGGCAAAAAGCTGGATGATCAGTTTCAGGTAGTTGCATACGATGACCATGATGTTTTTTGTCTGCATTCGCCACCGATTAGTGTTGTCGACCAGCCTATAGAAGAAATTGCGGAAAACATTATCGGGCTGGTATTAAAAGATCTGGCTGCACTGGATTCGATGATTCAAAATGATCCGCCGCAAATGATTGTTTTATCACCAAAGTTCATCGAGAGATAAATAGTACTCCTCAGTTACAGATAAAGATTATAAAAGAGGCCTCCTGAATTCACGGGAAGGCCTCTTTATTATTTATTACGATGAAGTTTTTTATTAACAGCAATTCTTATTTTAAGAGCCTGCGGGTTTAACTGTTCTTAAGCCGGTAGGTTATTCTTAAGCCTGCAGGTCTTCCATTAAAGATTTGATCTTGGCTCCAAGAGCAGCATCAGCTGTAGGGAAGTCAGCTTTGCCTGCCAGTGGTGCATTTACACTGCAGTAAAACTTAATCTTAGGTTCAGTACCTGAAGGGCGTGCAGAAACGATGCTGCCATCTTCGGTGATGAACTGCAGCACATCCGATTTAGGGAAGTCAAGTTTAGTTTTTACTTTAGTGATCAGGTCAGTTTCTTCACCCAGTTCATAATCTTTTAAAGTCTTCACTTTCGATCCACCTAGTGTTACTGGAGGGTTCTCTCTGAATTTCACCATCATGGCTTTGATTTCTTCGGCACCTGTTTTTCCTTTTTTAGTCAGGGATACGAGTTCTTCTTTATATAAGCCATATTCTACATACATATTCAGCAGTGCATCATATAAGCTGCTGCCTTTATCTTTGTAAAATGCAGTCATCTCAGCTATAAAAGCACAAGATACTACGGCATCTTTATCTCTTACCAGCTCTCCGATCAGGTAGCCATAGCTTTCTTCACCACCGCCAATAAACGTTTTTTTGCCTTGCAGGCTGGTGATCAGCTGTCCGATATATTTAAATCCTGTTAGGGTATTGTAATATTTCACCTTCTTCGCATCGGCAATAGCCTCAATAAGGTTAGATGTTACGATCGTTTTCACGATATACTGGTCGCCGTCGAGTTTACCTTTTTCCTCCCAGGCAGTAAGCAGGTAGTTGATCAGCAGGCTGCCCGTTTGGTTCCCATTGAGCAGTACAAACTCACCTTCATTATTTTTTACAGCAATACCTACTCTGTCTGCATCAGGGTCTGTAGCCAGTACCAGGTCGGCATCAATATCTTTTGCTTTCTTCAAAGCAAGGGTCAGTGCTTCTTTTTCTTCAGGGTTAGGGTAAACCACGGTTGGGAAATTACCATCAGGTGTACTTTGCTCTTCTACAAGTGTAAGGTTGTCGAAGCCAAATTGCGCCAGAGCTTTAGGCACCAGTGTAATTCCTGTACCATGGATAGGAGAGTAGACAATCTTAAGGTCTTTTTGTCTCGCTATAGCTTCCGGAGATACTGAAAGTGCTGTAATCAGGTCAAGGTAAAGCTTATCGATCTCCTCGCCAATCAGTTCTACATTGCTGTCGATACGGTCAAACTTTACTTCATCAATACTTTTGATTCTGGCCACTTCGTCCATCACCATCTCATCATCAGGGAATGTGAACTGTCCGCCGTCAGCGCCATAGGCTTTATAGCCATTATATTCTTTAGGGTTATGTGATGCGGTAAGCATTACGCCACTGCGGCATCCCAGATGGCGCACGGCAAATGAAAGCTCTGGTGTTGGGCGTAATTCCTTAAAGAAATATACGTAAATGCCATTTGCTGAAAACACATCTGCGGTAATCTTCGCGAAGTAGTCGGAATTGTTCCTGCTATCGTGTGCTATGGCCACCTTAATTTTTTCTCCGGGATACTTGTTTAACAGGTAGTTGCTCAGTCCTTGTGTAGCAGTACCGATGGTGTACTTGTTGATCCTGTTTGAGCCGGCACCCATAATTCCGCGCAATCCGCCAGTACCAAATTCCAAACTTCTGTAAAAAGAATCTGTAAGTTCTGTGACTGCTTCTTTATCCATCAGGTGTTGAATTTCCTGCTTGGTTTGCTGATCGTAATTTCCATTCAGCCATTCATTAATGGTACTAAGTGTAGAGGCTTCTAATTGCATGAGCTATATGAGTATTTAATTTACTGGTTTTATCAACAATAAAAATGGTATCCTGTTTGGAGTTTTGTAAACAAAACTACCCTTTATTATTATTTTATTTTACTGATATCGTAATTATTAAGAGCGTTTTCTTTAATTTCACGCCCCAATACAATTATATATCAAATAATTTGAATTAAGAATATCTGTCTGAAATAAATTTTCATGGGTCATTTACCAGGTCCTGAACAAGATTTTATGGATGACAAAAATACGAGAACCATAAACAATTATTAAACAATACAGAAAAAATGAAAATATTAAAGTTTGGCGGAACTTCTGTCGGAAGCCCTGAGCGGATGACAAAATTGCTGGATATTATTAATCCTGCAGAGGAACAGATTGTAGTCCTATCAGCTGTGTCTGGTACAACAAATAGTTTAGTAGAAATTTCGGGCAAACTTTTAAAGGAAGATAAACAGGGGGCGTTAATACTGATTAACGCCCTAAATCAAAAATATAATGATTTTGTAGCAGAGCTTTTACCGGCGGCGGAATTCAAGGCACAGGGTCAGGAAGTAGTAGATTATTATTTTGGTTTCCTAAGTACACTTGCAAATGATATCTTCACCTTAATTGAAGATAAGGTTGTATTGGCACAAGGTGAACTCTTGTCGACCACCTTATATCATATTTATCTGAAGTCTATAGGTGTGCCTTCGGTATTGCTGCCTGCGTTGGATTTTATGAAGACCGACGAAGACAATGAGCCTGATATTCCATTTATTACTGCACATCTGCAGCCTTTATTAGAGGCCCATATAGGAAATAAACTGTTTATTACACAAGGTTTCATCTGCAGGAACAGTTTTGGGGAGGTAGATAACTTAAGACGCGGTGGCAGTGATTATACAGCTTCTTTAATAGGTGCTGCAATATTGGCTGAAGAAGTACAGATCTGGACGGATATTGACGGCATGCACAATAATGATCCGCGCATTGTTAAAGGAACTAAACCGATTTCTCACTTATCATTTGATGAGGCGGCAGAGCTTGCTTATTTCGGAGCGAAAATCCTGCACCCGCAGTCGGTATTTCCGGCGCAGAAATATAAAATCCCTGTACGCCTGTTGAATACTATGGAGCCTTCGGCTGAGGGAACGCTGATCTCTACAGAGAGCGAAAAGGGAAAGATCAAGTCTATTGCTGCCAAGGATGGCATTACCGCCATTAAGATCCAGTCGAGCCGCATGTTGCTGGCTTATGGGTTTCTGCGGAGGATCTTCGAGATTTTTGAGCGCTATAAAACGCCTATAGATATGATCACTACTTCTGAAGTAGCGGTTTCTTTAACGATCGACTTTACAGATAACCTGGAGCAGATTATTGAGGAGCTGCATGCTTTTGGTACAGTAGAGATCGATAAAGAGCATTCTATTATATGTGTAGTAGGCGATTTTGGTGCGGAAAAGCATGGTTTTGCTTCGCGGGTGCTGGATTCTATCAAACATATCCCGATCAGGATGATTTCTTATGGAGGCAGTAACTACAATATTTCACTACTGATTCATACAGAAGATAAGACCGAAGCATTAAGAAGCTTACATAACCGTATTTTTGAATAGGGGCTGGATCATTGGTGTGTATACAGAGGGAGATTACCTTTACAACGGAGGTAACTCAGCAATGAGGATTATCTTCTTTTAATATAGACCATGATGGCTACAATGATAAATAAAAGTACGATGAAGAATCTGATTCTTCTGTCGTATTCTTTTCTGCTGATTTTGTTACGCTGCAGGTCGAAGTAGTTGCCCATGTAAATTAATACCATTCCAACTATAACAAATATTAAAAGATATTTAAACATTATGTTTTCTAACAAAGATATAGCGCAATTTGCAAATTTAGAAACACCTTTTTATTACTATGATCTGGTTTTATTGCAGCAGACACTCTCTTCGTGTGCGGCGGCGGCGAAGGTTCATGGTTTTCATGTGCATTATGCGATGAAGGCGAACTTCAATGAAACGCTGTTAAAGAAGATCAGGGAAACCGGATTTGGTGCAGACTGTGTGAGTGGCAATGAGGTGAAGAAAGCGATAGAAATGGGCTTTCCTGCCGGGAAAGTGGTTTTTGCAGGTGTCGGGAAATCCGACAGGGAGATCAATGACGCGCTGGACCAGGATATTTTCTGCTTTAATGTAGAGTCTGTTCAGGAGCTGGAAGTGATCAATGAGTTGGCGCTTAAAAAAAGTAAAAAAGTGAAGGTTGCTATCCGGATTAATCCCAATGTCGATGCACATACGCACCATAATATTACTACAGGGCTGGATGAGAATAAGTTCGGTGTCAATTCGTGGGACCTGCCTGCGTGTGCGGAAATGCTGAAGAAATGTGCGCAGCTGGAGTTTGTAGGTATTCATTTTCATATTGGCTCGCAGATTACCAATCTGGAGGTTTATAAAAACCTGTGTTTACGTGTAAATGAGTTTGCTTTATGGTTTGAAGAGCGTGGCTTTGTTGTGCGCGTACTGAATGTTGGCGGTGGGTTGGGTATTGATTATCACAATCCGGATCAGCAGGTGCCTGATTTCGAGGCTTATTTTAAGATCTTCAGTGACTTTCTTGATGTACGTGCTAACCAGGAGGTTCATTTCGAATTGGGCAGGGCATTGGTAGGGCAGTCGTCTTCCCTGATCAGCAAGGTATTGTATGTGAAGAATGGCAAGAAAAAGAACTTCATTATCCTGGATGCAGGTATGACGGAACTAATGCGCCCGGCACTGTACCAGGCTTACCACCAAATTGAAAATATCAGCAGGGCTGATGTTAAGGCGGGTGCTAAATATGATGTTGTAGGGCCTATATGTGAGAGCACAGACTGTTTTGGTAAAGAGGTGACGTTGCCTGAAACTCTGAGGGGCGACTTAGTAGCGATACGCAGTACGGGAGCCTATGGAGAGGTAATGGCTTCACATTATAATCTGCGGGAAAATGTGTCTGTAGTTTTTAGTGGAGAATAAGGTCTTTAAGAGATTGAAGACGTTTTAATAGCTAAGGAGTTTTAATCTTAAGGAGTTTTTCGGCCGTTGCCCTATCAATTGAGGGCTCAGCCGAAAAACTCTTTTTTGTTTATTTCTTTTTAGCCGTGAGCACGAGGATCACTCCGGCAAGTATCACCACGCCACCAGCATAAGGCGGCCAGTTAACTGTTTTTTGTCTGTCGGCCGACACCTGAAAAGGGCCTGCGTCAATAATTTTTTCTTTCTTCGTGTAGGTAAATCCGGTCCATACAAGGAGCGCCGCACCTACAATGATGCATAAGAAACCGATAGTACGATTCATAATGTTGAGGTTTAATATTTAGTCCTCTTCAAAGAAATCCGCTAAGCCTCCAATATAATGTTCGTTTATTCCGCTTGTAAAGTCATCATAGTCTTCATCGGGAATATTTGTCTGTACAAATTCCAGTGAAGTTCCTTTTTTATCAGCATGAAGTTTAATGGTAACAATTGAAGGTTCATTGTCTTCTCCGAAGTACCATTCCTGTACAATTTTTTTGCCAAAATCGAACTCTATGTTTTTTCCGACGATATCGCCATCCCAGAAGGAGAATTCAGTGCCCGCTTCTTCGCTGAATTCCACTTCGGCACCGGTCCACAATTGGATACTTTGTGCTTTAGTCATAGCCAGGTACACTTCTTCGGGAGGGGCAGGGAGGAAATAATATTTTTTAAAGGTCTTCATTATTTTATTTTAATAATTCTTGTTGTGTTCAGTTTTTTGGTATTCTATCAGTGCTTTCTTCCATGAATATTCCGGGTAAGTAAAAACAATGTTTCTCTTACTCTTCCGGATCTTTCAAAGAGAAAGTCAAAAGTACATAAATAACTACATGCGAATTAATTATTTGAAAGCATTTAAACCAGTCACGTCCATCCCGGTGATCAGCAGGTGGATGTCATGTGTGCCTTCATAGGTCACCACTGATTCGAGGTTCATCATGTGGCGCATAATTGAATATTCGCCAGTAATTCCCATTCCGCCCAGCATCTGCCTCGCATTTCTGGCAATGTCCAGCGCAATCTCGACACTATTGCGCTTGGCCATAGATATCTGTTCTGCTGTAGCACGATTTTCACTTTTCAGCACCCCCAACCGCCATACCAGCAGTTGTCCTTTGGTAATCTCGGTGATCATCTCTGCAAGTTTCTTCTGCTGCAGCTGGAAACCACCGATAGGTTTGCCAAACTGAATACGCTCCTTTGAATAGCGCAGAGCGGTATCGTAACAATCCATTGCTGCACCCAGCGCTCCCCAGGCTATACCGTACCGTGCCTGGTTTAAGCATCCCAACGGACCTTTTAAGCCGGAAATGTTAGGGAATATATTTTCTTTGGGGACTTTTACATTGTCGAACACGAGTTCTCCTGTGGAGGAGGCACGCAAGCTCCATTTATTATGTGTTTCCGGAGTTGTAAATCCTTCCATGCCTCGTTCTACCACCATGCCCCTGATTTTTCCGGTTTCATCTTTAGCCCATACTACGGCTATATCCGCAAAAGGGGCATTGGAGATCCACATCTTTGCACCATTTAATATATAGTGATCTCCGTTGTCTTTGATATTGGTGACCATCCCACCGGGATTAGATCCATGGTCAGGCTCTGTTAATCCGAAGCAACCCATCATTTCGCCTGCGGCGAGCTTAGGCAAGTATTTTTTGCGCTGTTCTTCGGAGCCATAGGCGAAAATAGGGTACATCACCAGCGAACCTTGAACGGAGGCTGTAGAGCGGATGCCGGAGTCACCGCGTTCCAGTTCCTGCATCAGGATGCCATAAGCAATATAGTCCAGTCCGGCACCGCCATATTCCACAGGAATCGTTGGCCCGAACGCACCGATTTCAGCCAATCCTTTAATCAGGTGTTTGGGGAATTCTGCTTTTTGGGCATAATCTTCTATAACAAGACTCAATTCTTTTTTTACCCAGTCGCGCGCCGATGAGCGGATAAGTTTATGTTCTTCAGTTAACAGTTCATCCAGCAGGTAGTAATCAGGTGCTTCGTAAAGGTCTTTCTTTCCGGTGTTGTTCATGGTAAGCAGTATATTTGGGCATATTTCAAAGGTAATAAATTCGGCTAATCGCTGGTTAAAACCAATCAAAAAATTAATTTTGCTAATTAATCTGTTTTTATTACTTATCAATCTGTTCACATTGCCAATCAATCCATTGCTAATCAATTTACGCTTATGTTTATACAAACTGTTGCCCTTAATGATGTTAAATGTTTCGCCCTGCATGGCTATTATCCTGAAGAGCAGGTAACTGGAACAGAATTCCTGGTGAGCGTGATGGTGACTTTCTATCCATCTGGCGATACTGAGGATTTGCAGCGGACTGTGAATTATGAGGTGCTCAACCATATTATCCAGGAAGAGATGGCAAGCACGAAACAATTGTTGGAGTCTGTGGTTAAACAGATACTCGACAGGGTGATTGCTGCTTACCCTTTTGTGATCACTGCAGTAACGGGTATAAAAAAGATGCATCCGCCTATGCCGGGAGAGATCAACCACTCGTTTGTACAGTTGACTTACACTTCAGAAAAATACCGTCAGTACTAAAAAACTAAATATGTCTGCATCCACCCCATATACTAAAATCAATCAGGAGCTACTCCTGCAAATTAAAGCAG
>JAATFQ010000204.1 GCA_015655115.1 Sphingobacteriales bacterium
AAATGGCAGGCAATCAGATCAGTGTCCTTCAGCCACTGACAGAGATACATTTCAATAACAATTATGGGAACTTCGCAGATGCGACCATTACCAAAAAAGAAATTTACGGACTGGCAATTATAGGTATATTTTTAATGATTACTGCCTGTATAAATTTCATCAACCTTGCCACAGCTCAGTCTGTAAACCGTTCCAAAGAAGTTGGTGTCCGTAAAGTAATGGGATCTATGCGCAAACAGCTGGTCAGCCAGTTTCTTATCGAAACTTTGGTTATCAGTATGATCTCATTGCTGATAGCATGTATACTGGCCGAATTGGCATTACCTGTAATGCAAAATTTATTTAAAGAACAAGTCACCTTCAGCCTGTTTGGAAACCCTGTTATCATTTTATTTATGGTGGTGCTGGTTATCCTGGTTAGCTTTTTAGCCGGGTACTACCCTGCCATGATCATGTCCGGCTTTAGTCCTGCCCTCGCAATTAAAAATAAGATAAGCATTAACTCAGGAAGCTTAAGTTTACGGAAGGTGCTTGTTGTGGTACAGTTCTCCATCACTATCATATTGATCATATGCACCTTGGTTATCCTAAAACAAATGCAATATGTACGTGAAAAGCCGCTTGGCTTTGAGCGTAAAGCAATAGCTATGATCAATATGCCCGGAGATAGCGCCAGTCAGACAAGAATGGCAAACTTCAGGGAGAGAGTGCTAAGGATACCGGGGGTAAGCCTATCAAGTTATTGCTTTAACCCGCCACTTTCAGGAAATATGACAAGCACAAACTTCAGCTTTAACGGACAGGCGAACAACGACTTTGAGGTGAGGATTAATATGAATGATGAGTACTATTTTAGGCTTTTCAACCTGAAGTTCCTTGCAGGTAAATCATTTTTGAAAAGTGATACTGTTAATGGCTATGTCGCTAATGAAACTTTTATCAGGAAAGTGGGCATCACAGACCCGCAGGCCGCAATGGGAAAAATAATAGACCAAAATGGAAAAAGAGCACCCATTGTAGGCGTAGTGAAAGATTTCAACGATCAGTCGCTCAAGGAAAAGATTTCTCCGATGATTTTTTTTCAAAGAAAGAATGCATATTATAATATGGCCGTTAAGCTAGATCAACAAAGTTTGCTGCCGGCTATGAAAGAGATACATACCCTATGGGAAAGTTACTTCCCGAATGAAGTTTACGATGCCAAATTCCTCGATCAGGATATCAATAGCTATTATGAAACAGAGCAGGTAATGGGCTTTTTGTTCCGCATATTTGCAGGCGTCATAATTTTTATATCTTTTATCGGTCTTTTTGGATTGATTTCTTTTGTAGCTACCCAAAGGACTAAAGAAATTGCTATCAGGAAAGTTTTAGGGGCCTCTACCCTTGAACTGGTAAAAATGTTAAACGGATCATTTATAATCATGGTTTTCATAGCCAATATCTTAGCATGGCCTTTGGCTTATGTATTAGTTTCCAGGTGGCTGTCGGGTTTCGCTTATCGTATGGAAGTGGATATATGGCCTTTTCTATTGGCGATGTGCATTTCCATGTTAATCACACTCATCACAGTTAGTGTAAGGTCATATAAGGCCGCCAGTGGAAATACAATTGACGCATTAAAATATGAGTAAGCTTGCCGGATAGAAAATATAAATTGATAACACCGGTCATTTTTATGATTAGTATTTTTTAATAAAAGCTCTTATTTTTGTGGCAAACGCTTTATATGTGTGCAAGATATACCCTCACAAAAAAGGAAAAAGAATTACTGAAAGCATACCAGGTTAAGCTGCCCCCTTCATTTGAGCCAAATTATAATCTTGCTCCAACTCAGGAAGGACTGGTAATTACCGCTGATGAGCCTGAAATAGCCCAGCGTATGCATTTCGGGTTAGTTCCCTACTGGGCAAATGATATTAAGCTCAACTTTTCGACACTCAATGCACGAAGTGAAGAAGCTGCGAATAACCGTACCTGGGCACCATTATTAAGCCACCATAAAACGTGCCTGGTTATGGCTGATGGATTTTATGAATGGGATAAGAAGACCGGCAAATCTATCCCCTATAGATTCGTTTTGAAAGACAGGGAATTATTTACTTTTGCGGGGCTATGGAGCCAATGGAAAGACAAGTTCTCCGGAGAAATCTACAGGTCTTTTACGATCATGACTACTGTTGCCAATCAACTGGTAGCTAATGTACATGACCCTAAATTCAGAATGCCAGTGATACTGGATAGAAATGAAGAAAATTTATGGCTAAGTAAGGATCTCAGTGTCCCTGATTTGCTTAGCCTTTGTAATCCATACCCGGATGATATGATGAACAGTTACAGGGTATCAACTCTGGTAAATTCTACGGTCATCAATAAAATACCCAATAACCATCCGGATCTTATTTTACCCTCAAACTAAGAGTAAATAAAAATAGCTATAAATTATTAATATTTAAGTTTATTACCGACATTTCGTTGCGACATACAGGAATTGTATTTCAATGATAAATCTCTTTAAAAAAGAAAAGCACACCCCAATTAACCTCATCCATTAGCGACAAATCAAAGTATGAAAAATAATGCTGTCCGAATCTCAGGAAACTTTAAAAAAATGGCTGTAAAATCTGTATTCGCCATTATATTTTTCATATTCACCTATCTCCTGTTAATTATAACCGCTATTGGTTTAAGTGTTTTATGCGCATATGCAGGAATAAAACTTATAATTTTCTATCCTTCGATTCCTACATTTATGCTTGGGATAGGGATTGGAATTTTCGGTTTTCTGGTTTTGGTTTTTCTGTTGAAATTTATGTTCAGCGGCTCAAAAATAGACAGGTCTTATTTACTTGAAGTCACCGCAGACCAACAGCCTGAACTTTTCAAATTTATTAAGGAAATAGTAGACGAGGTAAAAACAGATTTCCCAAAAAAAATCTATGTCTCCTCAGAAGTTAATGCCTCAGTGTTTTACGACTCAAGTTTCTGGAGCATGTTTTTTCCAGTCAAAAAAAGCCTTCAAATAGGCATGGGCCTGCTCAATTCGATATCAGTTATAGAGTTAAAAGCTATTCTTGCTCACGAATTTGGGCATTTTTCTCAAAGAAGCATGAAAGTTGGGAGTTATGTTTATAATGTAAATATGGTCATCTATAATATCCTGTACGACAATGATTCTTATAATGCATTAATGCAAAGTGTAGCCAATGTAAGTTCTTATTTCTCCGCCTTTGTAGCAATTGCACTCAGAATTATAGCACTTATCCAGGTACTGCTTAAAAAGGTGTATGTTGTTGTCAACCTAAATTATATGGCTCTATCAAGGGAAATGGAGTTTCATGCAGATGCCGTTTCTGCCCATGTTGCAGGGTCACAGCCACTCATTAACTCCCTTTTAAGACTGGAACTTGCTGATCATTCTTTAAACATTGTCTACAACTATTATAACAGCAAAATAGAAAATGCAGAGAAGACGGCCAATTTCTATCCGCAACAATATTTTGTGATGACCCATATTGCAAAAGCACAGAAATTGCCTATAGAGAGTGGCTTACCCATCATATCAATTGAAAGTAATAAAAGGTTCAATAAATCAATGCTTATACTTAAAGACCAATGGTCATCCCATCCTGCTACTGAAGATAGAATTTCAGAACTTCTTATTTTGAATAAACCAACTACATCGGTGCGTAACGAACTTTCCAGTAGCTTATTAATTGATATAGAAGCATTGCAGGAAAAGGTAACAGAGCTGAAGTTTCAGGGAGTAGATTATGAAAAACCTCCTGTAAATCTGGAAGGACAACGGTTTCAGGAAGATTATGAAAAAGAGTATTGTGCAAGCAGCCTTCCAGAATTATACAAAGGATACTATGATCGTAAAGAGCTATACAACGATTTTGATGATCACACGTTCGACAATATGCCTCTATCAACTCAGGCATCTGCTGAAGAACTCTTTGATAAGGAGACACTCGATACCATATTTACCTTACAAGCTATAGAAGGAGACCTGGAGATTCTGCAAAATATACAATCCGGACTGATAGCAATTAAGACATTTGACTACGATGGGATCAAATATTCACCCATAGATACAGATGCGCTGATTACCTATCTGAATGGCGAAGCTGCTGCTTTAAAGGAATCCATAAGGATGAGGGACATTGAGATTTTCAACTACTTCCTCAACCTTGCCAATACGCAAGGGATACTGGAAACATTTAAAGAAAAATATCATAACTATCTGGTCATAAAGAAAAGAGCTACTGAACAACAGCAAATTTATGCAGATCTACTAATGGCCACGGATTTCATGAGAACATCGACGCCTTTTGATGAAATTAAAACAAATATTGTTGAGGTCAGGAAAATAGAAGTACCATTCAAAAAAGAAATCCAGTTCCTGCTTGATAATCCTGCATATGTAGAAGAGCTTGGCGCGGAACAGAGGGAAAGTTTTATTAACTATATTTCCGAAGACCTTAAGTACTTCGGAAATAATGTTTATTATCAGAAAGAATTAGATCTGCTCTTCATTGCAATGGCTCATTTCTTTTATGTAATTAATAATACAAACTTCAGACATAAGAAACTTATACTTTCATATTTGGCAAGCCTGGATAATAGTAAAATGAATGCGCTTACCTCATCACAAATCGAATCTGACTAAAATTGAAGCCGCCCACCTCGGCGTAAATTCTGATTTTTTGTGTGCCGGCATTCAGCTGTATATGTTTTAGTTCAAATGTCCTGAAATTATTCAGGTCGTTTGTAGATGGCAATTCCAGGCCTTTAGCGAGCACAATTCCATCAACAACAATATTTATCCTCCCATTTGAATTGCCGGAGCTATAACCGAGTTGGATAGTATATTTACCTTTTTTGACAACATCAATAGTATATTGCAGCCACTCCCCGCTCTCAAAGCTACTTACATAATAACTTCCATCGGTACCCACGCTGATATCAACCCCGTCATTTCTATAAGCCCGGCCCTTATTGCCAGGGGTACTTTTTCCCGTTGACACATGATAATCGGCAGTATCATTATCAAAATAAGCTGCACCATTAATCCCAAGGTCATAATCAACGGCATTGATAAGGCTAGATTTTTGTATTTTGTTATTGCGGAAAGGCTTTGTCTCCGCAGTAAAAGGTTGACGGATCATGGCATCTATGACATCCTGATGAACAACTGTATTTTCAAATCGTGTGCCTTTTGCAAGCTCCATCAGCCCTTTATAAGCAATGCTTTCAGAAGGTTTACCCTCACCAGTATTCAAATAATCAATGACTTTATTATAATCAGGGTTAGACTTAATTTCCATAGGATTATTGATGCCGATTTTCTTTAATGGCCACCATGCCCAGCCAATATTATTCTTTTCAAATAAGCGGATAGCATCAGTAAACCAAACATTACTATTTTCACCTGTTTCACCTATCCACACGGGAAGATTATACTGGTCTCTCATCTTAATCATATGTGCAATAGAAGAAGAATCATTATAAGTCCAGTATTTATGAAAACTCAGCGCCATATTGTTATCCCATTGCGGAAGAATACCATTATAATTATTTCCCCAGCCATTTCCTTCTATAATAATAAGATGCTGCTTATCTACTTCGCGGATGGCACTGGTAACGTCGACCATAAATTTCTTTAATGGGATATTCTTCGTTTCCCTGGTACCGTTTTTATCCTTCGCTAAATCTTCAAAGCCCCAGTTGGGTTCATTAATAATATCATATCCTCCGATCCATGGCTCGTTGGCATATCTTTCAGCTAATTTCTTCCATAATGCGATGGTCTTCTTTTGATTCTCTTCATTTTCCCATAATGAAGGTTTTGATCCATCCCTGTCCGATATATTCACATCGTTACCTTGTCCGCCCGGCACTGCGTGGAGATCGAGGATCAGGTACATCTGGTTGGCTTTACACCAGGCAAGTAAACTGTCTGTCATAGCAAATCCCTTTTCTATCCAGGTATTCCTTCCGGCGACTGGCTCTTTTTCTATTGGTAAGGTGTACAGGTTATAATGCATAGGTAGTCTTACAGAGTTGAAGCCCCATCCCTTCATCGCGTCGATGTCGGCCTTAGTGGTATGATTGGCCAACCAGCTATCATAAAACTCCTGCGTATGCCCCGCTCCCGCCAATTCTTCGAGTCGTTCTCTGATCCGGTACTGCTGTCCCTCTTTATTTATTTTTAGCATATACCCTTCCTGCAACATCCAGCCCCCAAGGCCCACACCTCTAAGCAAAACATTATCCCCTTTTTCATTCACAATTCTTTTTCCATCGGCATGTAAAAAACCCTGCGCATATAGATCTGCGCTAAAACAAAGTTTTATACAGAGCAAACTGATTAATAAGCTGTATCTTTTCATTAGACTATAAGTGATTTATTATTAGATTTTTATTTTCTCAATAGTGTTTTTCAATAGCATTTTATCAGAGTATTTATTGTTTTTGATAGGTCTTCGAGAGCTCGCTGTGCTTGGTTTAATGGTTATGAAGCAATCATGAATTTGCCATCATTGGTTAGGTGAATTTGTAAGTTCATGACAATTCATCATTTAATGATTGTATATATTCGGTAAATATATTCGATTTAATCACATTAAAAAAAGAATATATATCATAATGCAATGAAAAACAGCATGTTATATAAAACAGTAATACGTTTTACATACATGACATCTGATTAAATCCGGCTGATTATGACCCAGTTAATAAGATTTGAGAAGAAAGGTTAATACGGTAAAAAAACATTCTGATTTTATACAAATTCTCCTGTTCATCTCAACGAGAAATGTGTTTTGCAGTAGTAACTGAAGGAATACTATTAAAATATAGTTTTGGATTTATGAAAATGGTGGTAATAATGCATCATGGCAATAGTGGCACCACAGTTTACAGGCTGGAAATGGGCAAATGGAAAGAATGGATCTTTTTATCTTATTGGATCAGCTGATCTATATCCTGACATAAGATAATCATAGTTAACTTATATCGCTTTCCAGCTCCAATATCCTCAAAGTTTGTTTGTCCCTCTCCCCATTATAATATTTATCCAATACTCGTTCAAATACAGGGTCAGCATCTTGCACAGCAGCAAATAATGTCATTGATGATTTCAGTTTCAACTGATCTATACTTCCGAAAATCCGTTGGGGATCATCCTGTTTAAGGTGAATTAATGCTTCGCAAATCTGGATGAGACGTGGACCTAGAACGCGGTGTTTCAAATAAGCTTCCGCCTCAGCGAGATCGAGAATAGCATAAAATTTCGATGTACTGGTAAAGCCCAGTCCCTGGATCTGCGGAAATATATACCACATCCAGTGTCTGCGTTTACGTCCTTCTTTGATCTCAGAAAGAGCATGAGCGTAATCTGCTTTTTGAGCAGCAATAAATCTATCCAGGTTATACGTATCCATTTTTTTGTATGTATTTAATGTAATTCACTACTGTTGCATCAAAATTGTTGCCAACATCTGTTGATGCATATTTTACTATAACGTAAAATTGTTGACATAGTTATATGGTTTACAATTCATTTTGCATTAGTAGTTCAGTCATCATAAAAACAAATTATATATGTTATATTTAAGCCTATTTTTTGTTGAGTACCGGATCAGTATCCTCATAACAATAAATAGACATATTTATAAAAATTACACTAAATTATATGATTCTGCGGGCCTATAGACTTCGATATTTACCTCAAATTCAGATCTTGTTATTTATAATTTTAGGGTGTTGTGCTGAACAAACATTGGCACAAACAAACCGGGCGACTTTTGAAATGGAGGCTCCTGTCTTGAAGATTAAAAACAGCTACTATAATCAGCTTCACTTTATTGACTCCCGTACCGATACGGTATCTATGGGAATGGTTCAATTGGGGGCATTCAATAAAAGAGCAAAAGTTAACACCACAGTACCCATAAAAAAGCAAATTACAAGTCAATTCAATAAATTAATTGATCCATCAGCCAAGACAGGTATTATTGTATTTCAGTTGCGGCAATTAAGTTTTGCCGAGCAGACTATGACTACAAAAGAAACTGGATATTGCTATCTAAGAGCCAAATTATATCGGTTAAATAATACAAAATATGAGGAACTGGGTAATCTGGATACGCTGCTGACCTTCGGGGCCTTAGATGTAACCAAGCGTCTATTCAGAGAGGGAAGCCAAATGATTACCGAATTTATTTCAAGTAACCTTACCAGGTACCCGGCTAATGTTGTCCCCATTACGTATTATGATGTAACACATGTTGATAGCCTGGAAAAAAGTAAACTCGATCTCTATACCCTTTCAACATATAAAAATGGTTTATATCAAAATTTTAATTCATTCAAGAACCAGATTCCTGATTATACCCATATTACCTGTGAACTAAAGCATAACTCAATTAACATTACAAAAATCGAAAATGAACAAGGTCAGAAAATAAAGCTGAAATCTGCTTATGCTGTTGTCTACGAAGGTAAACCATACATATTTACAGATAACGGGAGTTATCCGTTACGCAAAGAGGGAGATGATCTGTGCTTTACCGGACTCTCAAGAGTTGGACAGAATACGGCTGCATTAATTACTACATCGGCTCTTTTTGGGTTGGCAGGAGTTTTATTTTTGAATGATTTTTCTAGCAATGGTTATTTTGATATCCGGCTGGATCATTTAAATGGTAGCTTTATTCCATATCGTCAGATTGATAAGGAAGAACTAAAACAAAAAATCAAAGCTGGAGAGATCTATAAGCATTCAGATAGCGATCGGGATTTATAATTCGGATAAGCTATAGAGCTCTATCAGACTGGTGATGTTCTTAATAAAAAACATCATGTATCTTAATATCTTATCTAATGAACTTCAATGGTAAACATGAACAAAATTATATAACATCTGACAAGCCTATGGAACCAATATTTGATAAATTATGGTTGTATAATGACAGCGCAAACATTTCCCTGTTAAATTCACTCGAACAGCAGCAACATATACAAGAGCTGCCTGCCAAATCTTTGCGCTTACTCAGTCATATCATGAATACTCAAATGGTATGGCTGGGGAGGATTAGGGAGATACCTGCGAGTGTAGGTGTTTAGGATGAGCATGATTTGGAAACTTGTAAAACAATGCATCTGCAGGCCTCAACAGGGATTAAAACCGAAATTGATAGCCATATAGACATGTTGCAGCAAACTGTAAAATACAAAACAACAAAAGGCCTGCCCTATGAGGATCATATAGATGATATCCTGCTTCATCTATTTAATCATGGTACGTACCATCGCGGACAAATAGCCCTGGATCTCCGGCTGAATGGTCTTGAACCAATTAATACCGACTATATTACATTTTTAAGATAAATAGCTGAAACAACATTTTGGTGCATTCATTGGATGTGCAGAATATGATAGTTTCTACTCCCTTAAAGATAAAATAAAAAAAGAAGGGGCTGCATCACCAATAAGTAATACAGCCCCCCTTTAGCATTGTGACTTATTGCCAGCCACCTCCCAAGTCCTGATATACACTTACTGCAGCATTTAGCTGTTTCTTTTTCGTTTCTATAAGTTCTAGCTTAGCCTCTAAAGCATCCCTTTGTGTCATTAATACTTCGAAGTAATCAGCTCTTGCAGACCTGAACAGATCGTTGGAAATATCTATAGATTTGTTCAATGCATCAACCTGTTCCGACTTTAATCCGTAATTTTTCTCCAGATTATCGATGTTTGAAAGCTGAGTAGAGACCTCAATGTAAGCATTTAATATTGTCTTCTCATAAGTAAACATAGCCTGTAGCTGACGCATATTCGCATTGCGGAATTCAGCCTTAATTCCGTTTCTATTAATCAGCGGTCCTGCAAGGTCTCCGGCCAGCGAGTAAATAATAGATTCCGGTAGTTTTACCAGATATGACGGTTTAAATGCCTGAAATCCGAATGTTGCAGAAATGCCGAATGAAGGGTAGAATTCGGCCCTTGCTACTTTCACGTCCAGTTTAGCTGCCACCAGTTCCAGCTCGGCCTTTTTGATGTCGGGCCTGTTGGCCAGCAATTGAGAAGGTATGCCCGACCGGACTGCCGCAGGTACCAAATCTAAGAAGTTACTCTTATCCCTTGGGATTTCCTGTGGATAGCGTCCAAGCAAAAAGTTGATCCTATTCTCTGTTTCTTTAATATTTTGAAGGATCTCAAACTCAAGGCTTCTTGAATTCAGCACTTCGGCTTTAAATTTCTGAACAGCAAGCTCCGTTACCCGGCTGGCTTCTTTCTGAACTTTTACCACTTCCAAACCATTTTTCTGCAGTTGGATACTTTGTCTGACAATTTCCAACTGGCTGTCCAGCGCAAGCAGTTCATAGTATGAGTTCGCGACCTCGGCAATCAGATTGGTGACCACGAAGTTTTTACCTTCCACAGATGCCAGGTACCGCGTTATTGCTGCTTTCTTCGCATTATGTAGCTTCTTCCATATGTCAACCTCCCAGTTAGCAGTGACCGCCGCACTGTAGTCCATCAGCGGATCCGGCACTTCCTTTCCTGGAGCTATTTCAGTCGATGCATCACCAGCACCTGCACTGGTATATCTACCCGTTTTCTCCACGCCAATACCAAGGCCTGCCGAAACTGTAGGCAGTAATTGTCCTTGCTTTAGCTTGATATCATTCTTTGCCATTTCAATTTCCTGCAAAGTAATCATCAGTTCCTGGTTACGCTGAATAGCAGTATCTATCAGGTTCACCAGGTTTTTATCAGTGAAAAAGCTGCGCCACTGTATTGTGGCCATATTAGTGGTGTCCCGGTTGCCAGAGTAGGCTTCGGGAGTAGCTGTATTTTCATTTGGCTGCACGATCACAGGGATCTTACAGCTTGCCATGCCCAGGCATAAGCCAAGCACACCAATCAATTTATTTCTGCTGTGTTTATACATTATGATCAAATTCTTCTGTTAAGGGGTTTTCATCTTCATCTTTACCAAGGGAATGCTTCTCTGCAATCCTGCCGAATATATAGTACAGTCCGGGTATGATCAGCACGCCGAAGATAGTTCCGAAAAGCATACCACCAGCGGCCGCAGTACCTATAGTCCTGTTACCTATTTTACCGGGGCCTGAGGCAAAAACCAAAGGGAGCAATCCCGCAATAAATGCAAATGACGTCATCAGGATAGGCCGGAACCTTACCTTCGCCCCTTCTGTGGCTGCTTCAAGAACAGTAGCTCCTGCGGCATGTTTCTGAACGGCAAATTCTACAATCAGCACCGCGTTCTTGCCCAGCAAACCGATCAGCATCACCAGCGATACCTGCGCATAGATGTTGTTCTCCAGTCCTAGGATTTTCAGCAACAGGAATGCGCCGAAAATACCTGGCGGCAAAGAAAGCAATACTGCAATTGGCAGAATGAAACTCTCATACTGTGCCGCAAGAATCAGATAAACGAAGCCCAGACAGATCAGAAAGATATAAATTGCCTCATTTCCGCGCGATACCTCATCTTTAGAAATACCTGCCCAGTCGATACCAAATCCCCTCGGCAAAGTTTTCTCAGCAACTTCGTTAATGGCTGCAATAGCTGCACCACTGCTGTATCCCGGTGCCGAAGAGCCGCTGATTTCGGAGGCGTTGTACATGTTATGGCGGGTGATTTCGGACAGGCCGTATACCTTTTCCATTTTCATGAAAGCCGAGAACGGCACCATCTCATCCCGGTTATTTTTCACGTACAGCTTCAGGATGTCCTCAGGCAATGCCCTATATTGTGGTAATGCCTGCACCATCACATTATATTGGTGGTCGTATTTGATAAAGTTAGTCTCATAATTACTTCCCACCAGGGTAGAAAGCGTATTCATGGCATTTTCAATCGTAACCCCTTTTTGCTGGGCGATGTCATTGTCCACACGCAGCATATATTGCGGGAAGCTGGCACTATAGAACGTGAATACAGATGAAAGTTCAGGACGTTTAGTTAGCTCCTTAACAAAATCCCTGCTTACTGTCTCCATCTTTTTATAGTCGCCCGACCCCGCTTTATCCAGTAAGCGCAGCTCGAAACCACCGGCAGCTCCATAGCCCGGCACAGCGGGTGGCTGGAAGAATTCGATGGTAGCCCCTTTTATGCCCTTAGATTGCTCTTCGAGTTCATCAATGATGTCCTGAACAGAATGTTTCCGGTCTTCCCAGCTCTTCAGATTGATCAGGCATGTTCCCGAGTTAGATCCCGTTCCTTCGGTCAGGATCTCATAGCCTGCTAATGCAGAAACGGATTGTACACCATCAATCTTTTCAGCAATTTTCTGCAGCTTTTCGGCCACCTGATTGGTACGCTCAAGAGAAGAACCAGGAGGGGTTTGAATGATAGCATAGAACATGCCCTGGTCTTCATTAGGGATAAAGCCCGAAGGCAGACTGTTATTGACAAAGTAAATACCAGCGCAGAAAGCGATCAGTGCAATAAACGTAACCGATCTGCGGTTGACAATTGTACCCAGTATCCTCTGGTACTTTCCCGAAAGCCTGTTGAAACTTCTGTTAAAGGCATCCAGGAACCTGTCAAGTCCTTTTTTCTTTTTAGGTTTTCCATGCGGGTTTTTTAGTATAATAGCACAAAGCGCAGGAGTCAGCGTTAGTGCTACGATACCTGAAAGAATAATGGCTGTGGCCATGGTGATGGAAAACTGCCGGTAAAATATCCCGACCGGGCCCGACATAAATGCAACGGGGATAAATACCGCTGCCATTAAGAAGGTGATAGCAATAATAGCACCGCTGATCTCATGAATTGCTTTTTTTGTAGCCTTAAGCGGCGAAAGATGCTCTTCTTCCATCTTGGCATGCACCGCTTCAATTACCACAATAGCATCATCCACCACCACACCTATGGCCAGTACCAACGCAAAAAGGGTGATCAGATTCAGCGTAATGCCGAAGAACTGCATGAATACAAATGTCCCGATAAGTGAAACCGGCACAGCAATGGCAGGAATAAGCGTTGAGCGCCAGTCGCCCAGAAACAGGAATACCACCAGTCCCACCAGGATAAATGCTTCTACCAGCGTGTGTATTACTTTGTCGATCGAAGCATCCAGGAATTTGGAAACATCATAGCTGATCTCGTAATCCATTCCTTTGGGAAAAGAGCTTTTCTTGATCTCTTCCATCTTCGCCTTAATATCTTTAATTACCTGGCTGGCATTACTTCCATAAGACTGCTTTACCGTAATGGCGGCAGAAGGCTTACCATTCAGGTTGGAATAGATATCGTACATTGAACTTCCGAACTCTATTTTAGCAACGTCCTTCAGGCGAAGGATTTCCCCATTTGCATCCGCTCTTAAAATGATGTTTTCATATCCTTGCGGAGTAGTGAACCTTCCGGGATATTTCAATACATATTCAAATGTCTGGGATCTTTTACCGGAACTTTCGCCTGTTTTACCGGGCGAAGCTTCCAGGCTTTGCTGGTTCAGCGCTTCCAGTACTTCATCGGCAGAGATCTTATACGCCAGCATCCTGTCGGGTTTCAGCCAGATCCGCATTGCATATTCCCTGTTACCCAAAATATCCGCAACACCAACACCGTCTACCCTTTTCAGCTCAGGCAAAACGTTGATATCGGCAAAATTGAACAGGAACTTCTGGTCCATCTTAGGATCCTTACTATATAAGTTGATGTACATCAGCATATTCGATTCCTCACGGGTAATCTTTACACCTTCACGTACCACTAATGGCGGCAGTTTATTAACTACTGATGCTACGCGGTTCTGGATATTCACCGATGCCTGGTTGGGGTCGGTACCCAGGTTAAATATAACCTGTATACTTGCTTCACCATCATTACCTGCATCCGAAGCCATATATTTCATTCCCGGAACACCGTTTATTGCCCTTTCCAGGGGGATAATCACCGATTTGATCATTAGCTCACCATTTGCTCCAGGATATTCGGCCGTGATATTCACCTTTGGCGGTGAGATGGAGGGAAACTGTGTTACTGGCAAATGAGTCATAGCCAGAAAACCCAGAAACACGATGATGAGCGATATTACTATAGACAGAACAGGCCTCTGTATAAATTTATTAAACATTGATTTACTGGTTTAGGAGGTGAAAACTATTCCGCTTTTAGGCGCAGATGAGAGATTGCTTCATTGGGTGCCAGATAGTTAAACTTGATTTTATCATCATCTTTAACAGTCTGTACACCTTCAAGCAAGATCTTGTCATTTTCTGAAAGACCACTGCCCACCACATATAAATCAGGCATTTCACTAGTGATGGTGATGGCTCTTGATTTGACTACGCCCCTCTTGTCAACGACAAATACGTACGTTTTGTCCTGAATTTCGTAGGTTACTTTCTGAGGAATGATCAAGGCATTTCTGAGTGGAACAGTCATTTGGACTTTACCTGTCTCACCATTCTTCAGCAATTTATCCGGATTTGGGAATCTCGCCCTGAAAGCAATATTGCCCGTTTCGCTATTAAACTCACTTTCAATAGTCTCTACATCTCCTTTATATTTCAGCGGCTCATTATTCGCTAATAGCAGGCTTACCTTTTTGTTTCCACGATTTTTAATATCTGTTTGGTAATCCAGATATTCAGGTTCAGATACATTAAAATACGCGAACATCTGGCTGTTATCAGATAGGCTCGTCAGCAATTCACCTTCATCAACAAGACTGCCCAGTTTCAAGGGGATACGATCAATAGTTCCATCAAATGGCGCCCTGATTTCGGTGGCCGAAAGATGGAATTTCGCCACCGTGGTTTCGGCTTTCGCCTGATCAAGTTTCGCATGAGCCATAGCAAGTTCATTTTTTGAGACTACATTCTTATCAGACAGCATTTTAGTATTCTGCAATTCTATCTCAGCGGCCTTAGTTTCGGCTTCTGCCTTCAGCAGTTCGGCTTCATACATCTTTGGCATTATCCTGAACAACAGTTGTCCGGCTTTAACAGACTGGCCTTCATCTACATAAATATTTTTCAGAAAGCCCTTCTCCTGCGCCCTGATTTCTACATTTCTTATTGATTTTATTTGAGATACATACTCCTTAGTAAATGAGGTATCAATTTTTAAAGGAGAAGTTACCGTGTACCTGGCGGATTCTTCTTTTTGTTTTTGTTCAGAGGTACAGCTGGTATGGCACAAAAGTCCACACAAACCCATGAGTATAAAAATTCTCTTCATGGCATTATTTTGATTAAGCTATTTAGTGATGTGGAATCAGAGATTCCCTTGAATACAAAATGGTATCATTTGATGTAACTGATACATATTGTTGTTGATCATAGCCTTAATACTCTTTGAAGAATATATTTAAATGAAGAAGTATAGGAGAAATGGCTGCAGAAAGGCAGACGGTTTTTGTGATAGTTGCAGAAATGAACTGAAATGAATGTGTAGCTGAGTGTCACAAACTGTTTAGCAACTACGACTAATTTCCGGCTGAAAATCAGATCATCGTCATCATCATCGGCCAAGCTAATAAAGTCGTCCTTTTTCTGACTAAGATTATCATTTATAATTAGCGGAAGACCCAGATTTGCATATTCTAATCTGCACTGTTGTGCTTTTACGATATTCTGAGTCGGTTGATAGCTGGTTTTATTATGGTGCACGCCAGTAGTAACAGGATTAGATCCAGTTATTACCAGGAAAAACAGAAGTAGGAACAATAAAACGTCAATTCTCATATTCTCACCGCAAAAATAGGATTATAAAGGAGGTTTATACTGTGTGTAAGTATATTTTCATGTCAGAGTTTCGTCAATATTGATAACATAATTAAAATCTACAGAATAACCAGTTAGTTAAGGTCTGCAATTATTCTTTTATCTCATGAAAAACAAGAAAAGAGTTGTAATTTATCAAAATGGTGAATTAAATGACTCTAAGCAATTTATAAAGGCGAAATTGGTGAATTAATTCATTTTGAGCAACAATAATGGCACTAAAATCGTCTATCATACAGACAGATATCGCTGTAAACCAACTAATTATACCTCAATAAAGTTAAATTAGGCTAATTACAGAGCCGGCACTTTCAATTTATAACCGATAGAACGGATATTAACAATTTCAATACTCCGGTCATTTGAAAGATACTTCCTCAACTTAGAGATAAACACATCCATACTTCTGGCATTATAACTATCAGTATTTCCCCAGATAGCATTGAGTATATCATTACGTTCTACAACCAGATTTTTTTTTACCAGCAAAGCACGTAATATCTCATTCTCCGTATGTGTCAGTTTTATAATAGCTAATTCATGTTTTAATAACATATTTTCATAATTAAACTCATATGCGCCCACTGTTTCAGTAGCTATTGGTAGCCCCGGATTTTTTTCATTAGTCGAGTTGCGTTTCAGTAATGATTCTATTCTGACTACAAGTTCCTCTATAGCAAATGGCTTTTTTATATAATCATCCCCCCCTACCTCAAATCCTCTTACAACATCTTCAGTGAGCGTGCGTGCGCTAAGAAATATAATGGGTATAATACCGTTAACTGCGCGTATTTTTTTTACAAGTGAGAGCCCGTCAAGTTTGGGTACCATTATATCTATCAAACAAATATCATAATTTCCGGTTTTGAATAAATTGTAACCCGTAATACCGTCATTGCTCCATTTGACACGATAATGCTGGTCTTCAAGGCCGTCTATAATAACTTTCGCTAACAGGACTTCGTCCTCAATATATAATATATTAACTTCCTTCATTTGGAATATTGATTTCAAATATACTTCCCGCCGGGATATTACTCCTCACAGTAATTGTTCCCTGATGTAAACCTATTATTTCTTTAACATAACTTAAACCAAGACCATATCCCTTTATAAGTTCTATCTGAGGTTCTGGCACTCTAAAGAATGGTTCAAATATTGCATTTATATATTCTTTTCTGACACCAATTCCATTATCTACAAACAAGACTGATGTGTGTCTTTTTTTCTTAAAGACAGAAATCTTCAAGTAGGAGTAGTTGTCCGATCTATATTTTATAGCATTTTCAATTAGGTTTCCAAACACATGCTCAAGATGGACTGGATCTGCAACGATATATATTTCTCTGGGTATATCCAGAAAAAGAGATATTTTGTCAGTAGCGTCGGTTGTATAATCAATAACCCTATCCTGAACATTATTGTTTGGAGACATAACCTCCGTAACATGTTCATAATTGAACAATTGTATATATCTGTTAATTGCTATCTGGAAACACTCATACAGATTTAAATATTGCTTATTTAAAGAAATCCCACGTTCCTCAAGCTCTGAGTTTGTTAATATTTCCTCAACCATATCAGACAGCCTGAATAATTCTGAACGAATATAGCTGATATACTTTATCGTCCTGCCCCTGTCTTCAAGCACCATATCATTTGTCAACAATTCGCTCGTAGCAAGCAATGTAGACAATGGCGTTTTCAATTCATGAGCCATATTTCTCATAAATCCTTTTTTGAAAGATAGTAATTTCCTACTGTCCCTTAAGTTTTTGCCCAATAAAGATATCGCTCCAATGGATAGTATGGATACGATAAAAGAGAAGAAAATAGTCATCCACATTTTCTCTATAATAAACCTGCTCAATCCACCCAGGAGAATTGTGTATGATATATTTTTATTAAATATAGGGCTGACTGTAGGACCTGTAAACATCTTCATATGAGGAGATTTGTCCGGAATTAATATATACTTTGAATCTTTTTTTATGGAGAGAGCAATCTGAAAGTCAAGATTATCATCTTCCATTGCATTTAGTATGGATCTGTATAGTACTGTATCATTGACCTGACCAAATTTGGAAGAAATTGCGCTCAACTTTCTATCAAGCATTTTTTTATTCCGGCGGGTAGAATCTTTCCCCAAGACCAGGACCTGAATATTTGCTTTTCCACCTATATTACCATTTAAGTGTTCTTCAAAGCTATTATTAGCGCCAACACGCCCATGCTCATTTTCCAAACTTTGCACTTCCTCCTTAAGGAGTGTTGACGAAAGAATATTTTCTATCTTTTCAAGAGTTTGCTTTTGTACTTTTTCATAGGTACTTTTTACATAATACCCTTGGAAAAAGAGTATAGATGCTATGCCAATAACACCAATAACTAAAACACCTGAATATTTAATATCCCCTTTAAAAAGCTTCATGTAAACGTAATTACTCCTATCATTAGCAGTTGCCAGGCATCATAATTTTCATAAAGTAAATGCACTTTATTCTCATAATATTCTTAAACTCCAATATGCAGCTTTAAGAACAATAACATTTTTGCCATTCCAATATACGACTAAAATTTATTTAAACTTACATCTTAACACTTCTTAACACTGGATAACAATAAATAACAGTAGTCAAAATTAATTTTATTGATTTTTATACAGTAAACCTATAAATATTAAAATTATGATTATTAAAAAAACTTTCAACATCCTCTTGATTGGACTCATTTCGGCAGGAGCATGTGCACAAAACACTTCGATAGTGGTAGACTACAAAGTAAGCACTCAAAAAAAAGTAGAAAATGAAAAGTTAAAAAGCTTATCTCCTGAAATACTGGCAGCCGTAAAGTCACAAATAGCTAAAATGGGCACCGAGAACAAAAACCTGATTATAAACGGATCCGCTTCAAAATATCTTTCAACTCAGGAAATAAATGATATGGATAACAACACGTCGGGCGTGCGGGTAATAACAATGAAATCTGGCGCGAGTGGCGAGGAAATTTATA
The DNA here is from genome assembly GCA_015655115.1 of Sphingobacteriales bacterium. GTDB lineage: Bacteria > Bacteroidota > Bacteroidia > Sphingobacteriales > Sphingobacteriaceae > Pedobacter. The sequence goes on from JAATFQ010000204.1 coordinate 18,790, forward strand.
AAAATACAGACAGCAAACAGTTGATTAAACAATCAGCAATAAGCGACAAGAAATTTATTATTGAGAGTCCCCTCGAACAGATTAAGTGGACAATAACCTCAAAGACAAAAACGCTGAATAGTTACACTGTTCAGGAGGCAAATGCAGTAATTGCAGGGCAAGAAACGACTGCATGGTTTACAAAATCCATAAAATCTAATCAGGGGCCAGATCAATATTGGGGACTTCCGGGCTTAATTCTTGAAGTTGAATCCCCGGGCAAGCATATTGTTGCCCAAAAGGTTTCCATCTCTGCAAAGTCACTCACAGTAGAAATCCCAAAACAAGGAAAGAAAATATCACAAGAGGAATTCAACAAGCTTACTGAGCAAAAAAGAAAGCAACTTCTTGATATTTATCAAAACGGTGGCGGATTTTAGAAGAATAAGAATGTATAATGATTTGAAAACTGTATTTCTGCTATTAGTAGGGCTTACATTGTTTGTACAACCAATTTACGCACAATCTGCCTCCTTATCCTTAACTATATCAGCCAGGGATGGGAAACAGGTACCTGATGCTACAGTAATATTTAAAGTTGAAAATTTCACAACGGAACTCATTCATAAAACAGATCAGTCTGGTAAACTGAAAATTAAGACTTTAAAGGGATATAAGTACCAGATAAATATTCGTCATATCGCATTTCGAGATACAACTTTCAGTTTTTTCCAGCAGGAAGACAAGCAGTTTCTGTCTATCTTCCTGGAAAGACATAGTACCGAACTTGCAGAAGTAAAAATCATCGCAGAGTCGCCCATTGCTATGAAAAAGGACACGCTGGAATACGTTGCTAAATACTTTAAAAGTGGTCATGAACAGAATTTGGAAGATCTTGCAAAAAAACTTCCTGGTCTCGAAGTAAACAATAAAGGAGAAATCATCTATAAAGGAAAGAAAATTGAGAAGGTAATGGTTGATGGCAGGGAATTCTTTGGCAGCAATGTTAAAATGGCTACAAAAAATATCCCTGCCAGCGTTATTGAAAAGCTACAAGTGATAGAAAACTATTCCGACAATTCAGTTGCTGGAATGACCGGTAGCTCAGGGAAGAATGCACTAAATATTGTGCTGGATGAGAACAAGAAAAATATCGTATTTGGTGAAGGGAGTTTTGCAGCAGGTTTTAATGACCGGACCCAGGCTGAACTTAAGAGCTTTTACTTCAATAAAAAACTCGATATAGGAATTATAAACAATTATAATAATGTAGGTCTGGAGGTGTTCAATACTGAAGACTATCTCAATTTTTATGGTGGGATAGAAAATATAGTAAAGTCTGGTTCAGCCGATCAGGCGCTGAAACTGCCTTCACTACTATTTTCCGATAAGGATAAAGCATATCTCAATCAAAACCTGGTCAACTCTATTAATATTAATTATAAACCCACAGATAAACTCAAGTTAAATGGCTTCGGGATTTTATCAAGGAATAAATCAGGATATAATTCTGACGAGAGTACAACCTTTTTCAGTAATAACTACAAGATGTACGAAAATAAACAAAGCATTTTGCACAAGAACATCACTATCGGGCAAGTGAACGTTGAATTTATACCCAATAATGAAACTTTCATTAAATATACGGCTAATCATAATCATTTTCAATCGGATCAGAATTTTGACCTTCTAAGTAAAATCCAGGAAAGCAGTTTTGAAGTTTTTGCAAATGCAAAGAATTATACCAATACCACTACAAATCAAGCATCTATCCATCACTCCGTAAATAACTCTTTGATCTTTTCCGGCCAGATAAACTACGAAGTGCATTCTGGACAACAAAGTTATATGACGGCAAAAGCAGGATCAAAGATTCTCAGAGAGATTCTCGATATCGAAAAAAATGATCTGGAATCCATATTTCAACAGCAAAAGCAATCAGGTAGAAAATTTGACGCGCAGCTAAGTCTGTACAAAATTCTATCAAGGAATAATCATCTTAAATTTCAAATTGGCTATAGCCAATCAACTGATTATCTGAATACCCTCCTGACCTTGAATGATACTTTGGATAATGAAGAAACGGTAATAGACCCTCTTTACACAAACAATACAAAATATGTTATTTCAGACAAAAATACGGGACTGTACTATATCCATCAATCTGGAATTTTAACTTACAATATAGGCTTCACCGCGCACGCTAATAACATAAATTCCGGCAAGCCCAATTTTACCTGCCAGCCGGATCTTACGGTTAAAATAAATTGGAGAAATTCCCGTCAATTGAGAATTAATTATAAGATTGAAAACAAACTGGCAAGTATCAATGATCTGGGCAAAGGTTACATTGTAGAAGATTACCGTACGGTAAGCAAAGGCAACGATAGCCTGAAAAACAGTTTATATCATACAATTTCGGCCAACTATCTTGACATCAACCTCTATTCCTTCACAAATTTAAATCTGTATGCGGCTTATAGCAGGAGAATCAGAAACATACGCAACAGAACTGAAATTGATAATTTCGGACAATTTTTAATTCCGGAAAATAACACTCCTGAAAATTACTTTATCAGCACAGCCACATTTAGCAAAAGAATTAACAGACTGTTTGAATTAAAATATAAGGCCTCTGGTATGTTAAACAGTTTTTCTTATCGGCTAGATAATGAAAATTACCTGTACAGGTCCTTTGAGTTTGACAATACCATATCCTTGACTACTTATATTAAAAAAGACATGATCACTGAAATAGGCATAGCGTACAAAAATGAAAAATATACCACTAATGCACTATCATCAAAATACAGCACCACTAAACCATTTCTCAATATTGAGGTGAGTCTTCCATTCAGTATTAACATCAGAACTGAATATAATATAAACGTATTCCGCGAGTTAAGCGGAAATACGACGAATGTTTATTCATTACTTTCAGCCTCAGTACAAAAAAAGATTAAAAAATTCACTGTTGAGATATCAGGGAGGAATCTATTTAATACAGAAAATATTTATAGAAACTCTTTCCATGAGAACAGTATCACCACAGCGAGCTACTTAATGCTTCCAAGAACCATCCTTATATCTGTTGGCTATAAGTTCTGAATAAGATTGCATTCATAATTTAGATGCCCGAATAATGAAGCCAAATCTTAACTCTGTCTGCAATTGTAATTGTAGCAAGGCTGGCAATAACAGCGGCAAATGTTAAGGCTTTAAATTCTCATCTTAAATATAAAACCACTGCAATTTTAGCTGCAGTGGTCCATTGTTTATTATACTAATCTCTTAAATAAACCTAAATATTTGCATCCTTTTTTCTGAATGATAATTCGAATACAAAATAACATAAGGCCAGAATTCCAAATCCGAAAAGCGTATCCCCTATAGCTCTTAGCCATTTCAGGGTAATCATGCCCGGTTGCTGCATCAGTTCGCTGGAGCGCGCATACCACATTCCATGTTCTATACTGGCAATAGCCTGCCAGATGCCTACAGGCAACAAACTTAGCAAAGACATAGCAAGTAAGCCAATATTTGTAGCCCAGAAAATGAATTTCATCAGTTTCTCATTCCATATCTCCTGTCTGTAAAGACTACGCAGGACAAAAAGCATAAGTCCGATACCCAACATTCCATAAACGCCGAATAGCGCAGTGTGACCATGCAATGCAGTTGTATTCAGTCCCTGGACGTAGTATAATGCTATTGGTGGATTGATGATGAAGCCAAATACACCGGCACCCAGGAAATTCCAGAAAGCTACAGCAATCATAAAATAGATCGGCCATTTATAGTCCCTGATCCACACAGTAGATTTCGAAAGCCTGTAATTGTGGTACGCCTCATATCCAATCAGTACCAGCGGAACAATCTCCAGGGCACTAAAAGTGGCGCCTAAGGCCATTACGCCAACGGGGGTACCTGAAAAATACAAGTGATGGCATGTGCCCAATATGCCGCCAGACATAAAAATAATGGTAGAAAAGATAACATTTAACGTGGCCGTTTTAGTGTTAAGCAGGCCCAGGCGGACAAAAAGGAATGCAATAACCACAGTGGCGAATACCTCAAAGAAGCCTTCAACCCATAGGTGAACCACCCACCATCTCCAGTATTCTGCAATAGCCAGGTTAGTTTGTCGTCCCCACATTAACCCTGCCGCATAAAACAGGGCAATAGCCGTACAAGAGATCAAAAACATGATGATCAGGTTCTTTTCGGCTGTTTTCTGTCTGAGTACAGGTAACAAAGGCCTCACCATCAATGAAAGCCAGACAAACAGGCCAATTAATAAGAATATCTGCCAGAACCTGCCAAGGTCTACGTACTCATACCCCTGATGACCAAACCAAAAGTTTTCTATCAGGTTAAGCTTCTGCATTACGCCCATCCATTGTCCCGCCATAGAGCCCAATACAATTACCAGCAAAGCAAAAAACAGGAAGTTAACGCCAAACACCTGGAATTTAGGATCTTTACCAGATACTGCCGGAGCAATATATAATCCGGTAGCAAGCCATGCCGTTGCAATCCAGAAAATAGCCAGCTGCGTGTGCCAGGTCCTGGTTACTGCATAAGGCAGCAATTTATCCAGTGGGATCCCATAAAAACCATTCCCTTCCACACCATAGTGGGCGGTAATCACACCCATAATTACCTGTAAGACAATCAATAAACTTACTAACAGCAAGTACTTCTTAATCCTAAACATTGAAGGTGTTATACCTTGTTTCAGCAATGGATCTTCTTGTGGCATTTCAATATGCTCATCCTCAGTAGATTTAGCATGGTAAAAAATGAGTATGCCGATACAAAGGATCAGCAGGATAATACTGATTCCAGACCAGATCAATAGATTTGGCGTAGCAACATTGCCTACTAATTCATCGGATGGCCAGTTGTGCGTATATGAGATTTTTGAACCCGGTCTTTCAGTTACTGTTGCCCATGTAGCCCAGAAAAAAAAGGCATTCATCTTATGCATCTTTTGTACATCTTTTATCGACATTTTCGGGATTGCATAATCATGGCGAAGCCTGTCAAATTTTGGATCGTCCATAAACAATCCTTCGTAGTACTTATTTAGGTAGCCAATAGCAGCTATACGATCTGCTGAGATCATCGTCGTATTACTTTTAGCGTCGTAGGTATTTTTACGGACATCCTTTTGAAGCCTGATCTTTAACCCTGCGCGTTGTTCCTCTGTTAGGGCGTCGAAATGGGTATTAAAATCTCGTTTTGCGTACGCATTTAAAATAAA
>JAATFQ010000006.1 GCA_015655115.1 Sphingobacteriales bacterium
GGAAATTTAAAAAAATAAATGCCCGTTACAGGGATGCCAACATCAGGTCTAACTGGTACTATTCCATCTTCTTTCCTGTAGTAGAGATTATCTCGGCTATGTCGCTGGGTTTACTGGTATGGTATGGTGCTAAAAGTATCCTTGCCAAGCCGCTGGATGTTACACCTGGTACTATTGCCGAGTTTATCCTGTATATCAGTATGTTGTTCAGGCCGATACGGGAGCTTGCCGATAAGTTTAACACCCTGCAAATGGGTATGGTAGGTGCCGAACGTGTTTTTAAGGTACTGGATACCCAGGAGATGACAGTGAATACCGGGACTTATGCGCCTGCGAAATTAAAAGGCTCCATATCATTTGATAAGGTATGGTTTGCTTATAATGACGAAAACTATGTGTTGAAAAACCTGTCTTTTGAAGTTAAAGCAGGGCAGACTGTAGCCATGGTTGGTGCTACCGGAGCGGGAAAATCGTCGACCATAAATATTCTTAACCGTTTCTATGAAATCCAGAAGGGTGAGATCAAAGTAGATGGCGTAAATATAGACCAATATGAACTGGGCTATTTACGTAACAACATCGCTACTGTTTTGCAGGATGTATTTCTTTTCTCAGATACTATTTTCAATAATATCACACTGAATAATCCATCGATAACTATTGAAGAGGTGGTAGATGCTGCAGAAAAAGTTGGGGCACATGAGTTTATTGAAAGGCTGCCGGGAGGGTACAAGTATAATGTGATGGAGCGTGGAGCTACCCTTTCTGCTGGGCAGGCGCAGCTGATCTCTTTTATCCGTGCTTTAGTTTACAATCCCTCTATTCTAGTACTGGACGAGGCTACTTCGTCGGTAGACACCGAGACGGAAATGCTGATTCAAAACGCTATAGACAGGTTAATGAAAGGGCGTACTTCTATCGTTATTGCACACCGTTTATCTACCATACAAAAAGCCGATCAGATCATTGTTTTAGATAAGGGGGAGATCAAGGAAATTGGAAGCCATCAGGAATTGCTAAAGCTGGATGGATACTACAGAAGGCTTTACGATTTACAATTTAATTCGGTAGGTATTGCCAAATAGTTTTAAATGTTTGAATTGCATTTGGCAATCCATTCAATAATCTTAGATTTGCATAAAAAAATATAGATACATGAGTGTTTTAGTAAATAAAGATTCAAAAGTAATTGTACAAGGTTTTACCGGAAATGAAGGTACATACCATGCTTCACAAATGATAGAATACGGAACTGACGTAGTTGGCGGGGTAACACCTGGTAAAGGCGGACAAACTCATTTAGACAGACCTGTTTTTAACACGGTTCAAGATGCGGTTGATCAGGCTGGTGCTAATGTATCTATCATCTTTGTTCCACCAGCTTTCGCTGCAGATGCTATTATGGAAGCTGCAGAAGCCGGGATTAAAGTCATTGTATGTATTACTGAGGGTATCCCTACAAAGGATATGATTCAGGTTAAAGAATATATAGCCGACAGAGACTGCCGTTTAATCGGTCCGAACTGTCCGGGAATTATTACTGCCGGCGAAGCTAAAATTGGTATCATGCCAGGATTTATCTTCAAGAAAGGTACAGTAGGTGTAGTATCTAAATCGGGTACTTTAACTTATGAAGCTGTAGATCAAGTTGTAAAAGCAGGTTTAGGAATCACTACTGCTATTGGTATTGGTGGTGACCCAATTATTGGTACAACAACAAAACAAGCGGTTGAGTTATTAATGAACGATCCTGAAACTGAAGGTATCATCATGATTGGTGAAATTGGTGGCGGAATGGAAGCTGAAGCTGCATTGTGGATTAAAGAAAATGGTACAAAACCTGTTGTAGGGTTTATCGCTGGTCAGACTGCCCCTGCGGGACGTAGAATGGGACATGCTGGTGCTATTGTTGGTGGTGCTGATGATACTGCTGCTGCAAAAATGAAAATTATGGCAGAATGCGGTATTACTGTTGTAGAAAGCCCTGCTGAAATTGGAGTGGCAATGGCAGAATTATTAAAAAAATAGTATTTAATATAGAAATTTGAGAGAGGCCTGGTTTTAACCAGGCCTCTTTTTTTATTCATCCTATTGTCACCTTATACCGCACCTAAAACTATGTTTTTATGTTAAGCGTATCTTGTGTGTACCTTGCAGTAATTCGGTATACATAAACCAGGAAACAGATGAAAACAGCAATTAATAAATCAATAATACTCATTGGATTTCTATTTTTGACCAGTTTGATGGCTTGTGCTCAAAAGCCTAAAACAGAAGAGGCCAAACAGGAAGAAACGAAAAATAAAAAAGGCAAAATGGAGTGGAACAAATTAACTAAGGAAGAAGAAGATGTAATTGTACGTAAAGGGACCGAATACCCAGGTACCGGCAAGCTACTCAACAATACTGTTAAAGGAACCTATACCTGTAAGCGCTGCAATGCACCTTTATACCGTTCAGAATCAAAGTTCGAATCTGAATGTGGATGGCCAAGTTTTGATGACGAAATAAAAGGAGCGGTACTAAGAATACCTGATGCAGATGGATCGAGAACCGAAATTGTCTGTGCAAATTGTAAGGCCCATTTGGGACATGTTTTCTTTGGTGAGGGTTTTACAGCCAAGAATACACGTAACTGTGTAAACTCGATTTCCATGAATTTTACACCTGATAAGTAGGTTTTTATACCTTCATTAAATGATAAACGCCCGATGGTCAATCCATTGGGCGTTTTATTTTATTAGGACTTCTGGTTTTTTTGCTTACATTTGAAGGCTCTACCAGAATAATATGAGTTGAGCATGGCTTGAGGTTGCCGGATGTGGCACCTGATTTCATGTGAATTCCATAAGACAATTGAAATAAATAAATGCTTACCACCGTAAAGCGGGTTAAAATGCAGTTGCTTCCATACAAATGCATCTGCCAAAGGTGATAAGTTAATTGAAATAAATAAATAGATGCTTATGAAACATTGTTTGCTTTTACTGTGTATGTTCCTGTTTATACAGACGTACGCTCAACAACAAACGACGGATCCTGATACTTCACTGAGTTCAAGAACAGGTCTCGCAACCTATTATCATCATAAATTTGAAGGCCGCAGAACTACCAGCGGTGCAAAATACAGGTCGAAAAAATTCACGGCCGCCCACCTCACACTACCCTTCGGTACTATTGTCACTGTCACCAACCTTTCAAATGGTAAATCTGTAGACGTCGAGATCAATGATCGCGGCCCTCACAGCAAAAGATATATTATTGACGTTTCTGAATGTGCCGCCAAGGAACTTGGCTTTTTTAGTAAGGGACAGTCTAAAGTTGAAATCAGCTATAGCCGGAAAACATAAATATCATTTAAGCCATTACACTGGTTTTTTTCTCTTTCTTTCATTGTGGTTTCTTGCTTACAGCTATGATATCCTGTGTTCTGGATTTTGTAAGCTCCGTATCAGGTTGTTTTCTCTTTTAAACCTGACATTTTTAATTATCACAATTTTCCGGCCATCTGCATGAACTTGTTCAACTCGTTGTCCCCCCCCCCAACTGAATCTTGTTTGAAGTAGGTTAATAATCTCAAAACTGTCAACCATTTTCAGTATCGGACAGGGTGTATACCTATATCAGGTCACGTCTTATTGGGAAGAGAGAGAGACAATCACAATCATTTTATTCACATTCGTCTTCCTGATTAGCCTTAAGTTGTTATTGAATTGATATTGCCTGATTTGTTTATTGGCCTTGATCCTATGTTTCAGTAAATCTGCCTTAACGGCATGAAAAAACTATATTGTTGATTTCCCTGCAACCCTTTAAGTTCGTTACACCAAAATATCGGTGTAAATAAAGTGTAAACTTTATTCCACATTGTGGATAAAACACACCCCATGTTAACAACTATTGCTAACGTTTAAAATCCTCAAAGTTTATATTTGTTTTGCAGCTTTCCCGTGCTATCTCATTAACAGAATATGGGCTAAATGTTTAATAGCTAATAGCTTGAGATAAGCAGGATTAATTCATCTGTCACATTCTTCTGACTTTTATCAGGAAGAGCGGGATTGGATCATATAGGAGGGGACATTATTGATAAGACATCATTTACATTATTTAAAATATATTCATGGAAGAAGAAGTATTACTGAAGGAGAACAAAGACCGCTTTGTCCTTTTGCCAATTAAGTACCCGGCAATATGGGAAATGTACAAAAAGAGCGAAGCCAGTTTCTGGACGGCATAAGAGATAGATCTTTCCGATGATCAGAAACACTGGGACAACCTCAATGACGGTGAGCGTCACTTCATCTCACACATCCTTGCATTTTTCTCTGCCAGTGATGGTATTGTGAATGAAAACCTTGCGGTAAATTTTATGAGTGAGGTTCAGTTACCTGAAGCACGTTGTTTTTATGGTTTTCAGATCATGATGGAAAACATCCACTCCGAAACTTATGCATTATTAATTGATACTTATATCAAAGATGAGGCGGAGAAAGACAGGCTGTTCCATGCCATTGAAACTGTACCATGTGTGAAAAGGAAAGCAGAATGGGCTTTGCGCTGGATTGATAACGGCAACTTTGCCGAACGCCTTGTCGCTTTTGCTGCGGTTGAAGGTATTTTCTTCAGTGGTAGTTTCTGCTCGATATTCTGGTTAAAGAAACGAGGATTAATGCCGGGATTAACTTTCAGCAATGAGTTGATTTCCAGGGATGAAGGTATGCACTGTGAGTTTGCCTGTCTATTATATAAAATGCTGCAGACAAGACTTACCCAGGAGGCTGTGCATGGCATTATTAAAGATGCTGTAGAAATCGAGAAAGAATTTGTAACCGATGCACTTCCTGTTGCACTGATCGGCATGAATGCAAAACTCATGTCGCAGTATATCGAATTTGTGGCCGACAGATGGTCGCAGGAGCTGGGATATGATAAAATATATGGTGCCACTAACCCATTCGACTTTATGGAGATGATTTCCCTGCAGGGGAAAACCAACTTCTTCGAGAAACGGGTGGGCGACTACCAGAAAAGTGGTGTACTGACTTCGTCGGAAGATAAAGCGGCAGCTTTCTCTCTTGATGATGATTTTTAGTGTATCAATCCTGCCGGCATTCTTTACCTGGAAGGATGAATAGCACTGATTAAATAAAATAAATTGACACAATTGCCCCTGTTTGGTTTTGCCTGCTACAATGCCGGATAAGCAATAAAAAAATTAAAAACATGTTTGTAGAAAAAAGGGATGGCCGCAAGGAAGCGGTAAGGTTTGACAAGATTACCGCAAGGATTGAGAAATTGTGCTATGGTTTCAATGCAGAGCTGGTAGATCCTATAGATGTAGCCAAAAAGGTAATTGAAGGTTTATATGATGGGGTAACCACATCAGAGCTTGACAATCTTGCTGCAGAAACCGCTGCCTCTTTAACCACAAAACATCCTGATTATGCTTTGCTCGCTTCCAGGATTGCCGTATCTAACTTGCACAAAAACACCATCAAGTCGTTTTCAAAGACGATGGAGATGTTATATAAATATGTGGATCCTAAAACTGATAAATCTGCCTCTTTAATTGCAGAAGATGTTTGGGAAGTAATCCAGGAACATGCCGATATCCTGGATAGTACTATCATTTATGACAGGGACTTCGGATTCGATTACTTTGGCTTCAAAACGCTGGAGAAATCTTACCTGTTAAAGGTAAATGGAATTATTGTAGAACGTCCGCAGCACTTGTTCATGCGTGTAGCTGTTGGTATCCACAAAAGTGATATTGATAGCGCCATTGCTACTTATAACCTGATGAGCGAGCGCTGGTTTACCCATGCTACACCAACGTTATTCAATGCCGCAACACCAAAACCACAAATGTCGTCTTGTTTCCTGTTATCTATGCAGGATGATAGTATTGAAGGCATTTATGATACTTTAAAACAGACTGCTAAAATCTCACAAAGTGCAGGTGGGATCGGGCTGAGCATCCATAATGTAAGAGCTACAGGATCATATATCAGTGGTACAAATGGTACCAGTAATGGTATCGTACCCATGTTAAAAGTATTTAATGATACTGCCCGTTATGTAGATCAGGGCGGTGGCAAGCGCAAAGGTGCTTTCGCAATTTACCTGGAGCCATGGCATGCTGATGTATTTGCATTTCTAGACCTGCGTAAAAATCACGGTAAAGAAGAAATGCGTGCACGTGATCTGTTCTATGCCCTTTGGGTGTGTGACCTGTTTATGCAACGGGTGGAAGCCAATGGCGAATGGAGCCTGTTTTGTCCCCATGAAGCACCGGGACTTGCCGACTGCTGGGGTGAGGAGTTCAACGCTTTATATGAGCGTTATGAGAAAGAAGGCCGGGCACGTAAAACTATTAAAGCACAGGAATTATGGTTCGCCATTTTAGATTCTCAGATAGAAACAGGGACACCTTATTTACTGTACAAGGATGCTGCCAACAGCAAATCTAACCAGCAGAACCTGGGTACAATCAAAAGTTCTAACCTGTGTACTGAAATTATTGAATATACTTCTAAAGATGAAGTTGCAGTATGTAATCTGGCATCATTAGCTTTACCAAGATATGTTATCAATGGAGAGTTTGATCATCAGAAATTATATGATGTTACTTACCAGGCTACGATTAACCTGAACAAGATCATTGACTATAATTATTATCCGGTAGAAGAAGCTAGAAATTCCAACATGCGCCACAGACCTGTTGGCTTGGGGGTACAGGGACTGGCGGATGCTTTTATCCTGATGCGTCTGCCATTTGAAAGTGATGGTGCCAAAGAACTGAACAAAGAGATCTTTGAAACGATCTACTTCGCTGCGATGACAGCATCGAACGACCTTGCCGTTAAAGAAGGTGCTTATTCTACATTTAAAGGATCTCCGCTATCGGAGGGTAAATTCCAGTTCGACCTGTGGAATGTAAAACCATCCAGCAACCGCTGGGACTGGGAAACGCTACGTGCAAAAGTAGTTAAAGATGGTGTGCGCAACTCATTGCTGGTAGCGCCGATGCCTACAGCATCGATCTCGCAAATCTTAGGTAACAACGAATGTTTTGAACCTTATACATCAAACATCTACACCAGACGTGTTTTAAGTGGGGAGTTTGTAGTTGTAAATAAACACTTACTGAAAGACCTTGTTGCCTTAGGACTGTGGACACCGGCAATGAAAGACAGGATTATATTGGCAAATGGTTCTATCCAGGACATCGCTGAGATACCTGATTATATTAAAGAACTATATAAAACTGTATGGGAGATTAAAATGAGAAGTATTATCGATATGGCGGCCGACCGTGGTGCCTATATTTGCCAATCTCAATCCCTCAACTTGTTTATCAATGCACCTAATACATCTAAATTGACTTCTATGCACTTTTATGCATGGAAGAAAGGCTTGAAAACAGGTATGTATTACCTGCGTACGCAGGCAGCTTCGCAGGCTGTTAAATTTACAGTAGAAAACCAGGCTGGTAAAAATATGGAGCCGGTAATTCCGGAACATATCGAGCAGGTAGCAGAAGAGATTACCGACGGACCAGTTTGTTCTATGGAAGACGGCTGTATCAGCTGTTCAGGATAATCTAAATCTCATAATATTGATCCTATAAAGTACGGTAATTCAATTTACCGTACTTTTGTGTTTTGATAACGTCTGATTTTTCAGGATATCAGGTTGTTCATCGTAATCATCTCTATTTTTTAACATGGCTAAACACGAAATCATACCATGCGAACGCTGCGGTGCGCCAATTGAGTGTAAGGCCAATTCTTACACTAAATGCCAGTGCAGTGTTGTACACCTTGATTTAAATGAGGTACAATATATCAGTGAGCATTATGATGGCTGCCTCTGCGCAAAATGCCTGTTTGAATTACAGCAGGAATACCGTGATACCCTTATTAAAACCTCTGTTTAACAATAATCTGCATAGAATTATTTTTCTGTTAACTTTGCACCATAAAATTTCATTAAAGAATGGCTAAAGTACAAGTTGGATTGGTGCAGATGACCTGCAGCAGTAACAAACAAGAAAATTTAGATAAGGCGATTGTAAAGATCCGCGAAATTGCGGCCCAGGGGGCGCAGGTGGTATGTTTACAGGAACTTTTTACTTCACTATATTTCTGTGATGTTGAAGACTATGAGAATTTCAAGCTTGCAGAAGCTATTCCTGGTCCCTCGACAGATGTTTTATCGGCTGTTGCTAAAGAGCTCAACGTCGTTATTGTGGCTTCACTTTTTGAAAAACGTGCAGAAGGATTATATCATAATACTACTGCCGTATTGGATGCCGATGGTGCTTATTTAGGTAAGTACCGTAAAATGCATATTCCTGACGACCCTGGTTTTTATGAGAAGTTCTATTTCACTCCCGGTGATTTAGGCTATAAAGTATTTAAAACCAAATATGCTAAAATTGGGGTGTTGATCTGCTGGGATCAGTGGTACCCTGAAGCAGCACGCTTAACGGCATTAATGGGGGCCGATTTCCTGGTTTACCCTACCGCGATAGGCTGGGCAACTACGCAGGATGAAAGTACAAATACTGAGCAGTATAATGCATGGCAAACTATTCAGCGTTCTCACGCTATCGCGAACGGTGTTCCGGTAGTGAGTATTAACCGCGTAGGGGAAGAAGCTGGTGTTTCCTTCTGGGGCGGCTCTTTTGTCTCCAATCCATTCGGATCCCTTCTTTACCAGGCTTCGCATGACAAAGAAGAACTGAAAGTTGTAGAACTTGATTTATCAAAGTCCGACAGCTACAGGACGCACTGGCCATTTTTGCGCGACAGAAGAATTGATAGTTATTCACAAATTACCAAAAGATATATAGATGACGAGTCTGTTTAATAATTCGCCCAGGAGAGCCGGATACCGCTTTCCTGCAGAATGGGAAAAACATGAGGCAACGTGGTTAACATGGCCACATAAAGAGGCATCATGGCCAGGGAAAATTGACACGATCTATGCGCCCTATTGTGAGTTTATCAAGGTGGTTGCTACAGGAGAAAAGGTAAGGATCAACGTGAATGACGAGGATGCCAAAGCTTTTGCTACTGCAAAATTGCAGGAGGCTGGTGCCGACCTGGGGCAGGTTGAGTTTTATATCAACCCGAGCAATGATGCCTGGTGCCGTGACCACGGTCCGGCTTTTCTGATTAATCCTGATGCGGAGCAGAAGAAAGTAGTGGTAGACTGGGGCTATAATGCCTGGGGCGATAAATACCCTCCGTATGATCTGGATAACGTCATCCCTACACGTATCGGTGATCATTTTAATCTTCCGGTTTTTAATCCTGGTATCATCATGGAAGGTGGCTCTGTTGAATTTAATGGTGCCGGTACTATTCTGACTTCCAGGGCTTGTTTGCTCAATAAGAATAGAAATCCTCATTTAAGTCAGCAGGAGATTGAGGAATATCTCAAAGAATGTTATGGTGCCTTGCAGGTACTGTGGGTAGGAGATGGTATTGTTGGAGATGATACAGACGGACATATTGATGATATTACCCGTTTTGTAAATCCGAATACGGTAGTAACTGTTATCGAGTCTAATCCGCTGGATGAGAATTATATCCTTTTAAAAGAGAATCTGGAAGAGCTGAAAGAGATGCGCTTACTGAACGGGATGCCACTGAACATCATTCAGCTGCCAATGCCGTCGCCCGTAATTCATGAAGATACCCGTTTACCGGCTTCTTATGCTAATTTCTATATTGCCAATGCTGCGGTTATTGTGCCTACGTTCAGGGATGTGAATGATGCTGCTGCACTGGAAATTATTCAGGGTGTTTTTCCGGATAGGAAAGTTGTAGGGATAGACTCTACAGACATCATCTGGGGTTTGGGCAGCTTTCACTGCCTTAGTCAGCAGGAACCAGCGATATCGTAATAAAAGCGATATAGTAATTAGAATGTAGCTTGTTAAAACATCATGATTTTTCAAGTCAAGATAGCTTCATAAGCTTTAAACCAAGCCTTACTGATCTAGGCATAATTGAATAAACGCTTGTGGTTATAAGCCGGTTCGGCTTTAATACCAGTAGAAAGCAATAAGAAATACTGAACTAACAAATATTTACTGATGAAATTATTAGAAGGAAAAACAGCATTAGTTACTGGTGCTTCAAAAGGAATAGGACGCAAAATAGCAGAGAAATTTGCTGAACAGGGTGCCAATGTTGCTTTTACTTATTTATCCTCTGTAGAAAAAGGCGAAGCGCTGGAGCAAGAGCTGCAGTCGTACGGAACAAAGATTAAAGGATACCGTTCTGATGCTTCGAAATTTGATGAAGCAGAAAAATTAATTGCTGATATCGTTGCTGAGTTTGGTACACTTGATATCGTTGTCAACAATGCAGGGATTACAAAAGACGGCTTACTGATGCGCATGAGCGAAGAAAACTGGGATGATGTGATCAATGTAAATCTGAAGTCTGTATTTAACGTGACCAAGGCAGCATCAAAGATCATGATGAAAAACCGTAAAGGATCTTTCATCAATCTGAGCTCTGTAGTTGGTGTACAGGGAAATGCGGGACAGGCTAACTATGCGGCTTCAAAGGCGGGCATTATTGGCTTTTCTAAATCTGTGGCTAAAGAACTGGGATCGAGGAATATACGTACCAATGTGGTAGCACCTGGATTTATCCGCACAGAAATGACAGCGGTACTGGATCCTAAAGTAGTAAAAGGCTGGGAAGAAGGAATTCCTTTGAAAAGAGCAGGAGAGCCTGAAGATGTCGCTAATGTATGTGTGTTTTTAGCATCGGATATGAGTGCCTATGTAACAGGACAGGTGCTGTCTGTGTGCGGCGGCATGTTATAAATAAGATATTAAATTATAAGATTACCCTGCTCAGCCTGAAAGGTTGCAAAAAGGGTGAGACGGGTTAAAAAAAGGGTAAATTGCTTTAGCTATTTCAAAAGGCTTTTACCCTTTATTTTTGCCTTTTTATTTTTTTTCGTCCAGACAGGAAAACCGTTATATATCATTGTAAACTGCCGATTTGTTCTTGTTTGTTCATGCTTATCAATTTATATCTTATCTGCTGTTCCTAAACTCGTCCTGTTTTTAAAAAATTAGCATCTTTACCATTAGGCGATGGGCAACTCATTCAATATATATTTTATTCTTGCATTAATAGGGTGCCTGTTAAGCGGACTCACATTAGCATGGGTTTTATACGGTAAGCAGAATACAGTAGCGAATCCGCTGCGGGTTACGTTAGCGGTTATTCGCACTTTAAGCATAACGCTGATTTTATGGCTGCTGTTCTCCCCTTTAATCGGGCGGTTAAGCTATACGCTTGAAAAACCTGTTATTGTTATTGCGCAGGATAACTCGCAATCTGTGGGTGCTGTGCTGCCCGAGGGGTTCGATAGTTTGCAATATAGAAAAGACTTACAGCAGTTCAGCAAAGCGCTGGCACAAAAGTACGATGTCAGGTTATACAGCTTTAGCAATCAGGTTAGAGATGGACTTGATTTTTCTTATACAGGCAAATTTACCAATGCTTCTGCTTTCGCTGGCCGTCTTGGAGACGAGTTGAGGAACAGAAATGTTGGGGCGGTTATTCTCGCTACTGACGGGATTTTTAACCGGGGTGGCAATCCCTCTCCAGAACTGGAGGCATTGAATACTCCTATTTATACTATAGCATTAGGTGATACTATTCCTAAAAAAGATGTAGTAATTGCTAATGTTACTGCTAATGACCTGGTGTACCTGGATAATGATTTTAAAATAGAGGTACAGGTACAGGCCTATCAATCGGATGGTGAACGCAGCAGCCTGACTGTATTAGAGGATGGAAAGAAGGTATATAGTGAGGTTTTACAGATTAAAGGTAATCTGTTTGCTAAAAATATTCCGGTGCAGCTCAGCGCCTCTAAATTAGGGAAACACCAATACACTATAGTTTTATCGGCTGTATCTAACGAAATATCATTAAAAAATAATAAGCAGCAGGTTTCCATTGAGGTTATTGATGACAGACAAAGCATTTTGATTGCAGCTGCCGCGCCTCATCCTGATCTGGCTGCTATCAGGCAGGCCCTTGCGCTGAATAAACATTATAAGGTATTTGTGGTCATGAATAAAGATTTGCTGCATATAAAGCCAAAAGACTACAGTTTGGTCATTCTGTATCAATTACCTGGTAATCAGTCTGACCTTGACGGCTTCATTCAGAAAGTTGCTGGCGCCACCGTTCCTGTATGGTATATTTTAGGTGCCCAAAGCAATATTGACAAGTTTAATGCGATGCAGAATCAGGTAAACCTTACAGGAAATACAGGGGCGTTACAATACATCTATAGTGTACTCAGTAAAAGCTTTTCTGCCTTCGATTTGGATTCAGCTTCCAGAAAAGTTATTGAGCGCTTTGACCCTTTACAGGCACCTTTTGGTACGATAAATATTTCAGGGCCAAATCAGCCTGTACTCAATCAGCGTATAGGCAAGGTTACAACATCCCGCCCAGCTTTATTTTTCATGAATGGCAATGGGCGTAAAGCAGGCTTTCTGATAGGTGAGGGTTTATGGAAGTGGAAACTTGCAGAAAGTGCTGAGCATAGCCATGCAATGATTTTTAATAGCCTGATAGGAAATATAATCCAGTATCTTTCACTTAAAGATGACAAAAGGAAGTTTAAGGCCTATCCGGTAAAAAATACATTCGATGAGAGTGAGCATATCCTGCTTAATGCGGTATTATACAATGATAGTTATGTAGCCGTAAATTCCCCGGATGTTAATATAGATATTAAGGACACAGGAGGGCGGACCTATAAATTTAGCTTCTCCAGGTACCAATCTTCCTATCAGCTGGATGCAGGTATCCTGCCATCAGGGAATTATAGCTATGTAGCCAGCACTGCTTTGGGCAATAAAAAATATACGGTGCAGGGTTCATTCCTTGTACTGGAGCAAATAGCGGAATTTCAGCAGACCATTGCCAATCACCAGCTACTTTACCGGTTATCTGCACAAACAAAGGGCAAAACCTATACAGCACGGCAACTTGTTCAGCTGCAAGATGAATTACTAAAAGGGGGGCAGTTAAAAACCCTGAGTTACGAAGACCGGAAATATGAGGAGCTGATTGGTTTCAAGTGGATATTCGTGCTTATTCTTCTCTTGCTAAGTACTGAATGGTTTGTCAGAAAAAGAAATGCTGTACCTTAGCATACATAAATATGCAGATATCCACTATTCAGGCCATAGAAATCCTGGGCACTATTTCATTCGCTATCTCTGGTTCTTTCGCTGCTATACAGCGACGGCTGGATCCTTTTGGGGTGTTGATCATTGCATTTGTAACCTCTATAGGTGGTGGTACAGTGAGAGACTTACTGCTGGGTGATACCCCGGTGAAATGGATGCGGGATGTTAACTACTGTTTTTTGATCCTTGCCACCTCCTTACTTACCTTCTTTTTCAGAAAACATATTAAAAAGTTTAAGGTCACCCTTTTCGTGTTCGACTCACTGGGGCTTGGCTTATTTACCGTGCTGGGGATTCAAAAAGGAATAGCGTATGGCTTAAGTCCGGGTATATGCGTTGCTTTAGGTACGATTACGGGATGTTTTGGAGGGATCATCAGAGATACACTGCTCAATACTATTCCTTCAATTTTCAGACAGGAGGTATACGCTACAGCCTGTATATTGGGTGGGGTATTGTATTTCCTGCTCCTGCACTTTGATCTTAAAGCAGATGTGGCAAAAATACTTGTTATTGGCTTTATTTTCGCCCTTCGGGCCATTGCTGTAAAGTACAAACTGTCCCTACCAAGGTTCGGTTATTAATTTAAGAAAGTCTTGGTGCAATGCATAAAGCTGATTAACAAATAAAAGAGGCAAAGTAATAGATAAAGAGCGGAGGTAAAGATTAATATAATTGTGATTTGCTAATCTTTAGGTGCTTCCCTGATAATTACGAA
>JAATFQ010000159.1 GCA_015655115.1 Sphingobacteriales bacterium
ATCTTACCCTTATTGGTAATCAGCTCAGCACCAAAACGTTTATCGACCACCCCCATTTTACAAAAATTGCAGGCATCCACGCCAATGGTAATCGGCTTAGGTTCAGTACTGCATGACACCATGGCTAGTGTAGTGCCGCAAAGCAAAATCAGCGCGGCTTTACCCTTTATTAATTCAAGTGTCTTTTGATGCCTAACCTGAAGAATGATGGCTGCTAACAAACCTATTCCGACTCCAATAAATATCCAGCCTCCGGTATTGGGAATAGAGTAAGCACCAAAATTCAACAATTGTTTATAACCAATTAATGGAGGCTGATAACTCATGCCAGGAACATTTATGGCCGCATTAGGATCCAGATCATGCCCATACTGGTACTCCCAACGCCAGAAGTCGGCCATAGCAATTAAACCAAAGGCCACGAAAAGGACAAATAACGTACATAACCATTTGTAGGTACGCAGAAAGATAGCTATAACAAGGCAAAGTGCCGCGAAGAAACTAATGATATAAGGCAATATGGTAAACTCCATAAAGTCTTCCGTATGCAGCGTTTTCATACCAATATAATGATTAAGTCCATTGATAATGTCCACACTGCCAGCTAATTTATGCGGATACATCTTAAGAATAAGTCCTTCCGGATATTGTGGTGCGGACAATTCTATCTGCCACAAGGGAACAAAGAGAACAACAAGTAAAGCAAGTCCGCAGAGTAAGACTATTGCTCTGGATAAGCCAGTTAAATGTTTAGATTTCATAATAATGGCGCTATATATTTAAGTTCATGCAAACCCGTAAAGAGTCGCATGAACTTATAATGATTATTTTTTGAGTACTTCGTCGGCAGCATCGGAGTTTTTGCCCAGGCTGAAAGAAATAGGTACTTTTGAACCTTTTACAGAAACCCTAACGTAACCCTGCATCTCCTGGTGCAGCGCGCTACAGAAATCGGTACAATAGATAGGGAATATGCCGGCCTTTTCAGGAACCCATTTTAAGGTTGCTGTTTCACCAGGCATAACCAGCAGTTCAGCATTCTTAGCACCTTTCACACCAAATCCGTGAGGTACATCCCAATCCTGTTCCAGATTAGTGACGTGGAAATAAACTTCATCACCTACTTTTATTCCTTCAATATTATCGGGAGAAAAGTGTGAACGCATAGCGGTCATGTAAACATGTATTTTATTCCCTTCGCGTACAACTCTTGAATTTTTCTCGCCCATGGTAACATAAGGATGTTTGTTCTCTTCTAAACGGAAAATCTTCTGAGAGTTTTTAGCGATTAACTCAGCGGGAATCATCTGTGCATAATGAGGCTCACCGATTGTTGGATAATCCAGTAAAAGTTTCATTTTTTCACCACTAATATCAAATAGCTGTGCACTTTGAGCCAATTCTGGCCCTGTAGGCAGGAACCTGTCCTTTGTAATTTTATTATAAGCAATCAGATATTTACCATAAGGTTTCCTGGTATCGCCACCAGGAATACTTAAGTGACCCGGCGAATAATAGGTAGGCTGCCTGTCCAGGATCTTTAATTCTTTAAGATTCCATTTTACAATTTCTGATGAGATAAAGAAAGTTGTATAAGCATTTCCTTTACCATCAAACTCGGTATGCAATGGGCCGAGGCCTGGTTTTTTAACTTCGCCGTATAATGCGGCTTCATATTTCAGCACAGGAATGCCACCATAATTCCCATCATATAATTTCTTTGCGATTGCATTCTGGATTTTACTAAATGAAAACACAGGAATCAGGGCAGCTAATTTTCCACTTCCAACGATGTATTCTCCCGATGGGTCTACATCACAACCGTGTGGAGATTTAGGACATGGGATCATATACACCAGGTCAGGAAAATCCCTGATGTCAAGAAGTGTTGTTTCAGTTTCAATTTTTGAAGTTGCCCCATGGGTAGATTCATTGTAGGTATTATGTGCATAGTTTGCCTTAACCTTTTTCCCTCTACCCTGTTTCACATATTCAGCTGCTTTCTTCCAGTTTACTGCCAGAATATAATCCTTATCTCTTTTTGAAGCATTCACCTCTAATAAGGTGTGTGCTTGTTCGGAATTGTAACAGCTAAAGAAAAACCAGTCGGCACTCGGGCCTTTTCCGCTATGGCTTAAGTCAAAATTCATTCCAGGCAACAGCATCTGGAAAGCGATCTTCATCTCCCCGTCTTTAGGTGCAACGCTTACAAAAGTTAATGTACCTTTAAAGTTCTTCTTATATGAACTAATGGGAACATCTCCATTTTCATAATCCATAGGTACACTGAAACGTGTTCCTGCCACTACATATTCTGTGTTTTCGGTAATAAAGGGCGATGAATGGTTCCCGGCACTGTTCGGGATCTCAATGATCTCTGCAGTACGGAAGGTCTTCAAATCTATCCTCGCAATACGCGGGGTATTATTTTCATTGGCAAACAACCAGCGGCCGTCAATTTCACCTTTTGTTTGTGAAAGGTCAAGGTGATGCTGATCTCCCCAGGGAAGCTCTCCATGAGAGGTGTTTAACATTGGTTTTGTCTCTTCACTGTAACCCCAACCTTTTTCAGGGTCAGCGGAGAATACTGGAATTACCCTTAACAGCCGGCCGGAAGGAATGCCATAAACGCTAACCTGTCCGCTAAACCCGCCAGAAACAAAGTTGTACAGCTCATCATATTTTCCCGGTGCTACATACACCTTAGCAGCCGCATCGGCCCCGGTGGCGTCACCTGCATTTTTAGGCTTACAGCCAGATAAGTTCATGAGCATTAAAAATGCTGCAGAGGAACAAAAAAAGAATAAAGACTTTTTCATCATACAATAGTTTTCATCAGTAAATATTTGTTTTTTATAGGTTATGAAGCTATCATGATCTTTTCATTTCTGTTTGTGATCTGTAAGATCATGATGGTTTCATTAATAATTAATTGATATCAATAGTGATTAAGCCGGCAGCTATTTTACACCATCATTTTTCCTTAAGAACTCCAGGAGCTCCCGGGCATCGGTATCACTCAGGCTTTGATTAGGCATCCGCACCATACAGATTTCCAGCATAGCCTGTGCTTTCGGATCCTTATCGATCATCACATCGGTGTTGGTAATGAAATTCATGATCCATTCTGGCTTATGGCGTTTGGTAACTCCGGCCCAGCCTGGTCCAACTAACTTCTCATCGGTAAGTTTATGACAGGACGTACACTTCAAATCAGCAATTTTTTCACCTTTGAGCGCCATTGCGGCATCCAGTTTATTGTCAATTTTCACATCGGTAAATTTGCCTTCGCCACGATCGGGATCATAGGCTTTAGTATCCGTGGCGGGACTGCCCTCCACAGCGGATTTATCGGCAGCATTGTCGGAATCAGTTTTGCCTCCGCCTGCGCAGGCGGTGATAAATAGGGCAAATGAAACTATAAAAAACAGCTTTCTCATAACGTATAAATTGGTTTATATTATGCTGTAATGATACGGTATTAATTAAGTCGCAATTATGATCTGAATCATATAAAACTTAGCAACAACAGGTTACATTTATCGCTGTTTTTAGTTAATATGATAACCACTAAAACAGTAAAAACCCTATTCTAAATGATAGAATTCAATCAGTTTAACAGCCGTAGATGGATTAGAATTGCCTTAATTAATTTCTTTGTAGTTGCCCTGGCAGGGGTATTATTGAGGTACAAAATAAATTTCCCACTGCCCCTGGTTAATCAAAAATACCTGTTGCATGGTCATTCTCATTTTGCATTTGCAGGCTGGGTATCGCTGGCATTAATGGCCATGATGGTCAGGTACCTGATCAAATGCGGACTGGTAACCAATTATAAAAAATACCATTGGCTATTGATAGTCAATACGATTAGTGCTTATGGGATGTTGTTTACTTTTATCATCCAGGGATATGCCTTATTTTCAATTACCTTTTCCACCTTATCTATTTTCGTATCCTACTTATTCAGCTATTATTACTGGAAAGATCTGCGGAAGGTCAAGGACATACAGCACATTGCTGTATGGTTTAAATCTTCTTTGCTGCTGCTTGCAGTTTCTTCACTTGGGCCTTTAACACTCGGCTATTTAATGGCCAGCCATAACCAGCACCAAAATCTTTATTTTGCAGCAATATATTTTTTCCTACACTTTCAGTATAATGGATGGTTCATTTTTGCCTGTTTAGGGCTGTTGTTTTCCTATTTAAATGAAACACCTGATTTGCAGTGCCTGGGCATTAACAAAAAGCTTTTCCTGATTATGATCTCAACTGTTGTGCCTGGCTACCTACTCTCCTTGCTTGGATATAAACTCCCCTCGTATCTGTATTGGACGGCCGCGATTTCAGCTGTGCTCCAGTTGTCTGCCCTGCTTTATAGTTATAGACTTCTACAAACTATAAGGCGCAGCTTCGCGCTTCGGTTCAGTGAAATGACCAGATATTTATGGAGCCTTGCCTATATTTCGTTTGGACTAAAGTTAATTTTACAGGCACTGTCCGCTGTTCCATACTTCAGTAATTTTGCCTTTAGTTTCAGGCCGGTGGTGATCAGTTATTTACACCTTTGCTTTTTAGGTGTAGTCTCTTTTTTCATTTTAGGATTCTTTAATGAGCTACTCGCTAAACAAGGTACTCAGCTCAACAAGCCGGGCTTATTTATCTTCATCAGTGGTGTAGCATTACAAGAGTTCCTCCTCCTGTTCCAGGGCCTGCAGGCAATCAGATTTCAGCCGATATTCAATACCGGTATACTATTATTCCTCTCTGCGGTTGTAATGGCAACAGGCCTCGCAATGATGAGCAAAGACCGTGGCATGTCGAGCATTTCATATTAAAATATGCTAAATTCTTATCTTAAAACCCTGCAGTTTAATGCATAAAAAAAGAGGGGCATCTAAACACCCCTCTTTCTAAATATAGTTTCGTCTACCAGATCTTCACTCTTTTATCCGGAGCCAGGTATAATGAATCTTTAGTTTTAACATTAAAAGCTTCGTAAAACTCTGGGATATTCCTCACCACACCGTTTACCCTGAACCGAGCAGGAGAATGCGGATCTGTACCTACCTGAGTTCTCAGTCCTTCATCCGTAGACTTGGTTGCCCAAACCTGTGCCCAGCCAATTAGCACCCGCTGCTCACCAGTAAATCCGTCCATCTTAGGAGCAGGCTTTCCACCCAGACTGGCTTTGTATGCCTTTATAGCTATACTCAATCCCCCAAGATCTCCGATATTTTCTCCCAGCGTAAAGTTTCCGTTAACATTCAAATCAGGAAAAACCTTGAAACTACTGTACTGCGCAACAAGGGCATTTGTACGTTTTTTGAATTCGCTTTTATCTTTAGCTGTCCACCAGTCGCGCATTACTCCATTCCCATCAAATGTACTTCCCTGGTCATCGAAACCATGACCTACCTCATGGCCGATCACTGCACCAATCCCTCCATAGTTCACTGCATCTTCTGCAGTCATGTCAAAGAAAGGAGGCTGCAGAATTGCTGCCGGAAACACGATCTCATTCATTGGTGGATTATAGTAAGCATTTACTGTCTGCGGCGTCATGCCCCATTCTGTGCGATCAACGGGCTTACCCAATTTGTTTATTGTCCTGTAGTATTCAAATTCAGCAGCCCGTTTTTTATTTCCATATAAATCTTGCTTTACGATTTTCAATGCAGAATAATCTCTCCACTTATCAGGATAACCAATCTTCGGTGTAAATTTGCTGATCTTATCCAATGCTTGTTTCTTCGTATCTGCACTCATCCAGTCCAGCGTCTTGATGCTCGACTCATAGGCCTTCAACAGATTTCCCACCAGCTTCAGCATGCGCTCTTTAGCCTCAGGCGAAAAATGCTTTTCCACATACAGCTTACCCAGCATCTCTCCAAGGTTATCATTTACCAAATCCACAGCGCGGCGCCATTGAGGCTTCTGCTCTTTGATCCCGTTCAAGGTCTTTGAATAGAAATTAAAATGCTCTTTATCAAGCGCCGAGTTCAGGAATGATGCCGATCCATTGATTGCACTCCATTTCAGGTATGTTTTCCAGGTCGGCAAAGGGGTATTTTTAAGTATATCATTCAGCGCCTTTGTATAAGCTACCTGGGCAATCACAATACTATCAGCCCCTTTGATCCCTGCTTCTTTGATCATGGTATTCCAATCGAAGTCAGGAGTCAGCTTATTGACATCTTTGATGGCGTACTTATTATACAAACCTGCGATGTTCCTTGTTTCTTCTTTCTTCATATGCCTGGATGCCATTTGGGTTTCCAGTGCCATAATTTGTGCCGCACTTGCTTTTGCATCGGGAATTCCAGAAAGGCTAAGCATGGTTTCCACGTGCAAGAGGTACTTTGCCCTGATTTCTGCAGACTTAGCATCTTTTAGGAAATAATATTCGCGCTCAGGCAGTCCCAGGCCACTTTGCCATGTCATCAGCATATAGTGTTTAGGATCCTTGAAGTCTTCCGTTACAGTTATGTTGAACGGAATTGCGTTGCCAATTTTATTCGCATAAGCAAAATAAGCCGAAAGATCTTTGGCTGAAGCGATTGCATCAATCTTTTTAAACTCCTCATTCAACGGCTTCAAACCTATAGCATCACGACCCTTCATGTCTAAAAAAGATTCATAGAAGTCACCAATTTTCTGCTCCTCAGATCCATCTTTACCACCTGTCTTCACTGCATTTTCAATAATGGCTTTTACATCTTCCTGAGCCTTATCATTGATTATTGCGGCTACGCCATAGCGGGATTTATCAGAAGGAATCCTGGTGTTCTTCAGCCATCTTCCATTCACATAAGCCATAAAATCATTACCTGGAACCACCGTAGTGTCCATATTTTTTGTAATGATACCGGATTTCAGTTCTGTGGACTGATTACTGTGATCATTACATGACGCCATGAGCAGCAATGCCCCTGCCATTAAGGGAGCGCCATAAGATTTCATTTTTTTAATCATCATTATGAATAAATTAGTATATACCAAATCTAAAAAAATAATCCGCTTTTAACGATCATGTAATATTAGCCAGCCAATTCAGCTCATCATTGAAATCACACCAACTTATAAATAAAAATTTCGTGTGCAGGTTACTAGAACTTATTCGTAACCCTGCAGGTAAAATCATAATTACGTCAAACAGCCTGCACACAACAGCCGCTATAATATCCTTATCCTTAGTTGGATAAATCATCATTTTTGATACCGCGCTTATTCTTTTTGATCTCCTCCTTCAACTTACCAAAACGGTAATTCAGGCTATGATAAGTAGTTTTATAACAGGTTTGTGTTTGTACTATTTTCTCTAAAATTTGGATCTTGTGTTTTGTTATCGTAATATTGCGATAACAAAACACAAGATCCATGGGCGCAACCAAGACAACACTATTTACCAAAGAGCAGAATGATATGGCAATTATGGCTAAAGCTATCGCACA
>JAATFQ010000080.1 GCA_015655115.1 Sphingobacteriales bacterium
AACTTATGCGTTTCTTCCGCATTTCCACTGGCATCAAATTTCATTCTTGACACGGGAGTGATTAATACAGGAACAGCTTTTTTTAACCTGCTTTCTGTGATAAATTTAATGAGATTCTTCTTATAATCTTCAACAGGGGTATAGCGGTCTTTGTATTTCTCTTCTTTTGCTTCATCATTGTGTCCGAACTGCATCAGCACATAATCTCCGGCACTCAGGCTGTCGGCAATTGGTTTCCACCTGTTTTCACTGATAAAAGTGCGGGTACTCCGTCCGCCTTTCGCCCTGTTTTCAAAACGTACGGTGCTGTCAAAAAAATTGGCGAAGGGCATTCCCCAGCCTGTTAAAGGCGCTCTTGAAGGTTCATAAAGGCACATCGTCGAATCACCGATCATCCATACTTTAATCGGTTTGTCGGCAGCTTTAAAGGCTATGAATAGTAAGAATGCAGCGAGGAAACTGAGTTTATGGAATGGTTTCATTAGTGAATGTTTGTTTTTTCTGTAGTTCTTATTTTGTTATAAAGATGATAAAGCTATCTCTTAGCCGCGTCAGGTAACCAGGGTGTACTTCCGCTGCTGAATATCGATGCTGTCACATAGTCTTTAAGCTGATCTTTTTTTAATTGTTTAGACCAGCTAACGCGTGCAGCAGCGTGGGCGCCAGCTCCGTAACTTTGGTATTCTGCATAGTAAGCAGTCTTTTCTTTATCAGGGAACATTGCATCGCCCGGCCATGCATTCCATCCTTCTGCGATAATGTGCGCAGCCATCTCTGTGCGGATAAATACAGTTTTAGCATACGGCCGCCATGGCCTGCCAAGAAAAACTTTTGTAGCTTCGGGCGCTGCCAGAAGTTTACAGTCTAAAAATACATATCCGAACTTTTGCTCTGCAGAAGTAGCAGCAGCGGTGATAAAAGAATTGCTGAGGCTCTTTATACTGCAATTTTGAAATACCACTGTTGCTTCCCCAAATATGAAATCCGTAGTCCCTTCGATATAGCAGTTAAGGTAATACTGCCTGCTATTTACTGTTGCTGTATATAAAGTATCCTGGTTGCCTAGTATTCTGCAGTTTTTAACAATTGCCCTGTCGCCCTCAATGTGAAGTGCTACAGCCTGGCCAACTCTTCCTGATGTATTTTGTACGGTTAGGTTTTCTGCCTTAAAGTCACTCCCTTCTACCAGTACCGTATAAGAGTTATACGTACTGAATTTACCAATCCCAAAGGCATCCTTACCATTAGCGTAAGTTTTACCTGAATAATCTGCATTTGTGATAATTGTACTGTCGGCATTTTCGCCGATCAACGAGATATGCCTCTTCCATGAGGGGATTACGAGTTTCTCCTGATAAACACCATTTTTTATGAAGATCTTCACCTCTTTCTGCCCCAGGTCGCGCACAGAATTTACAGCTTCCTGTATTGTTTTAAAGTTCCCGCTGCCATCCTGAGCTACCCTGATCGTCGCAGGATATTTTTGTTGCGCTGTACAATATCCTGTAAAGCCTGTTAAAAAGTAAATTATACCAATCGACTGGATCAGTTTAATGCTGTTTGATGATAAATATTGAAATATGGCAGGTATAGGGTTAATTCTTTGATTTGAAAGCACATTCATTCCGATTTATTTTGGTCGAACACAATTTAGGAATATACACTTTATATTTCCAATTAATTATGTGCAATCGTTCTCGGGATTTCCTGCTGCTCTGCAGTAAAAACCGAAAGGTAAAGCCGGTTTATCTGGACTTCAGTTTTGCCTTTCTGAGGTTTTCCTGTGCCAGGTATTGTGCGATCCTTGCTATCAATTCTAAAGGCAGCGGTTTATCCAATGGAAATCTGACAGTACCCTTAGACAGCTCATAAGCAGTAAGTTCTTTATTAAATTCGATGATAGCGCCCGCACCCGGGTAAAAGCCTATATGATGCTTATACGCCGCAAAATGAACCAGATTTCCTGCTAAGGTAAAAGCAGGCATTTGATAACTGATCTTTTCACCGGCCTTAGGTACTGCCTTACTGATGGTTGCCCGCATTTGTTCCAGCAACAACTGGGTAGATTTCGGTGAACTACGGATATACTCGTCGATAGTTGTGGCTTTATTGGTCTCCATATTTCTAATTTCAAGAATCGTACTAAAATAAGGTTCTTATTAATGATATATAAGGTGCAGGTGTGTCAATGATAGGTAGAAAACAGGACAAGTGAAATATATTAATTATAAAAATAAATGTGTAATATTATGAAATGAAATTGTCGTCCCCATCATTTCTATATCTCAGTTCTGCGCTTAAAGCCTCGCTTACTTTCCTCTTTGTTATCTTTTTGCAGTTTGGAGCCGTTGCCCAGCAGGAAATGATTACCGGAAAAATAATTGATCAGACAACACAAAAACCAATTCCACAGGCTTCATTAACGGTGAATAACAGGCAGAAAGGTACGGTTACCAATAACGAAGGACAGTTTATGTTATTGTTGGCCGAAGTGCAGGATGCTGATAGTATAAGAATAAGTTGTATAGGTTACGAAAGTGTTACGCTGAAAGTATCGAAACTTAAGTCCGGCAAAGAGATCGTTATCAGTTTAGTCCCCCAGGTTTTTGATCTTAACGAAGTTGTGATCAAACCTCAGTCTATAGGCGCCATTTTAGCTGAAGCGATAGCCACTACAAATGCACTATTGCCTGTTACAACAAATTTAAATGCCTATTATAAAGAATTTGCTTACACAGATGGTAAATTATATAAGTATGCAGATGCCGCAGTAGATTATACAGTTAACAATAGTGGTAAAAAGACGAAAGTCGAAATGCACGTTATTGAATCGCGTGTTAAGAAAGATTCTGTAACCAAAGATGATAACTGGCGTACGCAAGCTGAATCCTTTATTAAACCAGATAAAGCGGTGAAGTGTTATTATAATCTGCACTACCTGGATGGTCTTACCAAACCTAAAAGCGAAGAAAGGTATAATTACAAGATAGAATACCTGGGAAAGGTCTCTAAGATCAGCATCAATCCCAAACCAGATGTCGAGGACTATCTGCCAAATGTAGTCGTATATATTAATTCAGAGAGGCATACCATTTTGAAAGTGAACTTGGGTTATGTTACCCATCAAAAATATACACCAAAGGTAAACCTGTTGGTACTAGCAGTATCGATTGAAAAAAATATCATGACTGCCATCTACAGTGACAATGATATTCCACTGTTGCGGTACTGTCGTATTGATATGGATTTTAAAGTGAAACTGGGTAATAAAAGGGGAGTCTTAGGCTCTGTTGCCGAACTTTTAGTGCATAACAATAAAGCATTGGATGCTGACGCAGCCTATGCTGGAAACGAGGTGTATAAGAAGAGTAATATCTTCAGGAATGGCAACCAGTTTTCTGATGATTTTTGGTTTAAGTACAACACTATTCTGCCTACTGCAGAGGAAGTGAAGGTTTTAAAATCAGAATTTCCATGATAGCTGCTGCATGCAGCAATATTTTTCCCATGCTAACACAGTAAATATACCTAAGGTATAGGCAAGAATATCATTCCATGCGAAGTAATTGCCTAGTATTAACAGCGCAATTTTGGATCTGTCGAGACCCAGGTGATGTGCCAGATTGAAATATTGACTGGTTTCTATGAGATAAGAAAATAGGAGCACGGCAAGAGCCGTGGGCAGTACAGGTGCTGAGAAAAAACTTTTAATCAAACAATATAAAAATATAACAACAAGGAAGTCGCCTGCATAAGGGCGTATAAATTGGTCATGCGCAAAAAGCGCTATTAAAATTTCAACGGCAAATAATAAAAGAGTGATCACGAAATAGTTTTTATGGAAATATAGCATATTGAAGAAATATGGTTTAATGAAATTGTTGTTAAGGGTAGGTATAAGGGTAGGGAGACCCTGTTTGCGGATCTCACTACCCATTGGCTGTTTACAGGTAAGTGCTAAACAACCTGATTTTTTATCCAGTCCATTTTGGCCGACAAATACATCATTACTGCAACCACAACAAATAAGCCTATACTTCCGAAAAGCAAGGCAAGATCCTGCAGCTGAATGATTACATAGATAAAGCTATAGAAAATGGTAAGGATACTGCTAAACAGCAGTGCCGTTTTCGCATTTTTCAGGAGCATAGCAATGAAAGTCCCGATCAGGGAAACCGTAGCAATGGATGCGATGAGGTAAGCCAGATCGAATCCCATTTGTTCACTAAGTGCAAGCAGAAGTGTATAATAAATAATCATAGCTACCCCGATCAGCACATATTGCAAAAGATGTACTTTCTTTTTATTCAGCATTTCGGTAAAGAAGAGCGAAATAAAAGTGAGTATGATAACCAGAATAGCATATTTTGCCGAGCGCATTGTTTTTTGATATTGATCTACAGGTAATATAAATTCTACACCAAATGAATTATCTGTTTTGCTCCCATGTAAAGTTGCCGTAGGGGCAATCCATTGCTGTGGCAGATTACGGTTAAAATAGGGGATTTTCCAGGATGCAGAAAACTGTTTGCCCGATACTTTACGTTCATCCGGCAGATAACGGCCAGTGAATTTAGGATTATTCCAGTCCCCAGATATATGAACGGTAGTCGTTTTTCCGAGGTGCATAAAAGTCAGCCGGCTGCTGCCCCGCAGGTCAAGATCGACACTGAAATCCAAAGCTGTATTTTTACCTGTACTCAAGTCGGGCAGAATAATCAGATTATTGCTGAACAGGCTGAGAGATGTAAAATCGGGCTCCACAGTATAATTGGTATTCGCCAGTCTGATTACGGG
>JAATFQ010000155.1 GCA_015655115.1 Sphingobacteriales bacterium
ACCGCTGGCAGATTGGAAAATATACCTGCAATGGAATATCCTTAAAAATGCTGCACCTAATCTGAGCTCTCCATTTGTTACTGCAAACTTCGCTTTTAACCAGGCACAAACAGGTCAGCGGGTGCAGACGCCAAGATGGCAACGCATGTCGCAGTTAACAGATGGTACTATTGGAGAACTGCTGGGCCAGCTATATGTTGCGAAATATTTTAAACCTGAAGCAAAAGCAAGGATGAATGAATTAATTGATAACCTGCGCAAAGCGTTTGAGATCAGAATTAAAAACCTTGACTGGATGAGTGCAGAAACAAAAGAAAAAGCGTTGGCGAAGCTACATGCTTTTGTACCTAAAATCGGCTATCCTGAGAAATGGAAGACTTATGAAGGTCTGACGATTAACCCCAGTACCTATTTCCAGAACCTTAGAAATGTTGGTGCCTGGGGCTATAAGGATATGGTCGAACTACTGGGCAAACCGATAGACCGTACACGTTTTGGAATGACACCGCCAACAGTAAATGCATATTATAGTCCTACGATGAATGAAATCGTATTTCCCGCAGGGATCTTACAATTCCCTTTCTTTGCGCCAAACGCAGATGACGCCATTAACTATGGTGGCATTGGAGCAGTAATCGGACACGAGATGTCGCATGGGTTCGACGACAGCGGCAGCAAATATGATAAAGATGGAAACCTGCGCAACTGGTGGACCGACGAAGACCGCACAAAGTTTGATGCAAAGACAAAGGCTCTGTGCGAGCAGTTCGATTCGTACGTTGTGCTGGATACCGTGCATGTTAATGGTAAACTCACCATGGGCGAAAACATAGGCGACCTTGGTGGCTTAAACGTTGCCTACACAGCTTTTAAACTAACTAAGCAAGGACAGTCAACCGAAAAAATTGATGGCTTTACCCCAGATCAGCGTTTTTTCCTTTCATGGGCTCAGGTATGGAGAGGTAATATCTTACCTGAAAGTGCCGCCCAGTTAATCAAAACGGACCCTCATTCTCCCGGTCCCTTCAGGACTATTGGTGCCCCTGTTAATATGGATGCATGGTATGACGCATTTGAGGTTAAACCTGAGGATAAATTATACAAAAAACCGGAAGACAGAATCAGACTCTGGTAAACAGAAAACCCTCTGATAAATTAAAAATTACTATGCCCACCTCAGGATTTCTAACCGGAGATCCTGAGGTTTTTTCTGCCTGCTTAATAAGGATGTAGGTTGCTATTACCCTTCAACAGTTAATTATCTCTGCTGCTGCTGTAAATGGCTGATCATACTTACCATCTCTTATCTGAAAATGTTCTGCCAGATTATTTTCATCTCTTTCAGTAACCTTTGTATTTCTCCTGCACTTTTTTAGGCAGCTTGCTTAAAACGAGTGCCCGGGATAAGGCAATTCTTTTTTTTAGTTCATTAACAGGCATGACGTCAAAATCCATCAGCGAAACCCATTGTCCCCGGGCCAAATGACCTGCCTGCTTAATCCCATCCCGCGCCGTCAGCTCTTCAAATTCTTCCGGATCACATTTAAAGGCTACAGAGCCTGCATCAAGAGAAGTAATCACATAAATCTTCTCCTCAATCAGAAAACAGAGATTATCGCCCCATTTAAGATCTTCTGTGGTGCCCGGCAATGTGAGGCAGTACTCGCGGAACATTTCTATATCCATATCAAATAATTTAAGCTAATCTAAGGAATTACGATAAATTTGGAAAATGAATGTGATTACCCAAACTGCCGACGGATCCAATACGCTTTATAATGAAACTATTGGTGAACACTATCACTCTAAACATGGTGCTTTGCAGGAAAGCAAGCATGTATTTATCAACGCGGGACTAATACATACTACTGAATTGTTCCCTGAACAACCGGTTCATATCCTTGAAGTGGGTTTCGGAACGGGATTGAATTTTCTTTTAAGTGCCGAACATGCGGCAGAAACAGGGCTTCCTCTTGTTTATACAGGAATTGAAGCTTACCCATTGACAAAGGAAGAATTGATCAGCACTAATTACAATCAATATGTTAATCCTGAAAACTGGGACAGCCTGACTGGTAATTATGAGAATGCATTGATCAGTCAGGTAAAGCTAACGGATCTTGTAAAACTGGAAATTGCACATACTACACTTGAGACTTTTGATTCAGCTCCGACATATCATTTAATATACTTTGATGCATTTTCTGTGCAGCACCAGCCAGAAATGTGGTCGGACGAAATTATCGGCCATGTCTGCTCTTTTTTAAAACCAGGGGGCATATTCGTAACCTATGCAATTACAGGAAAATTAAAACGTGCCTTAAAGGCCGTTGGATTGACAATAGAGAAATTACCCGGTGCACCGGGAAAAAGAGAAATGCTAAGAGCTGTAAAACCCCTTTAATACAGTAATAAAAAATTATTATCTGTTATAATTTACAAATTCACGACTGACTCCTGCAAACAGGAGTTCAATTTTGTTGTTTTAATTACAGCTCATATTAATTGTAGCTCACAAACTTGATGAGTTGAGTACATCAACCTGAACTCATTAATCCATTAATTTTTGCATATCAATTACAAACGTAAGATGAACACAATAGAAAAAAGAAAATTAGGTAATACCGATTTGTTAGTTGCCCCGGTTACTTTTGGTGGCAATGTTTTCGGATGGACAATTGACCAGGCTACGTCTTTTGAAATTCTCGATGGTTTTATAGATGCAGGTTTTAATTTTATAGATACTGCAGATGTTTATTCCCGATGGGCAACGGGTAATAAAGGAGGGGAATCGGAAGTGATTATTGGCAACTGGATGAAAGCCCGCAATAACCGCAGCAAAATAATCGTAGCCACAAAGGTAGGCAGCGATATGGGCGATGGTAAAAAAGGACTTTCGAAGAAATATATCCTCGAGGCTATAGATGCCTCTTTAACCCGCCTGCAAACAGATTATGTAGACTTGTATCAATCGCATTTTGATGATCTGGAGACAGGGGTTGAAGAAACGCTGGAAGCATATGACCAGCTGATCAAAGCAGGGAAAATACGCTGGATAGGGGCTTCGAACTTCAGTGTTGAACGACTGAAAGAATCACTCGAAACCAGTAAGCGACTGAGTCTCCCGAAATACCAGACTTTCCAGCCTGAATATAATCTGTATGAGAGAGAAGGATTTGAAAAAGACTTTGAGAAAATATCTTTGGATAATCATCTGGGAGTTATCAACTATTATTCTTTAGCGAGCGGGTTTCTGACAGGAAAATATCGCTCTGAAGCCGATTTCGGCAAAAGCCAGAGAGGCGGAAAAATGAAAGATATGTTGAACGACAGAGGCCTGGCTATATTAAAAGCACTGGACCAGGTATCAGAGCAATATAATGCCAATCCGGCGAGCATAGCATTGGCCTGGTTGATTGCCCGCCCATCTGTTACAGCCCCTATTGCAAGTGTAACCAGTTTAACCCAACTGGAAGACCTGATAAAAGCAGCTTCAATAAAACTAGCAACAGAAGATATTGCAATACTGGACGATGCCAGTGCCTGGTAAAGTACCAAAATTGATCGGTAGTAAAAGATAGATGAACAATAATACAAATGCCCTGTCAAATAATTTGGCAGGGCATTTGTATTTAGATAAATTTAACGCTTTAATTTCCGCGGTAATACATGAAAAACCTCTCTCTACCATTTTACACCAAACTAGCCATGGTGCTGATATCAATTATTTGTATGGTTTATATAGCCATATTGGGACAAACAATCCTTGCCCCCCTACTGGCTTCTTTCCTCCTTGCTTTATTGTTATTGCCGCTGGCCAATTTCCTTGAGAAAAAATGGAAGTTTAAAAGAGCGCTTTCTTCAATTATTGCCGTAATCATTATGATCACGGTAATTACCGCCATCATCTCATTCCTCGCTAATCAGCTTAGCGACCTGTGGGACGACTGGCCATTGTTAAAACAACAGGCTATTCATTCTTTTGAGGAGCTGCAACGATACATTTCCAGGAATTTTCATGTTAATGCGCATAGACAGATAGACTATTTAAAAAACAGTGCTACCAATGCACTGGCGACAAGTGCTACAGTAGTAGCTGCAACGATCATGACGCTTTCTTCTACCCTTCTGTTCCTCGCTTTCGTCCTCCTCTTCACATTTTTCATCCTCAATTACAGACACGTTTTATTTTCCTTTCTGAAAGCTGTATTTAAAGAAGAGCATGCCCAGAAAGTGGGAGATATAGTGGATCAAATACAATACATTATCAAAAGATATATCCTGGGATTATTTCTGCAGATGCTGATTGTAACATTGCTTATGATTACGGTACTATCTTTAATGGGGGTAAAATATGCAATACTGCTAGGACTGATAACCGGCATTTTTAACCTTATTCCCTATCTGGGAATATTTTCATCGCTACTGATCAGTATCCTGATTACTTTTGCTACCGCCGGAGCCACTAAAGTAATTTTTGTGATCATCGCTTTTGTAGCAATACATGCTTTAGATGGCAATATTCTCATGCCTATGGTGGTAGGCTCAAAAGTTAAGATCAATGCCCTGTTTGCCTTTGTAGGGATTGTAGTTGGTGAAATGATCTGGGGGATATCTGGAATGTTTTTATGTATACCCTACCTGGCTATGCTCAAGATCATATTCGACCGCGTGGACGAATTGAAGCCTTGGGGAATTTTACTGGGAGAAAAAAGCAACCCGAAGAAGAGGAGAAAGGTTATCCGCCTTACTAAAAAGATTAAAATCGAAGAGCCGGAATAAGAGCAAAAAATCTTAAAAAAAGCTGACATTTGCGTTATAGTAAACTCAACACAAGCTATCGTAAACTCAATACAAATTAATAAACAGAAATTATGCCCAATAATATCCCACCTGTTACTGCTGCCGATCCTTCATCTGCCTTTTTAAGACTATTAAATGTGCTTGATACGCTGAGAACACAATGCCCATGGGACAAAAAACAAACCATGGAAACGCTGCGTCACCTGACAATCGAAGAAACCTACGAATTATCTGATGCGATTCTTGAAGGTGACCTCACTGAAGTAAAAAAGGAATTGGGAGATGTGATGATGCACCTTGTATTTTATGCCCGCATCGCATCGGAAACGAATGATTTTACTATTGTTGACGTGTTAAATAGTGTGTGTGACAAACTCATTAACCGCCACCCGCATATTTATGGCGATGTGGAAGTACAGAATGAGGAGGACGTAAAACGTAACTGGGAACAGATAAAGTTAAAAGAAGGAAATAAATCTGTACTCGGAGGCGTTCCTAAATCGTTGCCTGCCTTAGTTAAAGCCAGCCGCATTCAGGAAAAAGCCAGGGGCATCGGTTTCGACTGGGAGAACAAAACACAGGTATGGGAGAAGGTTGAAGAAGAACTTCAGGAATTTAAAGAAGAATATAATGTGATAGATAATGCAGCTATTGATATAGAAAAGGCAGAGGCTGAATTCGGCGACTTATTATTCTCCCTGATCAACTATGCGCGTTTCATCAATATCAATCCCGAAAATGCACTTGAAAAAACCAATAAGAAGTTTATTAAGCGCTTCCAGTACCTGGAGGAAAAGGCTAAAGAAAACGGTAAGCAGCTACAGGATATGACCCTTGCAGAAATGGATGTATATTGGAATGAGGCGAAGAAAGTATAGCAATATGCTTAATGCCCCAAATGAAATTGGACCTCTGAATATTCAATATTAGAAAAAGCCACTGTTGGTATAGGAAAAAACAACTTAAAAGAGGGTGATCATAATTGATATGATGCACCCTCTTTAATTTTGCTTATTAAGCAGTTTAATATAATTTTGTCTTAAGAATGCTTTTTCTTCATGGTCATCTTCGCTTTCTGACCAATCCCATAATTATATGTCTTCGTGTTGCTTTCTTTTTTATCATGATAAGCACCGCCACCTGCCGGTTCATCAGATTTCACCTTCACAATCCTGTTTTTATCCAGCCCCTTAGGTTTTGAAGTTTTTTCTACCAGGATCTCTTCAGGAAGTACTGCAATCTCAAGCTTCTGCCCTATCGCCTGCTCAATTTTTTTAACCTGCACCAATTCCATGTCTGTAGCAAAGGTAATCGCTACCATTTCCTGTGTGTTGCCTTTGCTTTTAACGATACGGCTTAGAAAAGTTTCTTTTTCTTCAGGAAGCTCAAAATGGAAAATGAAAGGAATACCTGATAAGTCTAAGGCTGCAGTGCCTTCATTGGATACAACCAGTACTCTTGCTTCTTCAGCCTCTTTGAAATCTTCAAAATTATCGAAACCATCTTCATCAAAATGTAGCGGTTTTAACATCGAAAACTCACCAGCACGCTCTGAAGCAATACTTTTAGTCAACTTCTGCGCTGTTAAACGGCTGTTTACAAATACGACTACCTTATCGAATACTTCATCATCGCGCAGCAGGTTATGCAGTAGGTTGATTTTTGTTTTATAATTAGGCACAAGGTATAATACCTGATCTACCGTTTCGGCTTTGGTATCGCCAAAATCTTCAACTTCCAATATAGTAGGAAAATTCATGAACTGATCTGTCATCTTTGTCATCTTTTCATGGATAACTTCAGTAAACACTAAATGCTGACATTTGCCAGCACTTCTTGCCAGCTCACAAACTGGCAACTGCATCCCCTGTTTAATGATCAGCTCGGCATCATCAACGATGAATGTCTGCAATTTGCTTAGGTTTAATCCAAGCTTTAAATAGATAGCCCTGGCCCTGTTTGGAGTAGCCACAACAATATCGATACCTAATACCAATTCATTGATCTCTGCTTCCAGTCCCCCAGTACCATAAAGGCCAACAATATTAAGATCCCGGTTTTTGCTTAACGATACAAACTGATCGATAACGGCAATTGCACGGTCGGCATCGGCTACCAGGATCAAGACCTTAGGAGCCTCATCTTTGGTATATTTTAAGCGCATTAAAACACCCAGAATGTAGGTTGTTGTTTTACCAGACCCTTCCGGGCCTACAGCAATCACATCCTGACCTCCAAGAATCCTGGACATTGTTTTTGCCTGAATTTCTTTGGGGGTTAAGTACCCGGCATCGGTCATGGACGTGACCAGGAATTTACTTAGTTTTAATTTATCTAGTGACACAGTGTTATTATTAAAATTGATATGCTTTTATAAAATTGATATTGGCGCAAATTTACGGAAATAAGCGCAACATCAGATATTTATAAAGATTATTTAAAACGTATCGCTTTTAACGGAGAAATTTTGCTCACTAACATTGAAGGGACTACAAGCACAACAACACAGATAAACAGGGTAGCTAAATTAAGCAAAATCACATCGGCAAAGTGTATTTCGATTGGGACATAAGCAAGATAATAATTAGACTGGTCGAGCTTAAATATATGGGTATACTGCTGGATAAATCCTAAGCCCAGGCCCAGGATATTCCCCAGTAACAGGCCGATACCCACAAGATATACGGCATTGTAGAGGAAAATCTTCATCACACTAAAGTCTGTCATTCCAAAGGCTTTTAACATTCCAATCATATTGGTACGCTCCAGTATCATAATCAGTAAAGCGGTAATCATATTGATGACCCCAACAATCATCATCAATATCAGCAGCACCCTGGTATTTACATCAAGCAAGGACAACCACGTGAAAATGTTAGGGAAATACTCCTGTACAGACTCAGACCGTAATTTGATCTCCAGATTAGAGTAAATATCTTCTGCTGCTACATTTAAACGGGAGAAACTTTTCAGTCCCACTTCTATGCCTCCAACTTCATCCGGTTTCCAGTTATTTAACCTTCGGATGATGTTCATATCTCCAAGAACGAAGCTCTTGTCGATTTCTTCCACCCCAATGTCATATACGCCAACAATCTTAAACGGGCGCTTGCGTGGTGGGTCCTGCACAAAATACATGATAAAGTTATCTCCTGTTTTCAGCCTCAGCCGGTTAGCAGTATAAGCAGAAATCAGGATTTCCCTCATGGCTTTAGTGCTATCGGCAAAATTGATGATTCTGCCACTAACAAGGTGTTTACTGATATAAGACCAGTTAAAATCTTTAGTAATACCTTTAAAGTTGATTCCCTCAACTTCATCATTCGCAGATATAATCCCCGGTTTTGTAGCATAAGATTGAAAATAAGCTACATCTTTATTCTGTTGTAGGTAAGCTATCGTTCCCTTAGATGGCACAAAAGGAGTCAGCTCAAAGGAATGGTTAAGATCTAACTTAAAGATCCTTACATCGCCCACATAGCCTCTTACTTTTTCCTGAATTTCAGTCTTAAATCCTTTTATAATGGCTACGGACAGTAACATTACGGCAAGGCTTAACATGACGCCCGATATTGCTATACGAACAATGAGCTTCGAGAAAGTCCGTTCAGATTTAATGGCAATACGCCGGGCAATAAAATATTCTGTATTCATACTAGAGACGTAGATCCCAAATCTAATTGTTTGGGGTAAAAATGCAAATATTAATCCATTTTATGGCGTATAATCGTAATGGTATTGAATCATGATGATTTTTCTCTAATTTCTTAATCCTTTGATGAAAGCATAAAATCTACTAATATTGTAATATACATAGAGATAACAACACCTACCCTTCTGCGACACTACCCATCTGTATTAAAATAAATCCCCTATGAAATTATCCCTGATCACCCTACTCCCATTATTAATAACAACATCCTCTATGCAGGCATGCGGTAACCAGAAGCCCGTAACTTCCGAAATAATAAAGGTTGCAAAGGATACTTCAGCGAAGCCTGAAGATAAAAAGCAGCCCATTCAGGAACTACTTACCGGTGCAGCACAAACGGAGAAATACCTGCCTTTACTGAAAGGGAAGCGAATTGGCATGGTGGTAAATCCTACATCTGTAATCGGACAAGTGACATTGGTAGACAGTCTCTTGAAGCGGGGGGTGAATATTGTCAAAATATTTGGCCCTGAGCACGGCTTTCGTGGTAACGCCAGCAATGGAACTGCTGTAAGCGATGATATTGATCAGGAAACAGGAATTAAAGTGATTTCATTATACGGCAAACATGAAGCACCTACTACAGCGGACTTAGCAGATATTGATGTCCTGGTTTTCGATATTCAGGATGTGGGAGTACGCTTTTACACTTACATCAACACCCTGCAACATGTAATGGAGGCATGTGCAGAGAATAATAAGAAACTGTTGATACTCGACCGTCCCAACCCAAATGGGTTTTACGTAGACGGCCCTGTTTTAGACCCAAGGCTGGTATCGGGATTAGGGCTAAATCCTATTCCTATTGTGCATGGGCTTACCATTGGTGAATATGCGCAGATGCTCAATGGCGAAGGCTGGCTAAAAGGAAAAGTAAAATGCACAATTGAAATCATTGAAGTTGCCAATTATAACCATGATATACCTTATGATTTACCGGTAAAACCTTCTCCTAATCTGAACACACAGCAATCTATTTTGCTTTATCCTACTCTTTGTCTGTTTGAAGGCACATATA
>JAATFQ010000064.1 GCA_015655115.1 Sphingobacteriales bacterium
GCTGCAAAGCTTTGCGGGTCGCGCGTGGTGGCGACGGATACTTCGATGCCCTTGCGGGCAAATGCTTTGGCCAGGGCCTGACCGATTTGGCCGAAGCCGATAATAGCGTAGCTTGCTGCTTTATTTTCTGATTTACTCATTTTGAAAATTATTTTAATTATTTAGACAGATAGGTCATACCGCCATCAACCAGAAGTTCGGCCCCAAGCATAAACGAAGAATCATCAGAGGCCAGGAAAACCGCTGTTTTACCAATATCAGAGGGTTGCCCAATCCTGCCGATGGGCATTTGATCTGCAAAGTGTTTTTTTACCGCTTCCATTTGTTCTGCGGGAACAAACTTGTCGAACGCCGGGGTATCTGTTGTGCCTGGTGTAATGACATTTGCCCTGATCTTTTTGTCTAAAAGATCGCTTGAAAATCCTTTGGCTAAATAGATCACAGCCGCTTTGGCAGCGCCATAAAGCGTAAAATTCGCATAGGCCCGATGGGCAGCATTCGACCCGATCAGAATAATAGAGCCACCGTCATTCATATAGGGCAGTGCTTTCTGAACCGTGAAGTAAACGCTCTTCAGGTTCAGGTCAATGGCCTGGTCAAACGCGGCTTCGTCAAAAGTGGCCACAGTTCCCACCGCTCCGGCACCCGCATTGGCTACAACCGCATCTATCTTACCAAATTTTTCAGCTGTTGCTGCAAACACCCTTTCAAGGTCGGCAACATTGGTTACGTCGGCATTGATGCCTATAAAATTATCGCCTAGCTGCGCCACAGCACGATCTAACGTTTCCTGGTTCCTGCCGACAATAGCTCCCTTAGCACCCTCGTTTTTAAACGCTTCAGCAATACCAAAGCCGATACCGCTATTGCCGCCAGTGATGACGGCAACCTTATTCTTTAATTTATCCATGAGTTCTTTTCTTTAATTATTGAGCAACAAAGGTAGAGTGATTAAGTTATTATTAGTAACTTTGTACTGATAAATAATGGTAACATAGAGGTAACACAGTAACATTGTGATGTGTCAGATCAAAGATCTTGACATGAAAGCAATAGATGACGAGAGCCGTTTAAGGTTAAATGGACGTGGTGAATATGAGGTGTTAAAAAAACCTATTGCATTAAACAACAGGACTTTCCGGATTTTGTTTTTTATTTAAATAAAGGGGTAAACAAGTAACATGACGAAGTGCGCAATAACAGAGTTCCAGCAGGAACAAAAGAAAAGGATGAGGTCCGTTCAGGATGCCATGGACGCGTTGAACGGCAAATGGAAGATAGCTATTATCTCGTCGATCTGCTGTTACGGTAAAAGACGATTTTCCGATATTCTGAATGACGTGGAAGGTGTGTCCAACAGGATGCTCAGCAAGGAATTGAAAGAACTGGAACTCAACCAGCTGGTCAAACGGACTGTTTTACCTACACAACCCATAACGGTTGAATATGAACTGACAGAGCATGGCAATACGCTGCAAAGGATCATCAGCGAGCTTTCAGATTGGGGCAATGTACACCGGAAGAAAATTGTCGGGAAATAAGGTTCTTTTTTTGATTGTATTCTAGCACCCATATTTTTAAGTAAAGTTTCGCTAACCAAACATCTGAATATCTGTCTCATAAAAGCGTCTTCTTAATCTATGCGTCATTATTTTGGAGTAATAGCGTTTTTATGAAAATTGGATACGTAAGAGTGGTTACAACAGATCAGAATCTGGACTTACAAATCGATGCATTGTAAAGTACCGTATATGGAGTGATCTATGGAGAGAAAATATCGGGAAATCAAAGGTTATTAAAATTTGGTTTTGATATCATCCTTTATATCTGCAAACTGTCAATGGAGTATTGTATGGTTTGGAGACAGGCTATGTGATAAAGGGTGAATTATGCCTTTTTGAAGAGGAGGCAGTAGACGAGAGTTAAATGCCGGAGCACCTGTAAATTCGATTTAGTAATTAGGCCTGTATGAGTATTATACCAAAATTAAACCGCTTTGAGCTGACGATGATCGTTATCAGCTTATGCATTGGCATGGGAATCTTTGCCGCGCCTAGTGAGGTTGCTGTAAGGGCAGGCAGTGTGGAACTGTTTTTCGCGGCCTGGATATTTGGGGGACTGGTGAGTTTGTGTGGTGCGCTGACGTTTGCGGAGATTGGGGCGAGGTTTCCGGTAACAGGTGGTTTCTATAAGGTATTCAGTTATTGCTATCATCCGGCTGTAGCTTTTATGATCAATTGGGTGCTTGTAATTAGCAATGCAGCTGCGGTGGCCGCGGTAGCGCTGATCGGTGCGGATTATATCAAGCCTTTTTTATTGCCTGCTAACTTGCAAAACGACGTGGGCACGAAGCTGATTACGATCACCGCGGTGGCTATTTTATATTTGATCAATTTACGTGGGATAAAAATGAGCGCCCTGGCGCAAAATGCATTGACTCTTTTTAAAATCTTGATGATCCTGTTGATCTGTACGGCGGTATTTAAAAGTACCGGCTTACCGGCCCCGGTAGCTGCGGTGCCTTATTCCGGCAGCATCGTCAGTGCATTTGGATTAAGTCTGGTGGCAGTCTTCTTTACTTATAGCGGCTACCAGCAAACGATTAATTTTGGTGGCGATATTATTAATGCAAAATCTAATATTCCTAAAGCCATCGTCTTTGGGATCTTCACAGTGATTTTGCTGTATTTGGCGATTAACTTTGCTTATGTCCGTGTCCTGGGAATCGGCGGCCTGCAACAGACGCCGGCATTGGCAGCCCGGATGATCGGTGTAGTTTTCGGGGAGACTGGTTATAAATTGACTTCGGTCATGATCTTTCTTTCTGTACTGGCCTTTGTCAATGTGAATATTCTATCTAATCCCCGAGTGTATTATGCCATGGCTGAGGATGGGATATTGCCAGGTATATTTAAAAAAGTAAATGCTAAGACCCAGGTGCAGGAATTCGGGATGAGCTTTTTTGTTGCGGTAGTGATCCTGGTCCTGTTTTTTGTAAACACATTTAGCGGATTACTTAAATATGTGATGTTCTTTGATACGATCGGTTTGGCAATGGCCTCCTTCGCCATTTTTCCCTTGCGCAAGAAGACGAAACACCTGGACAGCATCGGGATTTATTCTATCAGATGGTTCCCGATGGTACCACTAATCTTTATCATTACTTATTGCTTTGTCACGGTAAATATCTTTATCACTTTTAAAGAAAATCCCTATGCGGCACTCTGTTGTCTGGCTGCGTATGCCCTGGGGCTGCTGATCTATTACGTCTGTAAACCGAAGCAAGAAAACTGAAATTTCTTAATATGAATTTATCTTATATATTGAATGAATTGGGTGAAGACCGCGACAACTATTATGGCGCAGTCTCGCCACCTATTATGCAGTCCAGTAATTTTGCCTTTAAAACAGTCAGCGACTTGAGGAGAGCTTTGGACAATGAGTATGATCACCTGCTGTATTCACGTGGTCAGAACCCTACGCTCAATATTCTTCAGCAAAAGCTGGCCGCACTGGATGGAGCTGAAGATGCATTGGTGTTCAGTAGTGGTATCGCGGCAATCAGTGTGCCCGTCCTGGCTTTATTGGCTCAGGGTGATCATGTGATCGACGTTGAAAACCCTTATAGCTGGACGGTTAAGTTATTTAAAGATGTATTACCCAAATTTGGTATCCGTACTACTTTCGTAGATGGTTCTGAAGTAGAAAATATCCAAAATGCTATTGGTAGCGAGACCAGGCTGATTTACCTGGAAAG
Organism: Sphingobacteriales bacterium; assembly: GCA_015655115.1. Classification (GTDB taxonomy): domain Bacteria; phylum Bacteroidota; class Bacteroidia; order Sphingobacteriales; family Sphingobacteriaceae; genus Pedobacter. Next base: position 3,758 of record JAATFQ010000064.1, read on the forward strand.
TCCGAATACGTTTAGTTATGATCTGCAGGACCTGAGCAAAATAGCTGGGATCGCTAAGAAAAGGGGTATTCTTACTATGATCGACAATACGTATTGCGGTCCGCTATTCCAGCAACCCATTCGGCTGGGTATCGACCTGGTTGCGCAATCGGCTACCAAGTATTTGGGCGGGCATTCGGATGTGATGGGAGGGGTCATCACTGGCAGCAGGGAACTGATCAAACGGATCTTTGCGCATGAATTTCTAAATATTGGTCCGGCCTTGTCACCGCATGCTGCCTGGCTGCTGATCCGTGGCTTGCGTACCTTGCCATTACGGGTGCAGCGCAGCTTCGAAACCACTAAAATTATCACGGCATGGTTGGCTGATCATCCGAAAGTAGAGCAGGTAATTTGGCCTTTTTTACCAGGTTTTAAGCAAAGTGAACTGGCGCAGCGCCAAATGCAGGGATGCGGCGGATTGTTCAGTTTTACATTAAAGGAATCGTCCGCAGAGAAAATAGAGACGTTTTGCAATAGTCTCCGGCATGTGCTGATGGCTGTTTCCTGGGGCGGACATGAGAGCCTGCTCATCCCGATTCTTGCCACTCTGGTATCGGGGGATTATGATACGAACAACCATCGCCATCAGTTGATCCGGATGTACGTGGGTTTAGAGGATGCAGATTATTTGATCAAAGATTTGGAACAAGCATTATGTAACGTATACTGAGTGATTAACGATGTTTGTTTTTTTTAGTTTTTATCAGGCAGCTTGAGTAAATTGCGAATTATTATATATTTGAACAATGTCAAATTTTGAAGCGTTTTTCGATTACATTCAAGAAATATCAGGCAAACTGCTTTCAGAAGATGATAAGCAGTTGTTGATGGCACATTTCAAACCCAAAAAATTGAGAAAACGGCAATACTTTTTACAGGAAGGAGACGTATGCAAATATATTGGGTTTATTGTAAAAGGATCAGCCAGGACCTTTACTGTAGATGAAAAGGGACATGAAAATGTATTGAAATTGTCTGTGGAAAATTGGTGGCTGGCTGATTTTGAAAGCTTTTACCTGTTGACGCCAAGTCGCTTTAATATTGAGGCACTGGAGGATATGGAGGTTCTTCAATCAACCAATGCTCAAATTGAGGAGTTTCTTAAGCATATCCCTGCCTTTTCAGCGATGCAGAACGTAATCAGTCAAAATTACACCATTGCAACCCAGAAAAGAATGCAGGCCGCTTTCAGCTATACAGCTGAGGAGCGTTACGAGGACCTGATTAGCAATTATCCGCATTTTTTAAAACGGTTCCCGCAAAACATGATCGCTTCTTATCTGGGTTTATCCCCTGAAACTTTGAGCAGGATAAGGAAAAACTCTTTTAAATAGATCTTTATGAAAGGATGAAATTCGATATCCAAATAAAAAATGTCATGTTATTTTTTACCCCGGACAAGAACATCCTATAACATGCCCGCAAACAACACGCTTTAATATAGCTTTTCCACAAAGCGGCCTACTTTTCAATTGCTGCTTCAGAAACCCCATCGATATAAATTCTGAATGCGAAAAATTGCTCAACAATGTAAAATATGCCGTTGTGATCTTTCTGGTTTTTTGCTTCCTGGGTTTTTCCTGGCTATCTTAAGTTGTTTTTTTACAATTAGTTATCCGATTAACTTGATTTAGGTCAGGACAGTGAGTTGACCTAAATCAAACGTACTTAATGATTCATGTCAATAAACGGTCCGTTCCGGGACTGCATCTTTGGATATACTTCAGAACGGAAATACACCTGAAGAATAGGATATATTAACAAATAGAAATCATGAGTAAATTAGAAAACAAAGTAGCGGTAGTTACCGGTGCAGCAAAAGGAATAGGTGCATCTATCGCAAAACACTTTGCGGCAGCAGGTGCAAAAGTAGTTGTGAATTATGCCTCAAGTAAAGAAGGTGCAGATAGGGTGGTTAAGGAGATAACCGACAACGGAGGCCTGGCCATTGCCGTACAAGCCGATGTATCGAACGAGGCCGATGTGATCAGACTGTTTGAAGAAACCAATACGGCTTTCGGCCCGTTGGATATTTTGGTAAACAACGCGGTCCATCAGGGATACTTACCTGTTGAACAGATATCGGTAGATGCTTTTCATCAGCATTTCAACGTCAATGTCTTGGGGCCAATATTGACCATCCAGGCATCTTTAAAAGCGTTTGGTGATAAGGGTGGCAATATCATCAATATCAGTTCGGGGGCGAGCAAATACCCTCTTCCGGGTGCCTCGTTGTACTCTGCCACTAAAGCGGCATTAGACGCCATAACGATTGCCTTATCGAAAGAACTGGGTGTAAAGAATGTTCGTATCAATTCTATTTTACCGGGCGCTACGGATACAGAAGGTGCCACTAGTGCAGGTGTAACCCCTGGCAGTGAATATGAAAAAATGTTTGTTGCCAAAACACCGCTTGGCCGCAGAGGCCAGCCCGAAGATATTGCGAAAGCTGTTTTATTTCTTGCTTCGGATGATGCAGCCTGGATCACGGGAGAGCAAATTGGCGTTTCGGGTGGTATGTATGGCTTTTAAATACCCGGGTTGTGAAAAGGAGCATTTTGGTTAAGAATGTCCTTGATTTGGTTATGATTGCCGGAAGCTGAATGCTCACTTTTGTTTACTCAATAATCATTAATATTATGGTAAATCAGAATGAATCATCAACAAACAAAAGACCTGTTGCCCTAGTCACTGGTGCCAACCAAGGCGTAGGCTTTCAGATTGCTAAAGCGCTTGCAGACAACGGCTATATTGTTTATCTAGGATCACGTGACCTGAGCAACGGGGAAAAGGCCGCTGCTGAGATCGGTCTTACAGCACATGCGATCCAGCTGGATGTTACCCAGCAATCAACCATCAGCGCAGCGGTAGAACGTATCGGGGCAGCATCCGGCCGCCTGGACCTGCTGGTAAACAACGCAGCGATAGCCCATGCTGGTGCGCCTGGCCGCACATTGGAAGAAACGACGGAGGACGGCAAAGCTACCAATGCATCGCTTGATGAGGTGCGGGCTGTTTGGGAAACTAACGTGTTCGGTGTTATTGCCGTTACCCAGGCAACGCTGCCTTTGCTCCGCAAATCAGCGGCAGCACGTATTGTGAATGTGTCAAGCGGACTGGGTTCTTTAACCTGGATAGCTGATCCGGCTTGCTGGGCAAGAGAACATTTTGGTGTTGTTTATGCCGCCTCCAAAACGGCACTTAATGCCGTAACCCTGGCCTTTGCCATAGAACTGGAAAAGGAAAATATCAAGGTCAATGCAGTCAGCCCTGGTTTTACAGCCACAGCATTGAATAACTTCCAGGGAACCGATACGGTTGAGGTGGGCTCGCGTGAACCAGTTCGTGTAGCACTGGAAACAGATGGCCCGACCGCCACTTTCACAGGTCCGGATGGTCCGTTGCCCTGGTAATCACAGGTTAACAAGTAAATGCAAACCTCATTTATAACCGGTGGCCTAAGCAGTCACCGGTTATAATTGTTATCTTTAAAAACATGAAAACCGAAATGCCCAAAGTCAGTAAATTGGAGTCCATATCAGAAATACACCGTATGCTGGGCCTTCCGGGCCCTGTTCACCCGTTAATCAGCTTGATGGACAATACCGACGGGCAGATCGACCTGGGTCAGCTTCCGGCCAGTTACGTGTTAAGTTTCTATAAGATCTCTTTCACTACCAAACTGAGTGGAAAGTTCAGGTACGGTCAGGGTTATTACGATTTCGATGAAGGAAGCTTGTTATTCACCGCACCCAATCAAATCATGGGCGGTACAGAAGATTATAAGGACAATGCAGGTTATTCGCTCATCATTCACCCGGATTTCCTGCAAGGTTACCCATTGGCGAGGAAGATCAAACAATACGGTTTTTTCTCTTATGCTACTACCGAGGCCCTGCATCTGTCCGAACAGGAAAAAACAACCATGCTTGCCATATATAACATCATCAGGGATGAACTGAACAGCCGGATCGATGATTTTAGCCACGAAGTGGTCATTGCTCAAATAGAACTGTTGTTAAGTTATGCCAAACGCTTTTATAAGCGCCAGTTCCTGACACGTCAGGTTACTAGTGATCTGCTTCAGCGATTGGAAGACTTACTGAATACCTATTTTGAAGAAGAAAAGCCGGTTGTTCATGGAATACCTACAGTGCAGCACCTGGCAGAGCAGCTGAATTATACAGCCAATTATTTAAGTGATATGCTGCGTTCGCTCACCGGACTGAACGCGCAGCAGCATATCCATCAAATGCTGATTGAAAGATCAAAAGAATTACTGTCTACCACTAATTTGACTATCAGCGAAGTGGCCTACAGGTTAGGGTTCGAGCATCCGCAATCTTTCAGCAGACTGTTCAAAATAAAAACAAAGATTTCTCCTGTGCAATTCAGATCGGCTTTCAATTGAAGCGAATTCAGCTAACAGGAGAAGACCGGTAATAAGAGATATCCATAGCGCAAAACTCTGATAAAATAATGAAGGGTTATTGTAATTCTTTATCCGTAATATCTGCAAATGCCTTTGGCATGAATATGTTCGCAGCCGGGCATTTTTTGCTTTCGGATAATATGCTTAAATTCGGTCATCAGGACAATATAAATTAATGATCTTTAGTTTTACCGCAACGCCGGAGTTTGATTTTATGACCTATTTTGCCCGGCAGATCGGGGCAGCAGTGAATAATGGTTTGCTGGTCATGCCCGCTCATTTAGGCAACGGATACATTCGCAAACTGTCCTTTGGTGCCGAATTCAAGATCACCATGCACTATTATGTGCTAAAGGAAGACCTGATCATCAAACGCAATACTTCCGGCCTGGGTAACGAACTGATCACCATCTTTTTTTACAGCAATGAGCAAACGCTCGGCATAGCATTTGACAACAATCAAAATATTCAGTTTTCCGAGCGCGATGATTCCGCTATCCAGGTTACCTCTAATGACCTGAACTCGACCATACGTTTCCCGGCGGGGTATACTATACGTTATGCGGTAATCGCAATAATGCCGGCCTATCTAAAAACACTATTGGCCCTAAATAAGCTGAATTCTACACTCGAAACAATAACCAGCCCAGGTAACACATTTCTCTATTTTGAGAACATGACGGCTGAAGCCAAACTGCTGCTCAAAAACTTAAGTGCGGTGGATATGAGCGATGAGTTAAGCCAATTCTATATGCAGATAAAAGTACAGGAGCTGCTTTACCTGCTTTTTCAAAAGCTGTCAAAACGCGAAAGCTTGCCGTATCAGAACATTAACAGCGCGGATGCGGCCAGGCTTCTTCATATCCGTAACGAAATTATCAGTGACCTGAGCTCACCTCCGGTTTTGCCCGAACTTGCACAAATTGCCGCCATGAGCGAAACCAAACTCAAACAGCTTTTCAAGCAGGCTTTTGGTGATACTATTTACAATTACTTTCAGCGCGCCCGGATGGAGGAGGCTGCTTTTTTGTTAAAGCAAGGTAGGCGGTCTGTTGCTGAGGTTGGCTATGAACTCGGTTTTACCAACTTAAGCCACTTTAGCAGGTTGTTCGAAAAACATTACGGCTTCACACCCAAGCGGTATTCCTCTCAGGTTTAACTCATTCGTCGTATCGGACTGATTTTTTGCCTTTTCAGGCTATTATCAGCTTACTATTAGGCGCAATTTTGCTTTGTAAACTAAAAGATAAGCAAAATGAAAAAGTTATTCACGCCCTATAGCAAAGCCACACTTCAGTTGAAGAACCACGTCGTGATGGCACCGATGACCAGAAGCCGTGCGATCGGCAATGTGCCAAATGATTTAATGGCCACCTATTACAAACAGCGTTCGGGTGCCGGACTGATCATCACCGAAGGCACTTCACCCAGCCCCGAAGGTTTAGGTTATCCCCGCATCCCGGGTATTTTTACCGATGCCCAGGTAGAAGGATGGAAACTGGTGACTAATGCGGTTCACGAAGGCGGCTCTAAAATATTCCTGCAATTGATGCATACCGGCAGAATAGCCCATAGCTCTAATCTGCCGGAAGGCCATCAGGTAGTAGGCCTATCAGGTATTAAAGCGGCAGGCGAAATTTATACAGATACCGGCATGTTCGAATACTCTGTCCCGACGGCTTTGGATGAAGAAGGCATTGCCCGTATTATACACGACCATGTGAAGGCCGCTGAAAATGCCATAGCCGCGGGCTTTGACGGCGTTGAGTTACACGGAGCGCACGGCTATTTGCTGGAGCAGTCTTTAAATCCGCACGTAAATAACCGTACGGATAACTATGGCGGATCAATAGAGAACCGCAGCCGCCTGACGCTGGAGATCGTACAAAAAATAGCAGCCTCAATTGGAGCAGATAACGTTGGCCTGCGCATTTCACCTTTTTTAACGTCCAACGGCATGCCTGCCTATGAAGAAGCTGAAGTACATGAAACCTATGTTTACCTGGCCCGGGAAGTAAACCAGCTGGGCCTCGCATACCTGCATATTTCAAACAATCCGGGCATCCCCGAAAAAACGCATCAGGACATTCGCGATGCTTTCGCTAACACCATTATCTATTGCAACGGGTTCACGGCAGAAACTGCTGAAGCCAAATTACAGGATGGTTCAGCTGATCTGGTCGCCTTTGGCAGAAGCTTTTTGGCCAATCCCGATTTTATAAGGAGAATAGAAAAAAACGCCCCCCTGAATGAGCCGGATTATAATACGCTTTATACTCCCGGCGAAGAAGGCTACACCGATTACCCCGTACTAGATTAATTTTTACCATTTAAAACATACAGAAATGAAACCGTCAGTTTAGCTGACAGCTTCATTACCTCTTAAAAACAATTAACAAAATGAAAATTACAACCACAGGCTCATTAGGAAATGTAGCCAAACCATTAGTGAAAAAGCTGATCGCAGCAGGACATGAAGTAACCGTGATCAGCACAAAAGATGACCGTAAAATCGAAATTGAGGCTTTAGGCGCAAAGGCAGCTATCGGCTCTATCAGTGATGAAGCGTTTTTGACTGAAGCTTTTAGCGACGCAGATGCAGTTTATACCATGATGCCGCCATCAATGGGACCTGGTAATATGATAGATAACATTGCTGATGCGGGGCAAGCTTACGCGAACGCTGTTAAAGCGGCAGGCGTAACGCGCGTAGTCATGTTGAGCAGCGTTGGCGCTGATGCTGCTGCGGGTACCGGTCCGGTACAAGGTGTACATCGTGTTGAAAAAATATTACAGGAGTTGGACGACGTAAATGTAACCGTTTTGAGGTCTGGCTTTTTCTATATTAACTTTTTGAGAGACATCCCATTGATCAAAAGCAAAGGCATTTTCGGTAATAATTATAAAGGTAATGACCAGTTGGCCCTTACACACCCGGAAGATCTTGCGACAGCGCTTGCAGAGGAATTGCAAGCTGAAGGGAACGGCTTTGAAGTGAAATACGTGGTAAGTGATGTTTCGACCGGAGACGAGATCGCAGGATTATTCGGTCAGGCCATTGGTAAACCGGAACTGGTTTGGACACATATCCCTGATGAAGAATTAAAGCAAGGCATGCTTGCCGGAGGATTACCACCGGAATTAGTCGGCCTGATCGTGGAAATGGGACAAGGCGTAAGGTCAGGTATTATTACCAGGGACTTTTTTGCCAGCGGTGCAAACGTAACCGGTCAGATCAGGCTGGAACAGTTTGCTGAAGAGTTCAAAGCCGCGTATCTGCACGCTTAAACCTTATTGGTCTAAAACACCTCATAAAATCATGGAAGCAAATAAAAGTAAAATTCTAAAGCCGATGCTTGAACAAGCAATAAGGATCTGCAAAGAAAACCTTGATAGGGGAAATAGTTGACCGAACCGGGTTTCTCCGTTCACTGATGGGATCTGCATTGTAAGTGATCATGATTGGAAGAAACCCGGTTAGTTTATTTTACACATTCAATCCGTTATATTGAAGAATCTAAAGCCAAACCTGGTCCTATTTTAAAGTGACATTGAAATTAGTCTGAAGTTATGGCAAGATCAACTTCAATACATTTGCCAATACGGGATGCTGGTCATCTACTCTCCAGTTCAGGAACAGTTCTGTTTTGAACGGCATTGTAATGAACCTGATACCTGTACTTTCATGAAACCTATAGGAATCCGGGAGAACGGCAATGCCAAGACCTTTTCTTACCAGCGCAATAATCGCCGAGCCAAACTCCGAATGCAGGTAGGCATCAGGTACCACATTAAAAGACCGGAAGAACTGATGGATGATATCGCTGTAACTGCTTCCTTCATCCTTGACAGGCAAGATAAACTTTTGTTCGTTAAGCGCTTCACTGGTTATATTTTTTGCATCCCGGAAAGGATGGTTTTCGGGAACTACAATGGCCAGGTGATCAGTATGGATCTTTTCTGACCTGAAGTCGTCGGAGGTATTGATATCTCTGGTTATTAACAGGTCAACCTTATAATTCCTCAAAAATTCCTGCTGATCTTCATACTTAACCTGCACCAGCTCAATTTTCAATTTCGGTAATGCAGCAGAGATCCGGCTCAGCATATCCGGCATTATGGATGCCGATATTGAATCCGGATGCGCTATGATGATGGTGCCGCTTTCTCCCAATTGGATTTGCCGGGCATGCTGATGGAAAAATTCCAGTTCATTCAGCTTAACTTCCCACTTTTCCCTTAAAAACTGACCTGCCGGACTGAGTTTCACATTCCGTTTATTGCGTTCGAACAACTGTACACCTAACTCGGCTTCCAGCGATTGGATCTGGCGGCTAAGTGCTGATTGCGTGATACTGATCTTGGCGGCTGTCTTCCAAAAGTGCAGCTCATGTGCTAAAGCCAAAAAATATTTGATCTGTTGCAAATCCATTAATGCAATATCGGAATTAGTTTATGATAAAATAGCATTTTATAGCATCAAAGCATGCCGTACCTTTGAGGTAATGATTAGATGGAGGGTAGGTTGAACAGCGGATCACCACCACTCTTTATATTAAAAATGGAACAAATGAAATACCTCCTTAGACCTTGCACGTCTGCTGATCTCGAAAAACTGCTGATCCTGATTGCAAAGCATGCAGAATTTGAAAAAGCCGTCTATACCAGCGCGGGTAAAAAAGAAAGTTTAGAGCTTGCCTTATTTGGTGAGCATGCACCGCTGAACTGCATCGTTGCCGAAGTGGCAGGTGAAGTGATCGGTTACGCAACCTACACTTTCGACTATTCAACCTGGGACGCCGCTTGGTTTATCTATCTGGACTGCCTGTACCTGGAAGATGATTACCGAAGCTATGGTATAGTAAGGCCTTGATCAGCAAAGTAAAGGAGGCCGGCGAAACGCGCAGGTGCGTAAATATGCAATGGCAGACTCCTGACTTTAATGAACGTGCGATCAAGTTTTACAAAGGGACCGGCGGTATCGGAAAAAACAAGGTAAGGTTCACTTTACTGCTTAATTAACTATACTATGAACTGGATATTACTCATCATCGGCGGATTTTGCGAGGTTGGATTTGCTTTTTGTCTGGGCAAGGCAAAAGATACCAGCGGAAGCGAAATGTACAGCTGGTACACCGGATTCCTGCTCATGCTTTGCCTGAGCATGGGGCTTTTGATCAAAGCAACGCAAACTTTGCCCATCGGAACAGCATACGCCGTCTGGACGGGCATCGGTGCGGTGGGAACTGTATTGATAGGCATATTGGTTTTCAGGGAACCGGCCACTTTTTTAAGGATGCTTTTCCTGGCGACCCTGATCGGCTCCATTGTAGGACTGAAAGCAGTATCTCATTAATTAAAACTACCTGATTAACCTAATAAACATAGGATGGAAACTATAGCAATAAAACAAGTAACAATAAATGATCTGTCAACGCTTCAGCGGATCGGCAGGCAAACATTTGCCGAAACCTTTTCGTCAAGTAACAGTGAAGAAAACATGACAAAATACCTGGAAGAAGGTTTTTCTCCTGAAAAGCTGATATCGGAACTCAATAGTGAAGGTTCCCAGTTCTATTTTGCTCTGCTGAACAATGAAGCCATCGGTTATCTTAAACTGAACACCGGGCAATCCCAGACCGAACTACGGGATGAAACGGCAGTAGAGATCGAGCGGATATATGTCCTGAGTGCTTATCATGGCAAGAAGGTTGGTCAATTGCTGTATGATAAGGCCATAGAGGTGGCAAAGCGATCAGGCGCTGAATATGTATGGCTGGGGGTATGGGAAGAAAACCCGAGGGCGATCCGCTTTTATGAAAAAAATGGTTTTGTAGCTTTTGATAAGCATATCTTCAAGTTGGGCGAAGAAGAGCAGACCGACCTCATGATGAAAAAAATTTTGAAGCTATAATTAAATAGAAAAGAAAAGCATCTTGTTATTTTCGCTGGTGTTGGGCACTGCATTTTAGGGGATTTCCTTTTCGGTCATTAAGCTTGCGATGGGTCATTATTTTTCATCTACATTTTGTTTTACCGCTTTTTGGTAGCCACGATCGTTTTATCGCCCAGCGCTTTCGCAATTTTACAGGCTTGTCAGTTGGAGCATCCTATATACATTTTGCAAAATATGGCCGCATCATAGGTGATCAGGGCTAAAGAAGAAGATAATGACGTGCTCCTTAACGAGCTGGAATAATGCGGGGTTCTGCCGACCTCATTTGACTTTTGTATCGGCAAGTGATCCTGTCAAATAAAGAAAATTACAGACAAATAAGAGTAAAATGGCTCCATTTGCCCAAAGAGGCATTTGGAACCATCATTTGTAAAACAATGATCGTTTAATCTAAAAGTTCTTCGATGCCAAATGCTGTCAACACTTTTGCGTATTCAACATTTACGGCTTCGTTAGCTCTTTTTACAATTTCTCCGGTGGATGGGTCAACAACTGTTCTTAATGGCCTTTGTCCTTTTGGTAAATTGATCAGTTTTACCACTGCATCTGCTACATCCTGAGGATTGGGGTTTGTGGTTTCAAACATTTGACTAATGGCTGCAAACATTTTATTTGGAACATCAGCTATAGCTTTATATTCGTCAACAACTGATGGGTCAGAACCGACCTGGACCTTTTGGGACATTTCAGTAGGGAAAGCGCCAGGTTGAATAATGGCTACATCAACCCCTAACGGTCTTAATTCATAATGTAAACCTTCGCTTAATCCTTCCAAAGCAAACTTTGAAGCACCATACACTGCTGAAAAAGGAGCGGCAAATCGACCCCACCCGCTGGAAATATTGATAATCAAACCTTCTGATTGATTACGCATAAATGGTAACGCCAGTTTCATCAATCTCCACGGGGCGATAGCATTGATAGCTAATATCTGTTCTACATCATCAGTAGTAAAACTTTCAGCCACACCGAACGTCGCAATGCCTGCATTATTTACCAATACATCAATCCTTCCTTCTGTAGCGATAATGGTGTCAATCGCGTTTTTTACACTTGTCTCGTCAGTTAATGACACATCCAGAACAGTTACATTTTCTACCTGTGCCAGCGCTTTTGCTTTATCAGCATTCTTTCCCTGAGTATCTCTTATGGTAGCATAAACTTTATGTCCTAAAGCCGCAACGGAATTGGCGGTTAGCCAGCCAAAACCGCTATTTGTTCCTGTAATTAAAACAACTTTTTTGTTCATTTTCTTGTGATTTAAAATAATGATACAAATGTTGGTATTTAAAAAGCGAAAACATTTACCATTTGGTAAAATTGATCTTAACGGATATTTTTTCTTATCCTGCTAAATGATTGCTGGGTGATTCCGAGATAAGAAGCGATATGAGAGAGCGGAATACGATTGACAAGGCCTGGAAAATGTTCAATGAAAGATAAATATCGGGTAGTTGCATCTTCTGAAACCAGGGGACTCCTTCTTTCGATAGTTTTTAGTAAACAATTTTTTATGATCAGACTTGTAATAGCGTCCCAGCCAACAATAGTATTTCCGATCTCGTCCCAGTCTTTTTTTGAAAAAATAAGCATTTTACAATCGGTAACTGCCTGTATATATTCGGAAGACACTACTTGTGCCTCAAACCTTTGCTGGTCCGAAACAAAATTGTTCTCGTCAATGAAGTATTGAGTGATATCTTCGCCTTTATTGTTGTAATAGTAGAAACGAACAACACCTTCAAGAATAAATCCAACATGCCTGGGGATCTTTCCGGCTTCCGAGAAATATTCCTCTTTATGAAGTTCCAGCGTTTTAGCTTTGCTCATAATAAAATCCGTTTGCTGTTTATTCAGATTCCCGAACTGTAATACGTAATTGACGAACTCTTCCATAGGTCAAATTTCGACTTTATTATGGGCAGTCCATTTACCATTTGGTAAAAAATATAGTCAGTCAATGCCATATTCTCCCAGGTTGTGTACAACTAATTTGTAATAATACATGAATTCCCGTCAAATTTTATACATTAGATATGGGTATTCCGCCCTTAGAATTCACTCCTCTTTCACAACCACAAACCAACTAGACACATAGGCGGTAAAAGTGCCAAACAGGCCAACTCCAGCAGTCATAAGTACCGCTGCAATGATCCGTCCTTCGGTAGTTACCGGGAATTTATCACCATAACCTACAGTTGTGATGGTTACATAGGCCCACCATATTGCATCTTCAGCAGTTTTAATATTACTATTAGGATCTTTCTCCACTTGGAGGATGGCTATTGAGGAAAATATAATTAGTAGTATTGCAAGTATGGTTACTGAGGTGAAAGCTCCTTTCGCTTTGTTTCTAAAAACATGTTTAACAAACATTTGTGTAGAACGGAAAGCACGGATAAGTCGTAATAATCTGATAAGCCTAAGAATACGGCCGGCCCTCAAATAACTCACTGCTGGCACGCTGGAAATCAAGTCTATCCAACCCCACTTCATAAAAGCGAGCTTATTTTCCGCTTTGTAGAAACGAACGCAGAACTCTGCAAAGAAAAACATACAAATAGCATTATCGATATATGTCAATAGAATTGATGTCTCTTTTGGGAGTACTAAAACCGTGTCTACTAAGATCGCCAGTAGAACGTATATTGATAATACAAATACAACCAGATTAAGTAACCCGAGTTGATTTTCATTATTAGGATTTGTAGTCATACAGACAGAATGAGAAATATAAGTGATGAATGATGATTTTTTATATGACTTATTTAAACAACCAGTCCCAGAAGCTTTTCTTGTTCGGTTTAGACTCGACCTCAATAGGAGGTTTACTAATTGTAAGTGGTTCAGTTGGCTTAGTTTCTATTTTCGTCTGGTCATGCTCTTTTTTAATGAGATGTTGGGGGACTGGAATTAAATTAATCAGGGGAGCTTCTGTTTTAATTGATTCATGTTCACTTTTAATCGGATGTGTAGAGATTGGAACTGCATTATTTATTTTGGCATCCATTGTCTTCAGTTCAACTTTGACCGGTTCCACATTTATCAGTTTCTGTAGGATAGAGGAAGACTTACCTGATTTCAGACTTTGTAGTAAGACTTCCAGTGCATAATCATCGGGCAATTTTACTTCTCTTGCTTTACTTCCATTAAAATGCCCCACTATTCCTGCTGCCTCTAGTTGATCGATAATTCGCCCCGCACGATTATAACCCAGCTTTAATTTTCTCTGGATAAGAGATGGTGAGCCTTGCTGGTGCATAACGATCAACCTTGCGGCATTCTCAAACATGGAGTCGCGGTCGTTAGGTTCAAAATCTATAGATGGTATACTCACCATACCATATTGCGGCAACCGAAATGCTTCAGGATATCCTTGTTGATTGCCAATAAAATCATTTACTCTTTCTACCTCCGTTGTATCTACGTAAGCTCCCTGTAAGTGAATGATTTCAGTTCCTGTTGACAATAACATATTGCCATATCCATTTAACAATTCGGCACCACTACTATCCAATATCGTACGAGAATCAATAGCAGATGTTACCCGGAATGCCAGTCTGGCGGTGAAGTTTGCCTTGATAGTCCCTGTGATAATTTTTACAGAAGGGCGCTGAGTGGAGATGATCAGGTGTATGCCTGCAGCTCTTCCCAATTGTGCCAAACGGCTGATCACTAATTCTACCTCCTTATTATCAGTTAACAATTCTGCAAATTCATCAATTACGACTACAATAAATGGAAGGTAGCGATGGCTATCATCGGGATTTAATTTGCGATCTGTAAACTTCTGATTGTATTCTTTAATCTGACGTACACCGGCGTACTTTAAGAGGTCATAACGGTGATCTAATTCAATGACTAAACCATTGAGTGTATTGATTGCTTTCAATTTATCGCTGACTACGGCATCTGTTTTACCTGGCAGTTTGGCTAAAAAGTGATGTTCAATTTTACGGAACAGACCTAATTCTAAATTACTGGTATCAATTAGAACAAGCTTCAATTGGGAAGGGTGCTTCTTATACAGAAGTGAAAATAGGATAGTGTTCAAACAAACAGATTTGCCCTGGCCAGTTGCACCTGAAATCAACAGGTGTGATAGTTTTGTTAGATCAGCAAGAAATACCTCATTGCTCATGGTTTTGCCAAACGCAATTGGCAAGTCAAAATCACACTTTTGAAATTTTTCTGTTGCCAATACTGAACGGATTGATACTATGGCAGGGTTTTTATGCGGCACTTCAATACCCATAGTCCCCTTACCAGGAATCGGACCTACAATATTAATCTCTGCAACTAAAATAAGTGCCAGATCGTCTTTTAGGCTTTTGATCTTTGAAACCCGGACACCCGGTGCTGGAGTGAATTCGTATAAAGTAAGTGATGGCCCTATTATAGCTCTTATGGCATCAATCGCAATCTGGCTATAATTGAAGGTTTCTACTATTTTATTCTTGTTTATTTCAAGTATTTCAGCATCAATTTTGTTACTGTCTTTATAGTTTTCCAGTAGCTCAAGATTTGGGTATTTGTAACTTGCGAGATCAAGAATCGTGTCATAGTTGCCAAAAGGTCCTATTACTTCAGAAAACGATTCTATAGGGTTGTTTTCAATATCCATTTACTATTATCTGAGAGGTTAACTAAATGTAATGATAATATGTCAGATCCGTGATAGGCCTATAACTATACAATTCTGTGAATCATATTTTTATCACACGCTTTCATTGCTGAATATTCAAAATTAGACAAGGTGGTGTTATTGTTTTTATGGGAAACCGGAATATGGAGAAATATTGCTACTTCATAGAAATACAAGAAGACAAATAGACAATATAAAAAAACAAAAGGTTCAGAAGATCAACGGTCACTTAATCCTAAGCTGTTTATTTCGGTAGTTTTGATATCTTTCAATTACGGCGGTACAGCCAATGCCTTTTTTACCGCCGGTAATCAAAACTCTTTTTTGCAGGTTCCAAATGATTATAAAGTTTGAACTGCTTTAAGTATATCATCCGGCTCTGCGCGTTTTCGGTAATCTGTATCAACGAAAGTATATTTGATAATTCCATCTTTGCTGATAACTTAAGTGGCAGATACGGGAAGTTTAATGCTACTTACTCCATTATAAGTTTCCAGTTTGTGAAAGTCATTGTAGATTTCCACCAGATCATCATTTAGTGTAAAAGCAAGGTGAAATTTGCGGGCAACCTCGTTATTACAGTCAGATAAAACCTCGAATTTCAGTTCGTTTTTTTCTATTTTCGTCAGCGATTTATCAGGCAATTCTGGTGACACGGCAACCAATGTTACACCAGCAGCTATAAAATGCGGCATATACCTTTGCAGGTAGCGCAATTGAATATTACAATACGGGCACCATCCACCACGGTACCAGCTTAATATGACAGGTCCGGTTTTTAGTAATCTAGAAAGCTTAACTGGTTCACCCGGCGAGTTGTTCAGTTTAAAATCGGGTGCTTTGTCGCCAACTTTTAAAGCAGCGAGACTGATCTCTTTTATCCCATTCTCAAATTTTTGCTGCAAGCCTTCCGGGTGCAGTTGAATTCCACGAGTTTTGAAATACTATTAATTCGTTTTCTAAAGAATTAGTGGCAATATTAGGTTGTTCGTTCATCTTTCTGTGCGATTGGTTATTATTTACTTTTGCTTTTTCTTTGCCGGCTACGTTTAGATACTACTCTGTTACTCCTTCAACAACATGACTATAACTCATCTGTTCTAAGAGGTACTAATCTCCAATAGCAGAGCCGATGGCGACGGTTTAAACCGTCGCTCCTGGGAAAAGGGTTGATTAATTTAGAGCAGGTGCTAATGGCCAGTCAATAGGGATATCTGTTAAGGCATGCAGATAGTTGGTGATGATCTTGTCACCGATCACGATAGTTACATCGATCAGGCTTGCTTCGGTATAACCGGCAGCATAAAAGTTTTCTAAAACTTCAGCGCTAATATGCCCGCGGTTTTCGGTGGTAGCTTTAACCAGTTTAGCTAAGGCGTCTAATTTAGTGTCAAAACCGATATTGGCCCTGCGGATATCCAAAATCTGTTCATCGGTAAAACCATTCATTTTTGCGAATTGTGTGTGGGCGCTGAGACAATAAGAACAGTTGTTCACCTGGCTTACCACCAGATTGATCACCTCTCGCTCTTTGGCACGGATGGAGGTTTTGCCGTTTTGAAGAGCCAGATAGTTACTTAATGCATTTTCGGAATGAGCGAAAATAGCATACAGGTTAGGTACGAAACCGACCATGCCATTCAGGTTTTCAAAAATAGCCTGATTAGCAGGAGATACTTGTTCTTTAGTTGGAATTGGGAAATTTTTCATTGCTGTATTTTATTTGCGTTGTTTTATTAAACAATACAAAGGTGCGACAGCAGGCGGTGCGAATAAATAGACAGAGTTCCCGGCGGCATGTAACTATTGCCCGCGAAGTATTGGCGGTTTAAAATTCCTGAAATCAGAAGGTGACAAACCACTTTGTTTCTTAAAAAAATTCCTGAAATAAGCGGCATCATTATAGCCCAGATCATAGGCTATTTCCTTAGCAGATTTATCAGTATACATAAGAAGGCGCTTAGCTTCCAGAATAATACGCTCTTGTATTACAGCCAGTGGCGATTTATGATTGTATAGCGCAAAATAGTTTGCCAATGTTTTAGGAGACTTGTATAACTGGCCGGCATAAAACTGCACCGTATGTTCTTTACGGTAATTGTTTTCAACCATAAGGTTGAACTTCCGTAGCACATCCAGTTTATCATCTGTTAAGGCTGGATTTGTAAGATATTGTTTTTTTGCCAATCGCGTGATGATGATAATTAGCCGCTTTAGAATCATTTGAAGCATATCCCGTTGGATAATATCCTTATCATCAAACTCATCGATAAAAACCTGCAATAATAGGTTTAGTTTTCTTTGCTGTTGCTCATCCAGGTTAATGAACATGGTATCTGCCGATCCATAGAAAAGAAAACCTACGCAGCTCACTTCTTTGTCATGATCCACAATACAATAAAAATTGCGATTATATTGCCAGGCAATAATCTGTTCCGTTTTCTCAAAGTTGAAGCTTTGATTGACCATTAACGGCAAAATTGATTGTGATGGAAAGATGCTGGTTACGCCGTCAATCGTTACTTTCTGATCGCCTCCGTTATTCCAGGCAATGGTTAAAAATTTATCCTTACGGTCGCGCTGGAAAAATAGACGGTCAAAAGCAGATTCATTAATCGTGAGGTGCAGTTCACCGGCGGATACCGGATCGAGATAATGTAATTTCATGAATCCTGGAATAAAACAACTGTAAATATAGTGATTGTAACAATCAGCTTTAAATTAAGAGCAATTGAAAGACGAGCTGTCTTATTTGTCGCCAGACAAATAGAAATAGGTTAGCCAGTAGGGAATTTATAAACAAGCTTCTTTGCTCTTCGTGACAGGGCGTAATGCCCGGATTTATGGTGCTGAAATGCACTGCTGGTTAAGAAATATGTATGCACAGACAAACTCTCAAAGCAATTCAGCAAGGTTCTTTGTACCACCAGTTGAACCGAATATGATATCTCTGTATGCTAACCATTTCCCCTCAGGCCCATGCGGACCTTCAAGACGCGGCATGCGGTGTTTTTCAATCCGGTTAATCTGGCAGGAACTAACCAATTAAACCAATTTTTTATGAGCTCAAGGCGAAGTTTATCGACCAATTTATTAACCAAATCTATTAACCTAATTTTATGAAAAGAGGTATACTCAGTAAACGGATCAGAAACCGGATGTCAGGGGTGTTTATTCTTTTGATCACCCTGTTTTCCATTCCCATTATCAGCTTAGCCAGTGAGCTAAAGGCTGATGCAAAAAGTAAGACCCTAAATACTGCCCTGCATGCTGTTTACAATGATGTGATCGTTAAGGGCAAAGTTACGGACGCATCAACCGGGCAGTCACTGCCGGGCGTAACGATACAGATCAAAGGCTCCAGGGCAGGCACTATTTCGGATGTCAATGGCAATTTTTCTCTTAGTGCGCCTGATAATGCAACCCTGGTTTTTTCATTCGTCGGTTACGACTTAAGCGAAGCCGCTGTTAAAGGACGGAACTTTTTAAATGTAACGCTGCGGGCAAAGCCGAACAGTCTCAGCGAGATCGTGGTGGTAGGTTACGGTACACAAAAGAAAACCTCTACCACTGCAGCAGTATCTACTATACAGGTCGCTGAGATCGCGCAGAAGCCGGTGGTCAATATCACTAACGCACTTGTCGGCCGTGCTGCTGGTCTGATCGCCACCCAGAGCGGTGGTGAACCTGGCTTCGATGGCTCAGGGCTTCTGATCCGCGGACCGGCTACAACCGGCCGTACGTCGCCGCTAACTGTGGTCGACGGCGTACCCCGTGATTTCAGCAGGCTGGATCCGAACTCCATTGAAACCATCACCGTGTTAAAAGATGCGGCCGCGGTTGCGCCTTATGGTGTGGCCGGTGCCAATGGTGTGATCCTGATCACCACCAAATCAGGCAAAAGCGGTAAGCCAACGTTAACCTATAATGGCTATTACGGCATTCAGAACCCCACTAATGTACCCCGGTTTGTAAATTCC
Source organism: Sphingobacteriales bacterium (assembly GCA_015655115.1). Taxonomy (GTDB): domain Bacteria; phylum Bacteroidota; class Bacteroidia; order Sphingobacteriales; family Sphingobacteriaceae; genus Pedobacter. The sequence continues at coordinate 22,813 of JAATFQ010000064.1, forward strand.
TACCAATACGCACTTTTGCGCAATGAGGCTGCAGCGAACGATGGAACGACAAAGCCATATACGCAGACGGATATCGATCTTTACCAGAATCACCTCGATCCCGACGGGCACGCGGATGGACATCCCCTGGAAGATATCATTTTGAAGAACCAGCCGATCCAATACCACAATATCACGATGTCTGGTGGCAGCGAGGATGTCAAATATTTTGCCTCGATCGGGTATAACAGGCAGAACGGTATGTGTAGCACCACCTTTCTGAACAAATATAACGGCTCATTAGGCATTACAGCTAACGCAACTAAAACCACCACGGTCAATTTAAGGATAAACAGTTATCAGGAAGATCAGCATTTCCCATCGGTAGGTGCCGGCTCTATTATCGGCCAGGCCCAGCGTCAGAATCCAACCTATCCGGTACGTTATTCCAATGGGCTTGCTGCAGGTTATATCGGCCAGTCACTGTATTCTCAGATCTACGACAGCGGCTACACCCTGAATAAAAACACGGCTTGGCTGACACAATTATCAATCGACCAGAAGCTTCCTCTGAAAGGCCTTAGCATCAAAGGAATTGTCAGCTATGACATCGGGCCTGATCCGCTTGGTTTCAGTGCTAACAATAATTCCCAGACCCGTACCTGGCAGACACCGATGCCATTCACCAACCCGGTATCGCCCAATGGGGTGTTTGCACCGGGTATCGTTTATACTTTCCCGATCTCGAAAGCTGGCGTTAATCAGCCGAGACTAAGCCAGACATCAAACGAAAATAAAATGATGACGTTCCAGGGCTTGCTGAACTATGCCAATACTTTCGGCAAAAGTCAGCTAACCGGAACCCTGGTTACTGAATACCGTAAAGTTAACTGGCAGAACTTCACTGCATCAAGGATCAATTACAACCTAAGTATTGATGAACTGAATTTCGGCGGCCCACTGCCGACAGACGTTACCGTTTCCGGCAGTTCAGGGGGGCAGAAGCAGTTAGGGTATGTTTACCGGTTCACCTATGCATACAATAACCGCTATTTATTCGAAACAGCCGGACGCTATGACGGCAGTTATATCTTCTCACCGGGCAACCGTTTTGGTTTTTTCCCTTCTTTCTCAGCCGGCTGGCGTATTTCGGAAGAAAACTTCATGAAATCCATCAAATGGATCGACAACCTGAAACTTCGCGGTTCTTACGGCCAGTCGGGTAACTATCCCAGCGGCGGCCAGTATCAGTACCTGAGCCAGTTCGGGATCAATAACAATTCGGCTGTTATCGGCGGTAACGCTACACAGAGCATCTCTGAGAACCTTCAGGGAAATCCAAATATTACCTGGGAGCGCGCTAAAAAAGCAGATGTCGCTTTAGAAGGAACGTTATTTAACGGCTTGTTCACCTTTGAAACAGACTTTTTTTATGAAAAACGGTCGAACTTCCTGGTTACTATCGGTGCCGTTCTTCCTGCAGAGTATGGTGTAGGTACGGGGCAGGTTAATGGCGGGGTTCTGAATAACCGCGGTGTCGAATTCACCCTGAGCTCATTTAAAAACTTCGCTAATGGTCTGCGCCTTGATGTAAGAGGTACATTCACTTATGCAAAGAGCAAGATCCTTCAGGTCTATGAAAATGCAGCAACATTTAACAATCCGAACCGCCGCCAGACCGGGCGTCCATTGGGTGAGCAGTTTGGCCTGCAGGCCCTCGGCTATTATACCCCGGATGATTTCACCAATCCAACTGCTCAGAACCCTACCTTAAGGACCGGCGTGCCTGTCCCTAATTTTGGGCAGGTTCGCGTTGGCGATCTCAAATATGCTGATCTAAGCGGCCCTGACGGTGTGCCTGATGGTAAGGTCGATGCCAATGATATTACGGACATCGGTCACCCCCAGACACCGCAGATTCAGTTCGGATTGGAGCCGCGAGTGTCGTTCAAAAATTTCGACCTCGACCTTTTATTCCAGGGATCTGCAAGGTCAAATATCCAGCTGAACAACTACTATGTTTTCCCATTCCTGGGCTCAGGCTCGGCAACAGAAGCAGTTTTTCTTGATCACTGGTCACCGGACAATCTCAATGCTACTTATCCGCGGATCTCCGCGACACCTTCTTCCAACAACTCGCAGACTTCAAGTTGGTTCATCAGGAATGACTCCTATATCAGGCTGAAGAGTGCGGAATTAGGTTATACCATACCGAGGAAAGTTCTTGGAAAAAGTATCAGCTCGGTAAGGGTATTTGCATCAGGGCAGAACTTGTTTACCGTAACACCAAATATGAAAGAGGAGATCGACCCTGAAAACAGCGGCAGCAACCAGAACTATTACCAGCAGAGAGTGATCTCTTTTGGCCTAAACGTAACATTCTAAACTAAACGAATATGAATTTCAAAAATATCGGTAAAGCGAATGCCTTGTTATTCGCCTTATTGTTGATAAACTTCGGGGCATGCAAAAAAGACGATTTCCTGTCGGTGCCGCCTAAAGGCGTGCTGACCGATGCATCGACGTTCAGCACGCAGACGAATGCAGAGCTTTTTGTGAATGACATTTATAATGCGCTGCCGGATTACAACAACGGCAACCAGGTAGATCGCATATTGGATGCCTGGACTGATAACAGCAACAGCGGTGCAACCAATCATGAGGGGCAGGCGGTGATCCGCAGTAATGCATTAAGCGCCAGTAATTCCACTAACGGCGTAGGCGGTTTTTTTGGCTGGACATCGCTCTATACCAACATCCGGAAATGTAATGTATTCCTAAAGAATGCAGCAGCGAACTCAACAGTTTACGATGCGGCCTGGTATGCCCAGCGTGTTGGCGAAGTGAAATTCCTGCGTGCTTTCTTTTACATGCTGCTGTTCAAAAATTACGGCGGTGTACCATTGCTGACCGTTCCGCTAAGCAATGCTGACGGTTCTGATATTTTTAACGAAAGAGCTACGACAGATGCGACCCTGGCATTCATAGAAGCAGACTGTGATGCTGCAGCGGGCGTGCTGCCCATAAAACAGACTCCGGAGAATTTAGGCCGTGCAACAAAAGGTGCTGTCCTGGCTTTAAAAGGCGACGTTCAGCTGTTCGCTGCCAGTCCGCTGGTCAATACTTCCAATGAACAGGCTAAATGGGCCAAAGCAGCGGCGACCTACCAATCAATCATAGCGCTTAACAGTTACAGTCTTTTCACTACATCTTCCGCAACGCCGATCATCTCCACCACCGGATCGGGCACCACGTCGACTGCATTCCGCGATCAGTTCCTGGCTGCCAATAACTGGAATTCAGAAACCATTTTTGCCCGTGCCTATGCTTTGCCAAGTAAAGGCCACAAGAGAGAGGGGTACATGGGGCCGGTGATCGTCCGCGGAGGCGCACAGACCTGGGGCGGGGCATCACCAACACAAGGTCTGATCGACGATTACCAAATGGATAATGGTAAACCGATCACCGACCCGACATCCGGCTACGATCCGGCCCACCCGTACCTTCACCGTGAATCGCGTTTTGAGCAATCGATCGTTTATGACGGGTCTTACTGGCAGGGGGAAATATTCAAATCACGCATAGGCGGTACCAATCAGATCGATCTGGGATCAACCAGCGATATTTCTAACACGGGCTATTGTATCCGTAAAACGCTGGACGAATCTATCCTGGGGCAGGTAAGTCTCGGTACAGCTCCGGGTACGTCCAATTATCAGTTCTATCGCTATGCCGAAGTGCTGTTA
>JAATFQ010000196.1 GCA_015655115.1 Sphingobacteriales bacterium
AACAGAAGGCCTGGTACCGGATACCATTTCAATATCAGCAGCAAATAGGGTAGACGTCTCTGCTACTACCTGAGCATCATGTATGTCAAAATAAATAGTGGGGGTATTCTTTTTATCGGCAAGAGCAAAAGAGGAACTCTTTTTTTCATTGTCGTTGAGTAATTTTATTTGTGCTTTCACAGAAAAGCTGCTTGCTAAAAAAAATCCGAGGATAAGCAGGCCCTTAAGGGTTTTGTCCCTTTTCATATACTTCATTATATTTGGTTTTATAAGTGGTTTAACGTTTTAGGTATTTTATTATAAATAACCGCTTTAACGACAGTAAACCTTATCCTTATCAAATTCACCATATTGAACATGATAGTGGTGATAAAGAATAGCTCTTATATGATCAGAAAACAATTTGTTTAAGACTAATTGTTTTCTGATCATATAAAATTCTCTTTTAGCGTTTAAAAACAAATATAATTAATGTATGATTTGTGAAATGTTCATATTGTAGTCGATTTGTCTCATTAGCCTATGGCCCGGCTGGTTGATGAATTCTCATCTATATCCCATTCGCTGCTGTCAGAATTATTGGTTTTCCGGATGTTATCAATATCGTGTGTTCATGTTGGGCTACAAATCCGCCTTTATTTCCTATGAAAGCCCAGCCATCCGGTACCGTTTCAATAAAGGCAGATTTGGTGGAGATAAATGTTTCAATAGCTACAGTGGAATCCTTTCTAAACCGCCTGGATTGATCATGACGGTCGTAATAATTCATGATTGCGTCGGGCTCTTCATGTAAACTTCGTCCCACCCCATGACCACCTAAATCCCGGATAACAGTATATCCCGCTTTTTTGGCTTTGGTTTCTATGAGTTTTCCAATATCAGCAATTCTTACTCCCCCGCTAATCTTAGCAATAGCATCCAGTAATATTTCTTTTGAAGTAGCTATCAAGTGTTGCAGACCCTGAATATCTTCTCCGACAACAAATGAGCACCCATTATCCGACCAAAAGCCATCTAGTTCCGCAGATACATCAATGTTGATGATGTCGCCGTTTTTGAGGTTTACTTTTTCTGAAGGAATGCCATGAGCAAACTCCTGATTGACGCTGATGCAGTTGTAACCAGGGAAACCATAAGTTTCGAATGGGGCAGACCTTGCCCCAAGAGCTTCTAATAAGTGCCTTCCGTATTCATCTATATCTTTGGTAGACATGCCTATTTGTGTATAAGCTCTCATTTTTTGTAAGGTTAGCGCAACAGCCTCACTCACTCTCTTCATGCCCTGCAGCTCTTCTTCGGTTTTTATAATCATAATTCAATGTCATTCAATTTATGCAAAGCTCGGGGTATTTGAACTGTGCTCATAGTAAATATTAGACATGGTATTATTCTCCGGTCATTAACATTTCCCGTAAATTTGCAGTATGCCAATAAATTACCTGAGGAAGATACAACTAGGAGAATTTGATGAGGACGGATACAGGATTAGTCCTTCAAAAGAGGTTGAATCTGTTATCGAGGGATTTTATGTTTTCTCCAGAGACCCAACTAATAATACACATCTTATTTTCAATGATGGGTTTCCTGTGCTTGTATTTTTGCGAAATTGCGAAGACACAGTAGCAGTAACAGGAGGAAAAGAAGCATTTGAACTTAAAGCTGTCTGGGCAAGTGCTGGCTCAATTAAAAATGTTTATGTAAAATACAATACGAATACAGACCAGGTTTTTATAGTCCGATTCTATCCAGGCGCTTTCTACCAGTTGTTTGGTTTAGATGCTCAATATTTCAGATATAATCCAGTTACCCCATTTGAACATATTGCTAAGAACAATAACTTCAGTATAGAAGAGTTTTTTGGATGCAATTCTATTGAAGAAAAAATAGCTTTTGTCGGAACATATGTTCAGCATTCTTTTATCGGGATCAACACCCCTCAAATCTTACACCAGACATTGGATTACATCCATAAAAGAAAAGGGAAGAGCACTGTACGAAATGTGACCGATGATGCCGGTGTAAACTATAAGTGGCTGGAAAGGAGTTTTGTGCAGTATATTGGACTCTTGCCCAAAGAGTATATACAGCTCCAACGCTTTATCCATGCCTACCTTGAATTGGTTGGAAGTGTGGATGTCGATCTGATGGGAATAGCGATATCAAACGGTTACTACGATTCAAACCACTTTCTAAAAGATTTTAAGGCCTATACCGGAAAAACACCCCTGGAATACCTGAAGTTCCAATTAAAGTCTGATCGTAATCACTGTTCCACATCCCACCATACCCTGGATGTCATCACATCACCCCCCTGTAGCCGTGCTGCTACTGCCTTATAGTTGTCAGTATTGTTCAATATTTCTGTGGACAGATAAATCATTCTTCTTGGGATAGTTGCGCCAGTATTGTTTCCCGGGTAGTTCACAGGTTTTAGCAGGGGATAACCGGATCTCTTCCAGTTGAACCAGGTTTCAATGAAATTAAAGGTCGTTCCGGTAACGAGCCAATATTGCGTGTTGATCATCTCTAATGCCCGCTCTCTATCTTGCGTGTTCAGCGGATGCTGTTGAAGGTAGTCCGCAATTTTTGCAGGTGTAATAGTGGCTTGCACATCCAGCTGTGACATGGATTCAAAGGCTCCGCTGACACCATTTGCGTAATGCTGCGCAGCATCACCAGAGATTTTCCATCCCCTTAAGCTTGCTTCCGAGAGTAGTAATTCCACTTCGGCATAGGTCATGATGAAATTCGGCTCATCCAGTTTTAAATATACTGCAGTAACCGGACGTGAATATTTCCCCAGGGCAGCTAAATCTGTACCCGTACCCGATGGCCCCGGATAGCCGGGGGAGTTCCTGATGTCGGTCGAACCGCCAAGAAGGTCGTAACCATTAGGTAGTCCCATTTGAACTACAGGGTCACTATTACCAGGCAGTGAAGCATTTAAGTTATTCGCAAGGCCAGCTTGTGGCACTTCGCTGATTACATTTAACCGAGGGTCGTCTGTTGAGATCAGCTGGTCGATAAGTGTTTTGCTCCAGCGCACCTCCCGGTAATCCGACAGCGTGCGCAGGGCGATTGAAGTCCCGTTCTGACTGCTGTAATTTGTGGCATCTGTTGGTACCATAGCATTGTCAGCTACGCTGAGAAAGGTACCTCCGGCACTTGCTTTTTCTGCCCATTGTTGTGCCAGTGCTGGCTCAGCCTTCGTCAGCCGCATCGCCAGCCGCAAAAGCAGTGAATACCCAAATCTCTTCCATTTATTGATATTGCCTTTGTAAATCAGGTCGGCAGTAGGAGTAGCCCTGGTTGCGTCAAGTTTTAGAATTGCCTGTTCAAGATCTTGTAACATCGCCACATAGATGTCCCGCTGAGGATCATAAACAGGGTATTTAATACCTTCCTGTGCTTTATTGGCCTGGCTATAGGGAACATCGCCATACATGTCTGTCACACGCTGCATGATCAGGATATACATGATGTCGCCAATGGCAATCAGGTTGGAATATCCAGCAGCATCTTTCTGAATGGCCAGACGCTGCATTTCTTTGATGGTGGACGACTGTGCGTAGCCCTGATCAAAGATCTTTCCCTGGTAATCTGTGAAATTGGCAGTATTGACGTACTTATCTCCGTTATTGTAATAGTAATATGTAGAAGACAGTATCTGCATCATAGTACTTTCATAGATCAGCTGATAATAGCCGATGTTGGCATAATTGAATTGTGCTGTCGACAGTAGCTTATTGGGATCAAAGTTATCACCTGTGGATTTTGTAGGGTCGGTATTGATCTCGTTAAGCTGCATTTTGGAGCAAGCCATCAGGCAGCAGCAGCAAAAACACATAAGATATAATTTTTTCATCAGTATATAATTGTCTTTTAAATGTTATGAAGCTATCACAAGCTATATTTTTCATAAGTTCTTTATTGTTCTTTATTTGAATTCAATAACTCGCAAGCTCGGTTCATTGCTGTTTGTAAGCGGTACGCTCATGGCGGTTTCATCACTCATGGATTAAATTTTAAAGTTCAGGTTGATGCCTATCGTTCGGCTCATCGGCAATGAAGCGCCCTCAATTCCCGCATAGGTCAGGTTTGGAGAGAACTGTGATTCCGGATCTATGTTATGGGTATACTTCAGTATGGTAAAGATGTTGCGTCCTACGAGATCTACAGCTATTGCCCGGAAAGGGCGGACGGCCCGTGGCGTAAAAGTATAGCCGATCTTCAGCTCCCTGAATTTTATGAAACTTCCATTGAGTACAGACAAGGCCGAAATATTGCTGGCCAGCTGTGGATAGTAAAGATATGCAGGTACACTGATGGTATTTACCGATCCGTCTTCACGTACACCCTGTGCAACAACACCCGTTTCTCTGCCCGGAAGGGTCGCTTTATTGAGCCCATACACATAAGAATAGTGCTCACTGGCGGAAAGCACCTTATTGCCAAATTTGAAGTCTGCCAAAAAAGAAAGGCTGAAATTTTTATACTGTATCGTGCTCGTCAGTCCGCCATAATAGCTGGGCAACGTTCCACCCATTGCTTTAAAATCCCCGCGCACAGGAATTCCTGTATTGTCGATGATCATATTTCCCTGCGTATCCCTTTTGTAGTCGTACGCCATAATCTGGGTAATCGACTGTCCGGCGACCATGGCTGTGTTTGCATTTAAGGGCCTGTATTTCCCGGTAAGTATGTACTTGCTCGACCCGTCGATGGAAAGCAGTTTATTATTGATGTAACTCAAATTAATTGACAGGTCCAGCTTCAGCTCTTTTCTTTTCAGAGGGGTACCATATAGCAGCAGTTCAGTGCCGGTATTCCTTGTTTTACCGAGGTTCGCATAGGAAGATGTGAACCCGGTGGTTACCGACTGCTCCACTGAAGTGATTTCATTCCTGGTGATTCTGTGGAACCAGGTCAGGTCCACACCCACACGATTGTTGAAGAAGCGGGTATCCAGCCCGATTTCATATTCATTTAAGGAGAAAGGCTTAAGGTTAAAATTGGCAAGTACCCTGGAGAAGTTGCCCAGCGGCACACCACCAACCGATAAATCCGACGAATAGTAGGTCTGTGTGGTATAGGGAAGCGCTGGTTCCCCGCTGGTGGAGGCTATGTTCATGCGCAGCTTACCATAGCTGAGCACCGGCATCCTCAGCAGATCGGAAAACACAAAACTACCAGAAAAGCCGGGCACAAAAATCCCCCGGTTGCTGGAGGGAAGCGTGGAATAAATGTCATACCTTCCTGTGGCAGAGAAATTCAGGTATTTATAGGAAAGGTCGGCCATGGAATACAATGACTGTGTAACGAGTTTAGAGACAGTATAAGTAGAGCTGATACTTCGCAGGTTTGAAGGAATGTATAGACCAGGTACGATGAAGCCAGAACCGATGTAACCTACATTTTCGTTGTTTCTTCGTCTGAAGCTTCCACCTGCCGAAGTATGGAGTACCAACGCTTCGGAGAGATTTTTTTTTGCGGAGAGGAGCAGATCGGCATTGAGCTCTGATGTTTGCACATGATGAAGTCCATTTAAGGCACCCTGCTGACTGATGCTGAAGGATGTTCCTGACGGTACCACATTGAGTATGTCGTCATTGCTGAGGTCGTACCCAAATCTTCCCTGCAGATAAATAGACTCGCTAAAATTATACTTCATGGCAGCAGAGGAGATAAAGCGGTTGCGTTCAGCGTCGTCCACCTGTTTATTGACGACAAAATAGGGATTGGTCTTATATTCATCGTCGTTCCATGGTGTCTCCACACCGGTCTGTGGATTGTACCCCGGAGCGAGCAGGGATTCAGAAAGACTGGTAGCGATAAACTGTATGCCATAATTAGCATTTAAAGGGCCATCACTCAGGTAAGACCTGTTCTTATTGAGCTCATAAATATAGTTTCCATTGAGGGTCAGCGTTAACCGCGGACTGATATCATACATTGTATTGACGTTAAACGTCTTACGGTTCAGGCGGCTGCCGGGCAATATGGCGGCATAGTCCAGATTTGATGCCGACAGGCGGATCGCTGCCTTCGCGTTACCGCCGCTTACTGCAACAGTATTGGTCATTGCCAAGGCTGTACGATAAAAGCTGGAGATATTATCCTTCACGGCAGTATACGGAGATTGCTGCCCGTTCAGCTGGATAATAGGCTGTCCATCAAGCTGCTCTCCCCAGCTGGATAAGCCAGAGGAGACAGCGCTTTCCAGGTCGAACGGCCGTTTATTTTGTATGCCCTGTCCGTATACATATTGATAATCAGTATTGTTCGCTGCCCGGTCTGCGGACAGGTTCATATTATATTCTACGGAAAGATCCGTGTTTTTAGCTCCTTTTTTAGTGTTGATCAGGATGACTCCATTTGCTGCCCTGGCACCATACAATGCGGAAGCTGCAGAGCCTTTGAGGATCGTCACAGACTGTATATCATCAGGATTGAGGTTACTTATGCCATCACCATAGTCGGCCCCTCCATATTCTGTAGCACTGCCGCGTTGTGAGTTGTCGATGGGGATCCCATTGAAGATAAACAGAGGCGAGGTAGCGTTCATGCTTGCCGCTCCACGGAGAAGGAGTCTTGAAGAAGATGCAGGGCCGCCACTAACGCCACTGACATTTAATCCCGGAACTCTGCCCTCCAGTGACATGACGAAGCTGGACTCTCTGCCGCTGGTGAAAACCTGGCCCGGCACCACCGCAACAGCATACCCGATCGTCCGTTCTTCCTTTGGAATGTTTAAAGCAGTAATCACGACTTCATTGAGCTGGTTAAATCCAGAAAGCATATCTGCCGGCGTTTGAGCAGCAATGCTGCTAATGGCAATCATATGATTGGAAACTATTGTGTAGCCGAAACCTGTGCCTGTTAAAAGTCTGTCCAGCACCTTTAAAGCCTCCTCATTTTCTGTCCTGATGGTAACTGGTTTTGAAGGGAGTTTCTGTTGATTATAAACAAACCTATAAACAGTCTGTCTTTTTATCTCGTCGATTACCTCTTCAAAATTTGCCTGGTGTATGTCGAGGCTGACTTTCGTCTGCGCCCTTACTGAATTGCAAAATTGCAATGCCGCAACCATGGCGAATATTTTTATCCATCTCATTGCTACGTCTTTAATGTATTCAAATTGAGCAGCATCATGTTTTAATGCGATTAAAACATATTAATATAAATATACGGTATCGCGCTTAATGGTGAAATTGAAAGGCGTCACGATCTGTAGGGAATGCAGTGCCTCACTAAGGGTTTCTTTTTCAAAGGAACCACTGAATTTAAGGTTGCGGATATTGTTGTTCTTAAAGACCATTTTTACGCCATACTTTCTGGCCAGGCTATTGGCAATAGAGCCAAGGCTGGCATCGCGAAATGCAAGCTGGCCTTTCATCCACATTGTTTCCATGTGGTAGTGGTTTTCGTTATCAAAAAACGCTGTCGTACTGCGCTCATATCCTGAATTTTTAACTACTACCTTCTCTGAAGGTTTCAGCAGCACCCTGCTATCCGGGTATTCCGGAAAAGTAACAGCTATACTCCCACGAAACAGGGTGGCTTCCTTTGTGCTGTCGTCGGCATAAGATTTTACGTTGAACTGCGTTCCAAGCACGCGGATGTCCATTTTTTCTGTATGCAGAATGAAAGGATGTTTGCGGTCATGAGCCACATCCAGATAAGCTTCTCCGGTTAAATATACTTCTCTGGTATCGCCGCTAAAAGCCGCAGGGTATCTTAAGGCAGATGCTGAATTGAGAGTTACCTTACTCCCATCAGGAAGAGTGAGCACTGACCTTACCCGGGCAGGTGTATAAAAGCGTTTCCATTTGATGGAGGTAGTCTGCTGACCGCGCTGATCCGCAGAAAAAAACTGATAGGTGCCAAAGGACAATAAGGCAATGGCCAGTATTGCGGCAATAGCTTGCCACTGGCGATATAATGGCAAGCTGTTAGGTTTACCAATCACATGACTTGATTGTTGTTGTTGCCCGGTAATTTCAGCGATATCTGTTTGTTTTTTGATCTTTTCAAACAGGGCAATAGTATGTTCATCAGGGGCATCTTCCTGCTGCCAGTAAGACTTCAGAGATTCATATTCTTTCTTATAGGATTGATTGGCGGAAATATAGCCGGTGAATTCTGCTGATTCCTCCGCAGATAATTCACCGGCAAGCCTTTTTCCTAATAATTCTGTAAATCTCTCGTCTTTCATTTAGTGTATAGTATACAATTAGTTAGGTTCCAATTAAAATTGAAATTGCCTACAGGTTTCCAAAAAAAATATAAATAAACTTTAAAATATAGCTGAACACAATGATGTTCATCAACTTATCAGTTGTATGAGTTGAATTTTTAACCGTTGGTGATGAATAATGGCGCAGCACATGTCTTAGTCGTGTTATTGACCTGAATAAGTGAGTTTGCACTGTACGGTGGGAGATGTTCATGATTTCCGCCACCTCCTTATATTTCAAACCGCCCTCTTTGATCAGGCGAAACACCATACGCGCCTGCATAGGCAGGGTTTCTATGGCCTTATCCAGCTCTTGCTGCAACTCTTTGCCTTCTACAATCCTGTAAGGATCAGAAAAATCTGCAAAATACCCCTCATCAGTATGATCAATCTCTACCAGGTGTACTGCTGCATATTTCTTAATATATTTTAAGGATTGATTTTTAACAGCAACAAACATATAGGTGCCGGGGCGATCCATGCCCGTCAGTTTCTTCCTGTTGTTCCAGCACTTCACAAATATTTCTGAAACGATTTCTTCGGCAGCTTCCTGACTGGAGGTGTAATAGACACAGAATTTAATCAGCTTTTTGAACATTGCATAGTAGAAACATTCAAATGCCCTGACATCGTCATCAGCACAGAATTTTTTCCAAAGCTCAGTTAAGTCGGGTTTCACCTTTAAATATTTGATTAGTTAACACAAATAACAGTATAAATTCTGAATTATGATAGTTTCATAACCGACAATAAACAAATCATCCACTGTTTAAAAAAAATAAAAATTGTTGTAAGCAATTGATGTAAAAAAGGGATTCCTGTTAATATACACCGTTGCACGCTGTTTGTGCCCGGGGTATGGATAAACCATTTATAAACATATTTGTATGAAAAAACAACTACAATGTACCTGTTTGCTGCTTTATGCGGTTGCTGGTACTTTTGCCGCTCCGGTTATGGCAAATAACTTCAAGAGCGACGTTCATCCTGCATTAACTTCTACTCCTGTAGCCATTTCTACCCGTGTATTCATTTCTGTTCCTGTAATCAGTTCTGCAGGTGCCTTCAGATCTCATCAGGATGTCGTTAAAGGAACAGTACGTGATGCTTCCGGCACCACACTTATTGGTGTATCTGTTCTGATCAAAGGCACTAAAACAGGAACACAGACTGATGCTGCCGGACAATTCGCGCTCAACGCTAAACCTGGATCAGTCCTTGTTTTTAGCTACCTGGGTTATGTGTCCAGGGAAGTAACTGTAGGCAGCAGCGCAACAATTGAAGTGATGCTGGCTGCGGCTGACAAACAGCTGAATGAGGTCGTCGTCACAGCTTTAGGTATTAAAAGATCAGAAAAATCTCTGACCTATTCGACACAGCAGGTCAACGGCGATGAGCTGACACGGGTAAAAAGTGATAACATGATGAACTCGCTGAATGGAAAGATCGCTGGCCTAACCATCAGCCCAAGTGCTTCTGGTGTAGGAGGATCTGCTAAGGTCATCCTTCGTGGCAACCGTTCATTTTCCGGAAACAACCAGCCGCTGTATGTGATTGACGGGATTCCGATTTCCAACAGTCCAAATAAAACAGAACAGCCGAACAGTCCTTATGGCGGATCTACAAATGTGGATGGCGGAGATGGTATTTCCAACCTGAATCCCGATGATATTGAAAGCATGAGCGTACTCAAAGGTGCTTCAGCCTCTGCATTATATGGTAGCCAGGCAGCTAATGGTGTCATCCTGATCACCACAAAAAGAGGCAAAGCAGGTAAAATGCAGTTGAATTTCAGTTCCTCATTCTCCACGGATCAGATTGTTTCCAAACCAGAGTTTCAAAATACTTATGGACGTACTACCGCTTCTTCTATTCAAAGCTGGGGCGATAAGCTGACTACCGCTGGCAAGGATAACCTGGATGAGTTTTACCAAACAGGAACCAACGTAACCAACGCCATTAACTTATCTGGTGGTACAGAAAGTTCACAAACATATTTTTCTTATGCAAATACACATGCTAAGGGAGTCCAGCCAGGCAACAGCCTTGACAGGCATAACTTCAACCTGCGGGAAACCGCAAAATTTTTTGATAACAAACTGACAGTTGACGGTAGTATCAACTACACCGCTCAGCATATTGATAATTCTCCCGGTCTTGGTTATTATTTCAATCCACTGACAGGCCTTTACCTTTTCCCGCGCGGGGTCGACATCACACCCTATAAGGATCAATATGAGTTCAGTGAACTTGCAGGTTACACTCGTCAGAACTGGATCGCCAACCAGGACCTTCAGCAGAACCCATGGTGGATCACTAACAGAAACCTGAACATGTCACAGCGCAACAGGATTCTTGCCAATGGTAGTGTTAAATATGACTTCAACAAATACCTTAACATTCAGGTAAGGGGAACATTAGACCGGATCTCCGACAGCTATGAACAAGACCTTTATTCGGGTACCCAGGCAACACTTTCAAGACCAAATGGTCAGTTCATCCTGAACAATCAGACTATGGAACAGAAATATGGGGATGTATTGCTGAGCTTTAACGCACCAGTAAATGCAGACTTCAAGCTTGACGGAGTATTGGGTGCCAGTATTACCGACAATAAAACGGTAGGTACCAATATCGGCGCCGGACTGGGACTTTTAACACCTAACCTCTTCATTGCGCAAAACACTTTAACTACGGGAACTATGAGCAATGTGACTACACTGGCCCCACGTCATAGCCAGCTGCAATCACTGTTTGGCAATGTCAACCTGTCTTACCAGGACTGGGCCTTCTTAACCGTAACAGGCAGATCAGACTGGTCGTCGAACTTGGCATACACACCTACGCAATCTTATTTCTATCCTTCGGTGGGTTTATCCTTCCTGCTCCAGCAAATGGTAGCGTTGCCCGATGTCATCAGCTATGCGAAAATCAGAGGTACCTATGCACAGGTAGGTAACACGGTGCCTATTTACGTTACTAACGCAGTAAATTACCTGGATCCCAATAACGGATCTGTCATCCTGAATCCCGTAGCGCCATTTCCAGCGTTAAAACCAGAAAAGACGAATACCTATGAGGGAGGACTGGACCTGCGTATGTTCGACAATAAACTGAATTTTGCATTTACTTATTACAAATCGAATACGACTAATCAATTTATAGAAATTGTACCGGTAGCGGCTACAGGATATACAAAAGGTTACATTAATGGCGGTGAAGTACAGAATACCGGTTTTGAGGTTACCCTGGGTTACGATGTGCTTAAAAGTGACAGGTTCCAGTGGAATACTGGCCTGAATGCTTCAAGAAACAAGAACAAGGTGATTGATGTGAGCAGCGCAAATGGGATAGACCACGCTACGCTGACTGCAAGTAATAATACCAACTATGAGTCGCGTTTAGTGAATGGTGGTTCTTTTGGTGATATCTATGGTGTGGTGACCAAAAAGGACGCGCAGGGACGTATCCTGGTAAATACGGATGGTACGCCACAGATAGACAATGAGGGTTTCAGGTATCTGGGCAATCCGAATCCGAAATTCAGCCTTGGATGGAATAACAACTTCAAATATGAAAATTTCAGCCTGAGCTTCCTGATCGATGGCAAGTTCGGCGGACAAGTTTTGTCGGCCACACAAGCGCTGATGGATGAATATGGCGTTTCTAAAGTAACCGGAGATGCGCGTGATGCAGGAAGTGTGACCATCAATGGTGTAGATGCAAGCGGTAAAGCCGTAACCAGTGTTAATCCTCAGTCATGGTATACCTCTATTGGTGGTAAATCTGGCGTATCAGAACAATACGTCTATAGTGCTACAGTTGTTCGTTTACGTGAAGCATCCCTGGGATATAGCTTTCCCGTAAAAAGTAAGGTTGTGAAAAGCTTAAGGTTCTCCTTAACAGGCAGGAATATTTTCTATTTCTATAAAAAGGCACCCTACGATCCTGAAGTTACCATGTCTACCGGTAACGGCTTATCTGGTGTAGATATCTTTAACCAGCCAGCTACACGCAACATCGGTTTCAGTCTTAACGTAACATTATAATGAGCTATTTTAAATTAGTAATCATGAATACCACATATAAACAAACCACCATAAAGGGACGGTATATTTTGTTGTCCTTATTTTCTTTAGCGCTGATGTTCAACTCAGGCTGCAAGAAGAACTTTGAAGAATATAACACAGATCCTACAGGGATTCCAAATAAAGACGTAGAGATCACATCGCTGTTCAAGCCGATCCAGTCTAATATCTTTCACAATTACCAAACTGCACAGAACTTAAGTGCTGATGCCTATTCGGGCTATATGATGTCGCCAACTCCTTTTAAAACGGAGTATAATTTGAACTATAGCATGGTTGATGGCTGGAATGCAAATGGATTTAAAGACATGTACACTTATGTGATGTTTCCGGTAAGCAGAATAGCTGCTGCAGGTTCAAGAACAACCAATCCAGACTTCTGGGCGATAGCCCTGATTCTGAAAGTAGAAGCGATGCATAGGGTTACCGATAAGTTCGGTCCTATTCATTACAGCAAATTTGGTGAGTCGCTCCTTTCAGCAGAATATGATAGTCAGGAAAAAGTCTACCAGCAGTTCTTCCTGGAGCTGGATACTGCCGTAAGCACATTGCAAACCTACGTTGCTGCGCATCCAACAGAAAAGCCGTTTGCAAGCTCAGATCTGCTGTTTAGCGGTGACTACGGGAAATGGATCAAATTTGCGAACTCATTGAGACTGCGCCTGGCCATGCGCCTGTCAAAGGTAGATCCTGCAACAGCTAAACTACAAGGTGAAAAAGCACTTGCAAATACCGGCGGACTGATGTCGGCTCCTGCTGACGATGCAGCTGTAGCAGTGACCAATGGTACAAGTGATCTTTATATGATCACGAAAGACTGGGCTGATAACCGTTTAAATGCGAGTTTAGCGAGTTACCTGACCGGATTTAAAGACCCTCGACTTCCTGTATATGCGTTACCAGCAACAGATCCGCTATTTGCTGGTCAGTATGTAGGCATTCGTATTGGTTCAAACATTCCTGCGAAAGATGATTATACGACTTATGCATCGCTGAATACAACGGATACCTTTACGCAGTTAAAGGCAGAGCAATTGATGTGTGCTGCGGAAAGTTGGTTTCTGAAGGCCGAAGCGGGTTTAAGAGGCTGGGCAGGTGCAGGGGATCCACAAACAAATTACGAAAAAGGTATTGATGTATCTATGCAGCAATGGGGAGTTAGTGTTGGCAATTATAAGGCCGACAACACCAGCACACAGGCTGCTTACCAGGATTTGAAGAATAACGCTAATAAATCTGATGCCGTTTCTACCGTTAAGATCAAATGGAATGCAGGTGGCACAAATGAACAAAAGCTGGAGCAGATCATCACTCAAAAATGGCTGGCAATATTTCCTGAAGGCCAGGAGGCATGGTCGGAGTTCCGAAGAACGGGATATCCAAAGCTGTTTACTGTAGTCAACAATAAAAGCAATGGTGCGATAGATACGCAAATACAGATCCGGAGGCTTCCCTTCGCTCAGAGTGAATACAATACCAATAGTAAAGATGTTCAGGCGGCAATCCAACTGCTTGGCGGACCTGATAATGCAGGTACCAGACTTTGGTGGGATGTGAATAAAGGGAACTTCTAAAATTTGTATGCA
>JAATFQ010000178.1 GCA_015655115.1 Sphingobacteriales bacterium
GTTGGTCAGATCAATCACTTTCGCTTCTTTATGCCACTCAAACCAGGCAGCTCACCTGTTATCAATTCCGACAGTTTTTTTTATTCTCATTCAAGTTTTGATCTATCTTTAAAAAGCACAGATTAAGAAATTAAAAAATATTCTTTAACCGGTGCAACATTTTAAGGCTTATTGCGACTTGAAGGTATAGACAGTAAAAGAAACTAAACGCGCGGAATTGCAGCTTACAAAAAAGATAACTGATCAGGAATTGATTGAGATGTGCCTTAAGGGCAATGATCTCGGGTATAGCGGATTGTACAACAGGTATGCCAGAGCAATCTTTAACTCAATCAGCCGTATCGTTTCCCATACAGCAGAAGCGGAAGACATCCTTCAGGACACATTCAGCCTGATCTTCAGCGATATGAAAAAGCTACAGGAAGTGGTCAGTTTTGAGGCCTGGGTGAAACGCATAGCCATCAATCAGTCGATCTCCTACCTGCGAAGAAAGAAAATAGTCTTCACCGATCTGGCAAATACAGAGATCGCAGATGAAGCGCCTCACTCTGCCGGAGAAGATGAAATTTTCAATTGCAGGGTGGAGGATGTGAGAAAAAGCATAGAGGCGCTCCCGGCGGGGTATCGTACTATTTTAAATCTATACCTGTTTGAGAAGATGCCTCAGGAAGAGATTGCAGTGATGTTGGGTCTTTCTCACAGCACAGTAAGGTCACAGTACCACAGGGCAAAAAACAAAATATTGTTATCATTAAAAGACAAGAGTTATGATGAATGATCCGGTAAAAGATTTCGTGGAACAGCATAGGGAAGAATTCGATTACCTCGAAGCACCAGCTTTAAAACTCGATCAGTTAAAGGCAAAAATTCAACGTGTTCCAGAAACGCGAAAAAGGAGTTTTATAATCTTTGATAGAAATCGGTGGATGATTGCGGCTGCTGTACTGATTATGCTAACCTGTGCCGGATTGTTTTTCTATAGCAGTGATAAAGATAAGCCTGTAGTTGAACTCGCTCAACAGAAAATAAAGAAGACCTCTGGCAAGGTGGAGAATTCCGGCAGCGGAAAGCGCGCAGATCACGAAGTAAATAAAGTGACATCCATAAATAAGCATTTAACAGCGGGACGTGTAAAGAGGGCTGAACGCAAAAAACAGGAGATGAGTCTCCCGGTTTCGGATGTATATGGCGGACTGAAAGACAGTACTTCTGCAAGTACAAGACTCCTTGCTATACTTGAAATTGAAAGGAGGGGCAAGATGAGTAACCATTTAATCGACATGCTTGCTGCAACGCTCAACAATGACCCGAATACGAATGTGCGGCTTGCCGCCCTCAGCCTGATGGAAAAATACAGAGATAACAACCATGTTTCCTCCCTGCTCGTTAGTTCGCTGGATAAGCAGGATGACCCTATTGTACAACTTGGCCTTGTGAGTTTTATAGGGAAAATGAAAAATATAAAAATCGATGACAAGCTTGAGTTGCTTGCCAGTAGTCCGGACACCTTTGCTGCAGTCAGAGACGAGGCCTACAGTATATTACTCAGCCAAAATAAACTATAATAAAATCCAAAAAAGAAGAAATATGAAAAAGCATAGTATACTACTATTTTCCATTTTAATAATTGCTGCGTCTGTATCCGCACAGAAGGTTTACAAGGTGGCCAAAGCTTCCGGGCACCTCAACCTGAACATTACGGGTGCTATCATAGAGGGATACAGCGGAAACGAAATTATATTTTCAGTACCAAAAGCGGAGACTGAAGTTGTTGATGAGCGTGCAAAAGGTCTGCGGATGATCAACGGGTCCGGATTTACGGACAATACCGGCCTCGGATTGGATGTTTCCGACAAAGGAGATGAGATTACAGTGAACGCGGTGATTAAGGACAGGAGGGATATATTGACTATCAGGGTGCCGGACAATATCAAAGTATCCTTTACCAATACCAGCAATATCAACTATTCAGAAGTCATTCTGAAAAACCTGAAGAATGAGATTGAAGTATCGACCAATTATAATAAAATCAAACTAGAGAACAATACAGGGCCAATGAATATAAAAACGCTTTATGGATCTGTGGACGCAGCTTTCTCCAGCGACATTAAGGGTCCCGTCTCGATTGTCTGTGTGTATGGATATGTTGATGTTTCCCTTCCGGGTGCAGCCAAAGCCAATGTGGAACTATCAACAAGGTACGGGAAATTATATGCTGCCGAAGTGCTGAAAGTGGCGGTAGATAAGAATGTAGGCTTAAATCCCGACGCCAATACTATTAAAGGGAAAGTCAATGGCGGAGGGGCAGATCTGATTTTGAAATCAAGCTACGAGAATGTTTATCTAAGAGAAAAATAATCTAACGGCAACACCTAATCAATCCTATGAAATCAATGTTTTTATGGCTATTTATGGCCATCGGGTCATGCTTTGCCCTCGCTCAAACTAAAATAACCAAGTCTTACCCTGTAACTAAAGGGCAGACCGTAGATCTTCATTTTGACTACCCTGAAATTGTGCACATCAGTACGTGGAACAGCAACGAAATTGCTGTAGCAGCTACCGTAAAAATCAATAATGGAGAAGCTGATCGTGCTTTTACGTTAATTGAAAATACGTCAGCGGGCAAAATTTCCATATCGAATAAACTGGATATGGACCTGATCCCTGAAAGCTATTACATTGTTGATCATGGCAATAAAATACGTTTCAGTTCCAAACATGATCTCGACGTTTACATTTCAGGAAAGGGCGGCACTAGTCTTTCAACCTATCAACAAAGAGATATAGAGATCACAATTGACATTAAAATACCTGCCAACATAAGCACAGAAGTGACATCTGTATACGGAATGGTAGAAGTTCAAAATTTTAGCGGTCCCATCAAAGTGGATGCAAAATATGGTGGCATAGATGCCAGCGTAGCAGAAAAAGCAGTCGGCAGGCTGCAGCTTACTACACATTATGGAAAGATATACACTAACCTGAACCTGCAGCCAACAGAAAAGACGGAACGAAACTTTTATACATCCATAACTGCTTCGCCTGGAAAAGGGCCGGACTATGATTTCAATTCATCTTACGGCAACATATACTTGCGTAGCTTTATAAAATAAGATAAGGACAGGCAGACCATATTTAATAATTAAAAACATTTCTCAACCCTTTGGGCCGGACAAACTTCCGTGCCAGAGGGTTGAGAAATGTATCATCTTTTCAAATCGTAAAGGATTTAGAATTTGAAGGCTATACCTGCCATAAAGTTTGCCGGCTTTTGCGGCCTCCCGTCAATTGCCCAGGACTTCGCATTTCCGATATTATTAGCCTTGAAGTTGATCCTGTATTTAGGCTGATCATAAAAAGCAGCGGCATCGATGAAAGTATAAGATGGCAACATAAAAGTATAATCTCCCGTATTGGCGAAGTAAGAATCAGACACATAATTTCCGCCGATCCCCAGTCCGACACCTTTAAAAATACCTTCAGAAAGTGCGTAGTTTATCCAGATGTTTCCCACATGAGCTGGTGTAAGCAGTGCCCGCTTGCCTTCTACCTGCGGAGCTGCTTTTGTAAACTTATTATCATTATATCCATAACCAGCTACAATATTTAATCCTTTAATAGGGTTAGCAATGATATCCAAATCTATACCTTTGCTTTTTTGCGTGCCATCCTGAACCAGGAAATTCTGTCCATCTCTGATTTCAAAGCGGGTAGAGTTTTTTACATCGATGTTATAATAGCTCAGTGTTGCGTTGAGTTTATGATCAAACAGGTCAAGTTTCACTCCTCCTTCAATCTGATTGGCTTGCTGTACTTTGAATACACTCGTGCTGCCATCGGGTTGGGTGGCATTGGGAAGATTCTTAAAGCCATTCATATAATTGGCAAATAGCGACACCTGGTCTTTTACCGGTTGGAAAACTACACCCAGCTTTGGTGAATAAGCGGTTTGATTATAATTCCCGGTCACCACGTCCGTTCCCAGGTTCCTGGATCCTTTATTGATAAACCGATCTGCACGAAGGCTCAGCATCACCATAAAACGATCTGTGAGGTTTACCAGATCAGAGGCGTAGGCACTGTAAGAATCCTGTATAGAGTTCGTTTCTGGTACGTTCAGTGCTGCGTAAGCATTGTTTACCTGCGGCAAACTGATTCCCGGAACCGGCTTACTTAAGTCAACCACATCCAGATTGACTAGTCCATAGTGAGACTGGCGGTATTGAGACAGATAATCAGCACCTACCAGCAACCTGTTCCTGATCGGTCCGGCCTTAAAGTCGCCTGTAAAATTTTGCTGTATCTGTTTGCGGCCCCATTTGTCCGGCATCCATACCCGCACTTTTCTTGCGATGGTACTTTCTGTAAGATAGGTAAAGTCGAACTGGTTGAACTGGTCATACGCACCAAGCGAATACGCGAAATTAGTTTGAGATTTCCAATTTTCAGAAATCTGGTATTCCGCCTGGGCGAACAGATTATTGGAAGCCTGTTGGCTCGCCAGTGAATTATCTATCAGTGAGCGTTTATCGCTAAGTGGCAGGTCCTTGAAACTTTTGCCATTGAATACGGTGGTTGGTATGGTCAGCAGTACAGCGGAAGTACCTTTTACTTTGTGCACATCAGCATCCAGGCTGAACTTTAACTTTTCACTGACCTGATAGGTAAGACTGGGGGAGATCACCTGCATATGCTGAAAACCCTGATCCTGGAATGAATTTTCTTTGTGCACTGCCCCGGTCATCCTAAACAGCAACGACTTATCTGCATTTAATGGCAGGTTAACATCAGCAGTGAGCCTGCTGAGATCAAAACTACCCTGAGAATAGCTGATCTCTCCGCCAAAAGTATCATAGGGCCTTTTAATGACATAATTAATCAGTCCGCCAAAGGACACCATAGTTGAACCAAACAAGGTAGAAGACGGGCCTTTGATAGATTCAACCCGTTCAACAATAATAGGATCGATGTTGGTTTTTAACCATGTTGCCATTCCGTTACGGATGTTGTCGCCCGAAGTAAAGCCGCGCGCCGTAACTGCTGGTATCCCTGCACCCGTCCTTGATACCAATGCTCCGGGAATGTTGCGGAATGCTTCATCCAGGGTAGTAGCCATCTGGGCAGTGATGAGTTCTTTTCTCACAACGCTGTATACTTGCGGATTCTCCATGTTCTTGATGGGTAAACGGGCAATATATTCGCTTTCTTTTCGGCCGTACTTATTGACTTTAGCTCCGTTTACGACAACCTCTTTCAAATCCTGCTTACTTTCTTTCAGGAAAAAGTCTGCCGAAACTCCTTCTGCTGATGCTAAAGTCACACTCTTAGTAGCAGTTTGGAGTCCGACAAATGTGGCGATCAATTTATATTTCCCTGCCGGTATATTCCTAAAGCTAAAATTTCCGCCTGCATCTACCTGCGTACTGCGCAGTCCGTCGATAGTTATGGTGACCAGTCGTGCAGGTTCGCCATCACTGGTTAATACCTTTCCACTGATGGTGCCGCGTGCACGCAGCTTTAGCGCGATATCATTACCTGTGGCCGACAAGGTCAAATTTGTTTTTGAGGACAGTTGCTGGAGAATTGATCTTACCGATCCCGATGAAGGATTTAGGGTGATCGTTTTAGAAAGCTCCTGATCCAATGTGCTGTATACAAAGTTTAGTCCGGCGCTTTTTTCCAGCTGGGTCAGTAACTCTTTAACGGTCAGCGTTGCCGGGGTAATGACGACCTGTGCCTCGGGATTAGTTTGTGCTTTCAACGTAGCGGACGTAAAGAAAATGCTGGTCATCGCGACCATACAAATTACCCTAAAGCGGGTAAGGTAAAATAAATTCATACTTTTACTGATTAATCATTAATTGAGACATTGATGGTGAAATTTGCTGCCGGCGTCTTCGACCACGTCCGGCAGTTTTTTTGTTTTAATATTTTGGTATACTCATGTTGGTGCTAGCGTATTAATAGATTGTAATCCGGTTATTTTCTTGTTTAAAACTGAGTGAGGTACTGTTGTGAATCAGCTCGATTATTTTTGAAAGTGGCTGGTGCCGGAACCTGGCGGTCATAGGTACCCGGAGATCTGGATTTCCCTGTACAAAGAACTTCACCCCATAATGTTTTTCCAGCCGTTCCAGTACCTCTGTCATAGGCGTTTGCCTGAAGCATAAGATATCTTTTGACCAGCTGGTAATGTAGGCAGTATCTATTGCAGCAACACCGTTGAGCTTGTGATGCAGCAGATCGTAGCTTAATTGCTGCCCTGGCTTTAGAATTGTCTTCAGCTGATCTTTGCCGGTGAAGCTGACAGCGCCCTGCGTTAAGCTTACCTCAACGTTTCCATTGCCGGTGATATTCACATTGAATCTTGTTCCGAGTACCCTGACCTCAGTCTCCAGCGTGCGCACTAAAAACGGGCAGGAAGGGTTGTGCCGAATGGCAAAGAAACCTTCACCACTGATAAATTCTACAACCCTGTTTTGCGTTGAAAATACTTTCGGATATTTGACTGTGCTTCCTCCAGATAAAGTGACTGTAGAATGGTCTGGAAGCTGAAGGGAAACAATCCTGCCCATAGGCGCCGTGTACCGGACCATAGATATGCTTGAGTCTCCCTTCGGTAAGGTACTTGTTTTTAAAAATAGTAAACCGCCGATGAGAAATATAGCGGCGGCGGACATATACCATAGTCTATTGCCCGGCTTTCCTTTAGTGCTGGAGGCTTCTTTTTCCATCAGGCCTTTCCAGATCGCTGCTTTTACCAGAGGGTCGCCCTCTGTGCTATCGCTTTGAACATCCTGCTCAGCATCAAGCCATTGTTCTACTATTAGCCGTTCCAGGGGACTGCACTTTCCCTGTGCATAACGCTTTAACTGTTCAGGATCTATATCACTCATACCTATAAATACCATGAACCTTTAAATACCCTACGGCAAAGCGAATTATTTTGAATTAATCTTTAGGCTGACATGGATATTCCAGTCAAAACTGAGGAATGACTTATCCCTTAGCTGGAATAATAATCATAAAAAGTACAGATGAAACCATCATGATGTTACAGATCACAAACAGAAATGAAAAGATCATGATAGCTTCATAACCTATAAAAAACAAATAATTCACTGATAAAATTTATTTGGATGGCCTAAATTCGGTTATGACCTGATCAAAAGGCGCTCACGTAGTTGGCGGAGTGCGCGGGATATGTGTTTTTCGACAGTCTTAATGCCTATGTTCAGCTCATCAGCGATCTGGCGGTAGCTCATTTCATTCTCCCGGCTTAGCAAAAAGATGCTCTTAGTAGGTTCCTTTAGATTAGAAATCTGCCGCGAGATCTCAAATTTTGTTTCCGCATAGGTCAGCAATGCTTCCGGACTGTGGGTTTCGCTGGTGGTTATTTGGTTTAAAGCAGCTTCTTCTGAGATATCTATGGTATCTTTTTTATTCCTGAGATGGTTTAACACCTGGAATCTTGCGGCTTTCAATAAATAGGAGGAGGCATCCGTGGTTGATGAAAACTGAAGCTTACGTTCCCAAACCGATAAAAAGATATTTTGGCTAAGGTCCAGTGCCACACTGCTATCCTGGCTATACTTTAAGCAAAGTTTGTGCACTGCCTTCCAATGATCGTTGAAAAGTTCATTGAACGCTTTATCTTTAGAAATCTCCCTACCTGACGGCAAAACCTTCATGTAATATCTTTAAACTACCCATGCCAAATATAGATAATTTAGATTAATTACAAATAAAACAGTCGCTTTATCGCTAAAACAGTATAAAATATAAGTATGAAGATCTGTATTTATGATCTTTATACCTTCCCACCGCTGAACCAGTTCTGAAAAGTCGGCGGCTCCCGCCTTCCAGCACCTGAAGGTTTTTTCGCCACTTCAGATGCTGCAGCCCCGACGGTCTCCGCTTCCTGTTTAGCTGCTCCTGCAAATAGCTCGTTTGGATAGGGAAGGGCAGGAGTGGCGATAACCGCCGCAAGCCGGGGTTCATACACTGTAAATGCAGAATTCAGTTTTTCTGGAAACCATTACCTGACACAATAAATGTTTGCATCACTCCGGATGCGCAGGTAAATACAACGGTCTAATCCCGCTCATCATGGTTCCTGACCTAGCAGCGCCAGACCCGTCCAGTATGCCGGTGCCAATGCCATAGCAGGTACCATAAACGGGAAATAATAGTTAAAACCTTCAGTCATACATAACACACAAAAGGTTATGCCCACACCACAAAAAATGAAAATCAATAAAGCCTGCCACCTTCTGATCCTGTTTCGGGACATTAATAGTACACAAAGTCCGCAAGCCCCCATATACAGCAGAATCCTTGCAATACCCCTAAAAGCCTCATGAAAATTATAGGAAGGAAAAAAATCCTCTGCACGTCTGCCTTGCGTTAACCAATCTTTCATCTTTATACCAAGACTCCAGGAATCATAGTTATCCCAAAGATTGGCTAGTCCTGCGACCAAAACTAACACTGCGAAAATCCATCCCGCAGTAGTCCGATGGGATTGCATACAAAATAACGTATAGTAACAAGCTGTGCAAAAAGTAATGACAGCCAGTAGGAGCATTCCATAGCGGAAACGTTCTATGCTCAGAAACTGCAGCAGTTATTGATCTTGTTTGGGCGGACCCAGGTGCAGGGGGAACAGAACCAAAATACCCAGCAAGAATAATAGCCAGCCTGTCAATGTAACAGGCGATTTGTCGGTCTTTGCCTCTCTATGTATGAATAATGCAAATAATACCATTATTAACCCTATTAGGCTGCCTGTTACCAGGTAACTAGGGAAATTAGCACTATTAATTGTGCCGAGGAAGAACTCTGTTACGGGAAGATAAGGGAGCAGCATCAGTAGAACAACTACTATGGTGCGAAGGACTTTTTTTATCATAATCAGTGCAGACTTTATGTTACATATTATAAATATACCTTCGACGCGCATCCCGTCATTGCCTTACTGTATGAGCGGCGGATTAAAGTGTATGAAGGGTAGGTTCTATGTATAAGCATAGCAAGATATCTGCGTGCGATGAAACCGTTGAACAATAAATGTTCCTGCAGTTTTATACCATTTACACAATAGATTCTGCACCTTATACATTTGTTGCATCGCTTACTGTTTTCTTTTATTAGCTTTATAGTAAACCTGAGGGTGTTCTGTTTATCCAGGACCTATGGTAAACTGTCTGATTCCGTGTACTATTATGATTATAAAGCACCGATATATTAGATTGAATGGCTTTATCTCCTTTTTGATTTGGAATATTATTTGTGTTTCCAATTTGCAAAAGGGCTGTGCACAGGTTTCCGCCAAAAAACAGGTAGATTCTTTGTTGCACCTGTTAATGCAACCCATGAAAGACGAATTGAAAGGAAGTACATACAAGAACCTTTCTTTTGCCTACCGGTTGTACAGTCCCAATAAGGGTATAGCTTACGCCGACAAAGGCATCGCCCTTGCTGGAAAAGGAAATATGATACCTGTTCTGGCCGACTGTTACCTCGTTAAAGGCATTAATTTGATAGAGATAGGAAAAGCAGATGAAGCTATGCTGGCTTTTCAACAGTCAGTTAACATCGCGAGGACTATAAAAAACAAAGTAATGATAGCCAATGCCAAAGGTGGAATTGGCCTCGCTTATGGAACCTCCGGAAAAACACAGCTGGCATTGAAGTATCTATTGGAAGCGCTTGACGAAATCCACAACAAGGATGCCCATTCATCCATCGGCAATATCTCTAATATAACCGGTAGTATTTACCAGCAGCAGGCTAATTACCCCGCTGCGCTTCGTTACTATCTCCAGGCACTGGAGCATTTAGAGCAGGCCCATGATCCGATCAGCTTTGCAGATGCCGCATGCAACTTAGGGAATGTCTACAATTTTGGCCTGGGTGATTATTCCACATCAATGAAGTATTATCAACAGGCACTGAATACATATGAGCATGAACAGTATAACAAAGGCATAGCTATAATCACCATGAATATAGGTACACTGTACTATAGTCAGGGTAAAACAGATCAGGCATTTAAGTATTATATAAAGGCTGATTCGCTAATAGTGCATGATTTTATCGAAATGAGGGGGACCGATGCCTTTCGTTTTTCTATACTTAATAACAACCTCGGTGTGATCTACACGGAAAAAAATGAATTCGCAAAAGCAGCTCACTATCTTGAAAAAGCGATGGTACTGGCAGCAAAATGTAAGATTGAGCCCAATATAGCCATTGCCACCCACTCCATGGGAGAACTGAATCTGCGTCAGGCTTTAACAGAGAGGCTGGCCCATAAGAAAGAAGATTTCCTGGCAAAATCGGCACGGTATATTGAAGATGCCGCCAGCCGCTATCGCAGCACGGGTAGCCTGCAATTTTACCCACTTGCCCAGTATCAACTGTCGGAAATTTACCGGGCGCAGAAAAACTACGATAAGGCCATTACAGCGCTGCATGAACATATCAAATATAAGGACAGTTTATTCAACAGGGAGAAGGAACGTGAATTCGCCCGGCGCGAAGTAGAATTTGAATACATTAAAAAGCAGGACTCCATAAAGACAGCACAAATAAGGAAAAATACAGAGGCAAGTTTCCGTCTGCGACAGCAATGGCTTTACAGTGGAGCAGCCTTGCTTGTCCTGATCAGTGTAACCGGACTCTATTTTTACCGAAACAAGGTACAACAGTCAAAGCTGAAAGCTGAACTGGCCTGGGAAAAGGCAGAACAGCAAAGGACGGCTGCCGAGTTTCAGGCTGGTATCGGTAATGCGGCACTGAGTTCGCTCCGCTCGCAAATGAACCCCCACTTTATATTCAATTGTCTCAACTCCATAAAACTATATGCGGCAAAAAATGATAGTCAGGCTGCAACCTTCTACCTTTCTAAATTTTCGAGATTAATGCGACTGGTATTGGAGAATTCCAGGAGTGAAATGATCACCTTGTCGCAGGAAGAAGAGACTTTAAGGCTTTACCTGGAAATGGAAGCCATGCGTTTCAAGGAGAAGCTGCAATTTCATATGGAGATCGATCAGGGGATAGACAAGTTATACACGGAGCTTCCGCCGATGCTGATACAGCCTTATGTAGAAAATGCCATTTGGCACGGACTCATGAATAAAGAAGATGGTGGCAGGATTGATATTCATTTCGCGGAATCGGGAGATATTCTTACAGTGACCGTGCGGGACAATGGAATTGGTCGTGCACAGGCTGAAGCATTAAAAAGTGAACTCGTTCCGGCCCGAAGATCTTTTGGGATAAACATTACAAACGAACGGCTGGAACTCCTTAACAAAAAATATGATATCCATACCTTTATCAGGATTAACGACCTTTACGAAGAAGGAATGGCAGCAGGTACAGAGGTCGTTATACAAATCCCGGTTGGGTGAAAATTTATAACAAATGAAAAATATCAGGACAGTATTGGTGGATGATGAGCCGGATGGTATAGAACAGCTACAGTTGCTTTTGTCCGCATATCCCCAAATTGATGTAATAGCTACTTTTACCAATCCACTGAAGGCGCTGGACAAATTGGAGATGCTCAATCCGGACCTGATCTTCCTGGACGTTGAAATGCCGCAGATGAACGGGTTTGATTTGCTGGAACGTATCAGGCATCTCCGTTTCAATGTCGTGTTTGCAACAGCTTACAATGAGTTTGCACTGAAAGCCTTTCGTTTCAATGCGTTAGACTATATTGTGAAGCCCATAAACCAGGAAGAGATTAGCGAGGTCATTGCCAAAGCAGACCGGCAATATACCATACACGAAACGCAACTGCAACAACTCAGACAACAGTTGCGCCAAGGGCATATCAGTAAAATAGCTATTCCGGGTCAGCATCAGGTAACGTTTGTAGATATAAAGGATATTGTTTACGCTGAAGCATCGGGGAACTATACACTGATAGTGCTGCGTGATGGGAAACAGCACCTGGTTACACGTAAGCTGAAAGATTTACAGGATGTCCTGGAGGAACAGTTTTTCCTGCGCATCCACCGTCAATACATCGTTAACCTCAATATGGTAAAGTCATTTAACCGCAATGAAAATATGCTGACAATGGTTACTGGTAATGCCTTTCCGGTTTCCCGCAGTCAAAGGGACCGGCTGATCCATAGTTATGGATGGTTTTAATCCTGACTTCGAGTACTATCTAATGGATTTACCAGACAAAGCCTTATTCTCTGTCTCTGCTATTTATAAACAGCAAAATGTAATATAGCAAGGTAGCAACAGAGCTAATTGCCGCAACTACGTACGTACGCGCTGCCCATTTCAAGGCATCGGCCGCCATTCTTTGCTCAGCATCAGTAGTCATGTTTTTGCTTATAAGCCAGCGTAATGCACGGTCACTTGCATCGTATTCAACTGGTAAAGTAATTATAGTAAATAATGTAGTTATTGCAAACAGTACGATCCCAACAAGAAGAATGGTAGGGTTGGCTGCACCAAACATAAAACCCAGGCCAGCGAGGATAACCCATTGAGATAGCTGAGAACTTATATTTACAATGGGAACTATCGCGCTTCTAAACTGAAGCATACTGTATGACCTTGCGTGCTGAACAGCATGGCCACATTCATGCGCCGCGACCGCCGCCGCCGACACACTACGCCCGTAATACACATCTTCACTAAGATTGACTGTTTTGTCTTGTGGATTGTAATGGTCACTCAAGTGCCCAGGTGTTGATATTACCCTTACATTGTAAATCCCATGGTCTTCAAGCATTCTCTCGGCAATTTCTTTACCGCTCATACCATTCCTTAATCCTATCTGGCTATATTCGGCAAATTTGCCCTTCAGTCGGCTACTAACAATCAGTCCGACAATAAACATAATTCCTGCGATTATATAATATCCTATAAGTCCCATAGTGCAATTTCGTTAATATTATAACAGAATCCATTCCCGAATACCAGATTCTTCCGGAATGTAACAGGCAATTTTTATCTAACTGACTGTTACATTCCTAAAAAGAATTCCGTGAATACTTTTTATTTGTTTAGTGTACTTTGAGAAATCCTGCTTTTGAAGGCATTCAATCTCTTCTCCAGACTATTAGTCAATGAATCAACTTTAGCTGATCTTTCCTTTTTTTGAACCTCAGCTTTAAGATCTTTTACCGAACTGTATAATTCACTTAACTCTTTATCTCTTTTGCCGTAGCCAAGCGCTTCTGCAAAATGAATCTGGTAATCAGCATTATCGAGAAGGTCGACAATACTTTTATCGTTATTTCTGTTTTTTGCAGCCAATAGCTTTGCTGCTTCCTTCAGCATTCCTTCTGCGCGAATGATTGGCAGCGGGATGGAGCGCTTTTGGATAACGATAGTGTTCAATGCATTGTTAATCACCAGGGCTGCTTCCGGCCCCTTTTTCTCCAGTATCAATTTTGATGCAGCCTTTAGTGCTACAGGGTAACTTGCCAGGGGCAGATTGCTTGTAGTAATGGTCACTTCACTGCTGATACCCTCTGTTAACCTGCGGATTTCCTGCAAAGATCCTTTATCTGAAAGGTCTTTTACTTGTTCCTGTAGGGTTTCCAGTGTATTGAGGTCGGCAACAAGATCATTCACATTAACTTTAACATCAAGCGGTACCATACTTAAGCCCGGCTTAACCGCCACAATTTTCTCAGCTTTGCCTATGGCCAATTCAACAGCGGCATCCGCAGCTTTATAATTGTTGTTACTTAAATAACCGATAGCCTTGTTGCTCTCTGCTATTACTTGAGCCGCCTCGGTTACCAAAGAATCAGTGGCTGCAGACAGATATTGTTGAATTTCAGTATCCAGCTGATGCTGAAGTTGCTGCTTAGCCACTGCTTGCAGTGCAGGTGGAAGGTCGATTGGATTTTTCGCGGTTTTATTTGATGCGCCTATATGTTCGCAAGCTGTAAAAAAACCGGCTAAAACAGCTAAGATTAAAATGAATGATATTTTTTTCATGGCTTTTAAAATTTAGTTAATAGACAATATTCCGATTCTCTTAATTTTTGCAAGTTTCATTTAATTCATCCATCCTGTTCAGGTACCCGGGCTTCATGCTTTACTTAAGCAATTCAAAAAGTTTTGTCTTTCTG
Source organism: Sphingobacteriales bacterium (assembly GCA_015655115.1). GTDB lineage: Bacteria > Bacteroidota > Bacteroidia > Sphingobacteriales > Sphingobacteriaceae > Pedobacter. Next base: position 14,127 of record JAATFQ010000178.1, read on the forward strand.
ATCACTTCATCCCGGTTATCATCATTGTTGAACTGAAATCTGAAGCCTGTTGAATCACTTCCTGAGCTTTGATGGTGAAAATCTTAAAGTTCATCAATTTCATTCCTCCTTCTATCGTTGATAATTGGCCTTTCGTTTACTTTATATGTGACGAAAATTATACAACAAACTATATACCAGTTGTTTATTTGTGAAATATTGACAATGTCAAAGAAAATTTGTCAGTTTGAATATAGAATGACCTGCATTTTTTTCCTGTTTCCCGCGATTTTTGGAGATGATAAAAAATGGTATTGATAAATAATGAGTTATCCTTTTGATTTTTGAACCTTTCCGCTACAGCAACAAAATCGGAGCTCAACCCAGCTTCTGTTTATGATGCTGCAGGGAATAAATTGCGCAAAACCAACATCGGATTCATCAAAATTCTTATCCCCGCATATACTATTATAAGACATTACACCAAAGCTTTCGTGAAATTGGTTAATTTAATACCGTCACCATTCCCAGGTAATCTGTTTCAGAAATGAGTTTACTATTTGCAGAAGCAATGAACATATAACAAAATAAATCATGACCTATGTGCTGCTTATGGGCCAGATAGGTATACGTCAGCATATCCCTTCTCCCTACTGCCCAGTTAACTAGATATAAGTCTTCATTACGGTTATAAATCACAATTATTACTTCGTCGTCCGGTTGACTGCATTTTTGCGGATAAGGGTTAAGCTCCCATGTTATGGTTACTTTCCTTCCTTCCTCTGCCGATAATGCAGGGTTCCATGCCTGTTTGGTTAGTTTGATGGGTTGACTGAATTTTACTTTTGCCAGGTCGATATAACATTTATCCTCTACATTGATTATCGTATTTTTCATATGAAAAGACGTTGCCAGATTCATATGGGTCTTACTGATATTTTTGGGTAGCTGAAAACCGGTATCGATTACCAGCTTCGCCGGAGTAAAAAACTGTAGGATCAATTTGAAGATCTCATTTTGTAAGATCTGTTTTTCTGATTGTTTTGTACCTCGTTTTCTAACTATATTCGATTTTACGATATTCAGTTTCTTCCACGTGGTGAGGGTAACCGGACCAATTTTTCCTGTTGTGTGTCCAATAATAGAATCGTCTTTTCCCGAAGCCATGATTACCAGATGAATTGTCCAAGATGTACACTATCACTGATGTTTTTGCGGTCGTCGCTCACGAAAGAGATATAAACTTCCGCCTGGTAGCCCTTTTTAATTCCATCCAGGACAAGCAGCGCCTCTCCCGAACTTCTTTGCGTACCGCCAGCCAGATA
>JAATFQ010000027.1 GCA_015655115.1 Sphingobacteriales bacterium
CCCTGAAGGCCATCATTCTGGAAGAATATTTTAAAAGACCGTTTGGCCAGGTTGAATTTAACCAGCCCATTATAGGTGCTGACCCAGAGATTACCCACCTTATCATCCACAAGTGAAAGCACTGAATTGCTGGACAATCCATTTTCTGTGGTATAACGGGAAGTAAACCTGTTCAGATGGCGGTCGAACAATAACATGCCTCCACCTTCCGTACCCACCCATAAATTATGATTTGAGTCCTCATAGATGGCTCTTACCGTATATCCAACATCGTAAAACCGGTGTTTCTTCCCCGTTTTGTCAATCTTTATCAGTTGATTTAAATTACCTCCCCAAAGTGTTCCTTTCGAATCCTCAGATAAGGTAAAAAGATCGCTCAGACGGGTGTCAAAAAGCTCAAATTTATTTGCAGTCCTGTTCAGGCGGTATAACGCCCCCAGTAAAGTTCCCCGGCGCAAGGTTCCCGCCCATAATACACTGTCCCGGTCCTGAAACAGCGTAAATACGACCTTGCTCTCAATTCCTGTTTGCGGATCTATACATTTATATCTTGTAAAATCATTCGTTGCACGATTATAACGGTTGAGCCCGTCCGTAAAAGTACCTATCCAGATCTCATTTTTGTAATCCATTTCCACCGAGGTGATTACATTGCTGGAAACAGACTTTGGGTTGCCTGGTACATTAGTATAGTTGAGGAATGTGTTACGCTTCCGGTTCCAGACACTCAATCCCGAACTTTCAGTACCTATCCACAGATCATGATGATTGTCCTCACAAAATGCAGAAATAGCATTGCCGCCTAATGAGTTTTCATTGCCCTGGATATGCGAAATCGTTTCAAATTTCTTTTTAGTAGGGTCAATGATATTGATTCCGCCAACCGACGTGCCGATCCATGTCCTCGCATCCTTATCAATATATATGGCATGTATAATGCCGTTGTTTACAGCATTATTATTTCCTCCTTGCAGTAAATCATTTAATCTGTTGTCCTTATAGATATATATCCCTCTGTTGATTGTTCCGATATAAAGGCCTCCCGACCCGTCTATATGAAGGCTGTTTACGGCACCGAGCGTATTCAACCTTTTGTCCGCAAAGGGCCTGTCCGTTTTATGCTGTAAAATATGATAGCGGAACAAGCCATTATTGGTTCCCAGCCAGATATTATCTCCGTCTGTCTCCATACAAATCGCCAGAGCGATGTCTGTACTCACCAGCTTCAGCTTCATGTATTTGTAATCCAGTCTGCATAAACCCAGGTTTTGAACAAAAACCCACACCTGTCCTTTTTTATCCATTTTAATAGACTGGACACCGTAACGTACAGATACCTTATCCTGAATTTCCAGCGGAATTTGTGTTGCAATATACTTCCCCGGTTCACAGTACAGCAACCCCAGACCTTCAGAGCCAATCAGCATCCTCCCTTTGCCGTCCCGCATGAGATCCCTGACGACAGCTAAAAAAGGCAGCACTTTGCTATTTGCTGCTGCTTTATTCAGTGTTGGCTTATTCACTGTAACTTTATTCTCGGTTGCTTTATTTTCTGTTGAGTAGTAATTGACAGTAGTGAACCGTCCAAATAAGTCGGTATAAACACTCACACCTTTACGCGTTCCGATCCATAGTCTATCATTGGCATCACTGGTAATGGCATGCACAATATTATGTACCAGTGAGTTTTTATCATTGAATTTGTTCCTGAATACTTCAAATCCATAACCGTCATAACGGTCCAGTCCGTCCCGGGTCCCGAACCACATAAATCCCTTAGGGTCCTGGTAAATACACCTTACCATATTATGAGATAAGCCATTCTCTGTCCCCAGATATTCAATAATGGGAGTACCGGCAGAAAAAACCTTTGTCAGATTAAGGAGTACAATAAATAAAATCAGAAAAACTCTCACTCAGGGATCATTTATAATTGGGATCATACAAGATAAACATTGTATTCACATTAGCTGAAATATTTTTTGCCCGTTCATTAGTGCGGATTTCCAGAGCTCAATAACCAGCTCTTTCTTTTGCCAACATGAAATATACATCCGCTTCAACGGCTTTATCGCCGGCAAGTAATATGACAAATAAAATTTCAGTTGATACTCTGTTTTAACAAAAAAACAGCAATATTCCTAAACTGCAATTTTCTGAAGATTACCCGGCTGCGAATATTGCATTATCTCTTTAAATATTGCATTATCCAGGCATTCATCACCCTATCAGATGCTATGCATAAGCCCATACAATTTGGATAGATAGCGAACACTTCATTCAATTAGCTATCTCAATTTGTAACATTGACAATATCCTCATGGTCTAAACTTAACCAGGTGATAAATAACAGAATGCAAGTGCCAATGCCATTATGGAATTATTAGGGAATCGGGCATATGTGATTCCCGGAATTAATCTACCCCGCGAGTACGCCAGTGCAGTGGTTCAGGGCAACATCACTAAAGCGCAGAACCTTATGCTTAATTACTAATCTATTATACAGGAATTGCCTGTACCGCTTCTTTTGCATATAAAGGATTTCTGAAGTTAAGGACAACCCTTTTATGAGAACCGTGGAAAGGAAAAACAATGATAAAAATCAGTACTACAATCCATGCAACTATCAGCATTCCATAGATATCCCTGATGGCAAGCAATGATGCCTGTGTTTGTACCGCAGTTATGACACCCTTTCCCCTTGCCACTACAAAAGGGTTTAAGCTATCCATCTGGTTTGCAAGACTATTGACATGCCTGATCGTATTACGGTACAACAAGTTAGAATAAATGGCTGATGCAATTACCGGCGCACCTAAAGACCTGACCGTAATAATAAAAACAGTAATATCATTGAACAGTGGCAAAGGAGTATTACTGGTAATATAAATACCTATACAAACATAACTGATAACCGTTGCCATCGCCCGCAAAAACATCGGTAAGAACAAGTCCGAAGACTCCGTGAACGTACTTGTTAAATGATACATACATAAATTAGACAGCAGGAAAGAGGCACAGGCTACGGCAGCCATTACATTAAAATTGGTAAACTTCCTATAATAAAAGTAGGCTACGGTAGTACCAGCCAAATAACCAGGAATTACATAGCAGCTGATTTTAGCACTTTCGAGTGGGTTATTTTTTAAAATAATATTCAGAAATGGGGAAATAAGGGATGTAGTATTAAAAAACACGCAAAATATAAATAAAAGAGCCACTCCCAGCACAGGTTTCCAATGACGCAGAAAAGTAAAATTCATCAGCGGCCTTTTAATACGTACACTGTGGTTAACAAATAAAAGAAACACAATCAACCCGGCAAAAGCCGATGCCTGGATCTTTATAGAAGAAAACCAGTCTTCTGTTAAGCCATATGCAAAGAAATAGCTGATCAGCAGCATCAGACTGGCAAACAAAATCGTTCCCATAAAATCATATTGGTACAAGGGTATTTTTTTGGTCGCCCGGTTAGGGTGAACCAGGGCGATGATGAGTAGTAATCCGGCAAACAGGAATAAGTTCTGCACATGAAAGCTCAGCTTCCAGTCCCAGTAGGCAGACAGATATGCGGCTAGTAATCCGGCTATCGGAACAAATACAAGTGATAGTGGATAGTAAACACAATATAACTGATAACGCTCCCCTTTGGGCATAAGTATCGGTATTAAGGCTAGAACTACGATCAGGGTAGCAATCATTTTAATAAAGCCTATTACAAATGACACCATCATCATCACCAGCGGCTGGTTAGTAACGGATAACACATAGTTCAGGAATATCAGTGCCAGAAAAATAAGGCAAAGCAGGAACTTCCGGGTGCTATATTGCTGCAGGCGCAAAGTAAAAGGGAGTACGCAGACCATACCAGAAAAATAGGCATAACTCGCCATAGTCATATCTGCCGGGATAAAGCTTTGCGCACCCACTATATATCCCGAGATGGTAGACTGGATCCCACTGTTGAAGGATAAAACAATACTCAGGAAGAGTATGAGCCAAAGGTCCAGCTTTGCTGGCACCCAATTATGAAAAACTCGATTGTTCATAGTTATAATATTATTGGCCTAATTTAACTTCGGCATTCATTCCAGCTCTCAAGGCCAAAAGGTCTTCAGGTTTATTTTGCTCCGTAAACTCAATTTTTACGGGTATACGCTGCAGTACCTTCACAAAATTCCCCGTCGAGTTGTCTACAGGCACAGAAGAATACCTGCTACCTGTAGCCTCAGAAATAGCAGCTACCTTACCGTAATAAGTTTTGTTTGCTACAGCATCTATCTTGATATGGACTGGCTGACCTATTTTTAGCTGTGCAATCTGCGATTCTGTATAGTTAGCGGTAATCCATTTATCATTGCTGCGCACGATAGTCACCACTGGCTGTCCGGCTTGCAATAGTTGTCCGTCTTCGATCAGCTTGCGACCAACAACGCCGTCATAAGGAGCAGTTATCAGCGTATAAGAAAGGTTAAGTGCTGCCAGGTCTACCGCAGCCTGTGCTCTTTGAATACTGGCATCGGCAACTAAAGCTTTTTTACCAGTTTCGCTGGTAGTCAGAGCAGATCCTTGCTGCATTGCCTGTAAAGAGCGGTATTTTGCGCGCATAGCATCCAGATCGGTTTTGATCTGGTCAAATTGAAACTGTGTAACTACATCGTCATTCAGCAGGTTCTGATATCTTTTATAATTAGTTTCCATGTTAGTTAACCTGGCCTTTAGCTCTTGCAGGTTCGCTTCTGCTACATGTATATTGTTGGCAGCAACATCAGTACTTGAAGCAGCTACATTCTGATTGGCACGCGCGTCGGCCAGCATAGCTGCCGCTTGCTCCTGCTGTATCTTATATTCGCGGTCGTCAATAATGATAAGTGTATCTCCTTTTTTCACCTGCTGGTGTTCTGAGAAACGGATTTCTTTAATATACCCGGGTATACGCGTATTGATCGGGTTAATATAAGATTCTACCTGAGCATCATCTGTATAAACAGATTCATCAAAGTGAAAAAAGACGCTGATCCCCCATATTACGGCGCCAATTATAATTATCGACGAGAGGACATTTAAAATAATGATCTTCTTTTTACGCCTTTTTTGTTGTTCTATTGATTCTATTGATTTCATCAGTATTTGCTATTTTCATGCAATACAAGCTTGCATGTGTGTTTGTTTATGCCTTATTTTTACTACCTGTGGACTTTTAACAACTCCCTGGATTTAAAGATTACCTGTTGCTTTCTGAAGCAGGTACCACTGGTGTACAATGTCAATACCCGCGTTGCTCTGGCTCAGTTCGGCTGCTAACTTTGCAGAACTTGCATCGAGGATGTCGGTAAGAAGAGCCAGTTGGTTTAAATATTTCTTTTCTACTATCCTATAATTATCATCAGCCAGCTGTCGTCCTTTTTCCCTTCTGCCGTATTGTGATATCGCTTCATTATATTTGATAAAAGCAGAGTTGACATTCAGTTCAGTTTGTTGTTTTACCTGTTCTGATCTGGTTCTCTGTTGTGACTGCTGTATTTCTGCCAGGTGTATCTTATCTTTAGCATGATAAAGCGAAGAAATATTATACTTCAGTTTCACACCTGCCTCATACAGATTGGCATAGATATCCTGGGGTGGCAAGGCATTTAAATATGGCCTCGATAAGCCTTCAGTGGCATACATTGTCAACACAGGGAGTTTTTCAGCTTTAGCAATTTTCACATTTCTGTAGGCGATCTGTTCATTCAGCTCATTTGCTTTCATGGCAGGCTTAGATACATAAGCCTTTTCCAGATAGTGTTCATAAGTATCGGTGTTGAGGCCTGCTGCTGTAATTGTGGTATCAACCGCAATATGGGTATGCTCTGGCAGCCCTAAAACAACTGATAACTCTTTATTAATAATGGCAATATTATTATCAACCTCCTCTGCCAACACATCCAGGTCGGTGATCTGCAGTTCACTACGAATGATATCATTTTTAGTGACCATCCCTTCTTTGTGTAAGCCTTGTATATTTTTAAGCCTTGCTTTTGCCAATTCAATATTTTTCGCATACACCTTTTGCTGGTTAAAAAGCCTGTAAAGATCAAGGTAACGTTCCAGCAATAACATTTTGATAGTTTCCTTATCCTGATCATAACTCAACCCGGATATTTGTTCCTGCAACCTTGCCTTCGCTATATTGTTGGTAACTCTGTTGCCGGCATAAACTGTCTGGCTAGCTTCAAAATTGTAGTCATTGGCAAAATGTGGTGTCGGTACCGACTGGTTTAGGCTGAAGTTTGGGTTCAGTACTGATATGGTACCAATATATCCAGCGTCTATGCTCGCACTAATTTCGGGCAGGCGCTCAGATTGGGCGATTTCGGTATTCTGATGGCTTGCGGCGATGCCTTGTTTAGAAATACTTAAAGACTTGCTATTTTGTTCGGCAAGGCTAAAGAGCTCATCAATTTTTAAAACACGGGGTGAGATTTCCTGTGCCTGTGCTACTCCGGATAAAGTAATAAAGAGTAAAACACATTTAATTATATTGTTCATTTTGAATTATTTTTTAAGCTGATGCATGAAAGAACCTCAAAAATCCTGGCAGTAATTAGTAATACACTATACTGTTCGTTATTGAACCATTAGATCAATTTTTTTTACCTGCTGATTTTAGCGCTCATTTTTAGGAGCATAGCCGTAAATTCTTTGATTTCCTGCTCTGGCACATCGGCATTGAACAACTCGTAAAACTCATTGATCATAGGTGCAAATTTCTTTTTATATAATTTTCCTTCAGTGGTCAGTGCGATAATCTTATTCCTCCTGTCGGCCGGATCTTCAGTACGCGTAACCAGATTGATCTTTACCAGATTGTCAATTAACGGGGTTAAACTAGCTTTTCCTTTTTGCACAGAGTTGGCGATTTCCTGTTGATTCACTTCATTTTTCCTCCAAAGGATATTTAATACCTGGAACATCTCATAGCTTACTTCACTATGTGTATCTTTTGTCCTTTGTTGGAAATAGTGTTTAACGGCCTGTCGTGCTGTAATTATTGCATCAACAAAATTAATCATGGCCTGATTGTTTTCTTCTTTCATTGCGACAACAAAGTTAAACATCAAACAGTTCGATCACGAACTTATATTGTAAATAAAATGTCAAAAGCAATGCTTCTATTTTTAACTGGCAATTGGCTGGGTAGAAGCACAGATGATTTATGGTCAGCAATTGCCGGCCATATTTTTAAATAACAACATATCTGTTACTTATTTGGCACCGAAATAAAACAGGGTGCCAAACGCTGGCTGATCTCTGTCGTACCCTTCCGGCCGGATACGTTTAAGCACCTCTTCAGTATAGGGCATTTTCAATCCTTTACGCTTTACATAATGATTATAGACCATTTCAAAGATCGGGATAAACCGGCCACGGCCAATGGGCGATATTTTTGTCCAGCTGCTATACTTACCAGTCACGTCCTGCCATGTTTCAAATGGAAGGTCATCATATCCCAGATTATATTTTGCAGCATATTCAAAACCCTGCAATAATCTGTTGCCTAAAAGCCCATATAGATCATCGCCCTGATTATGCGCAATTTCACAAACCGTAGCCAGACAACCTATGCCCAGCATCGTATGCCCCTGATCTCTTCCGCTTTCCTGAACCTGCCCTGTAGTACCGCTGATGTAATTTTGAATAGTGCCATTGTCATTGCCATTCAAATAGAAATCAAGTGCCTTATTATACATATCTTCATTATCCAGGAAGATAGCAGCAGAGATATACATTTTAGTCACTGCCGCCCCCCAGTTACCATTGGTATAGGCTTTTGTGGCGTAGAACTTGTCCGCAACTGGCAGGAATAACCCGGTAATCATTCTGGTGATTTTTTCCAGCTGCACCTTACTCATTGGCTTATAGCTGTACCGAAGGATTTCGGCAGCATTTATCAACTTAATCCCTTCCAATCCAGCTAATAGTGGTGCATCATTAGTTGGCGGGATCACAGCAAGCGTATCGGCATAGGCAAGCAATATTTCGAGGGATTTTTTGGCATGTGCAGCATCTTTTGTGGCCGACCATAGTACGGCATTGAGATAAGCAGCACTGAAGTCTGCCTCCATTTGATTTTTAGTAAAGGCAAATGTACCATCACGTGAAATAGTCTTAAAAGGCCCTTTCATCTGATAATCCGACTGCGCTAAAGGCAGCTTATCTAATAGCTCAAAAGATCCATATCCAGGTCCCGTTTTTTTCTCTCCTACCTCATAAAAATGGCTTAATTCAGCTTTTGTATGCAGGATACCGGGGTGTACAAATACTCGTTTTTTCTTCGAGGCCAGGTCTTGCTGCAGGCGTATAATCATAGCCAGGCCTCCTTTTGCTTTAATCTCAAAAGGGAATACATCCCCTCTTTTCATGTCGGCGGTGCGTTTCACAATACTGCCGCCAGCATCTTCATAAATAGTAGCCTTATATTTTTTACCATACTCCAGAAAATCGAGCGTTAAGCTGCTTTTCCAATCGCCCGGCCCTGCGGCATTACCTACATACCATACCTTATCTTTACAACGCGCTACACTTATGTTTTCGCCTATTTCGCCTTTTAAATAGCGGCTTTCATCCCATGTAGTAGGCACATATTTAAAAAACTCTATATCGTCCCAATTGGTATAGTCGTTAGGCCTGCCATACCAGAAAATGGACTGTAGCGGACTAAAATAAATTACGGTAAGTGCTAATTGCTGGGCTTTGCTAACTTTCAGGTTTTTGCCGAAGCTATTTTTAGGGTTTGGGAAACAGAAAGTAAAATCAGCCGCTCCGGCAAGGAAGCGTGTAAAAGGTAAAACCGTAGTATGGTAAGCATCAGGACTGTTTTCGTCCCCGCGGATTCCTTCCTGGGTAAGCAATGCAGGGTATGTTCTGCTCAACCCAGTAGGTTTGTAATTATCATGGATATTGAGAAATAAGCCTGCATCATTAACTTTTTTGATTGCCGGGCTAAGCCAGCTCATTCCCTCCTGTGTAAAACCATCTATAAAACCAAACTTCAATCCGCTTATACCCCA
>JAATFQ010000272.1 GCA_015655115.1 Sphingobacteriales bacterium
ATTCAATACTTCGGCATTTGTGAAGGGTAAACTGACGGAATGGGGTATCCCTTTTAGCAGTATGGCTACTACAGGGGTAGTGGGACTGATTACTGGTGATCTGCCATCGGATAAGGTTATTGCCCTGCGCGGGGATATGGATGCGCTGCCAATACTGGAGGCGAATGATACGCCTTATGTGTCGCAGAACCCAGGGGTGATGCATGCCTGCGGACATGATGTGCATACGTCTTCGCTGCTGGGTGCTGCTTATATATTGAATAGTATGAAGGCTGAATTTAGTGGGACGATTAAGCTGATTTTCCAGCCGGGAGAGGAGATTTTGCCTGGTGGTGCAAGTATCATGATTGCGGAAGGGGTACTTGAAAATCCAGAGCCGCAGCAAATCATTGGCCAGCATGTGATGCCGATGATCGAAGCTGGAAAGGTTGGCTTCCGGTCGGGTATTTATATGGCTTCGGCAGATGAATTATACGTGACGGTACATGGTAAAGGGGGGCATGGTGCGCAGCCGCAGCAGAATATCGACCCGGTATTGATTACTGCACATATCCTGGTGGCCCTGCAGCAGATTGTTAGCCGTAATGCCGACCCGCGTCTGCCTTCTGTGCTTTCATTTGGGAAGGTTATTGCCAATGGGGCGACGAATATTATCCCTAATGAGGTGAAGCTGGAAGGTACGTTCAGGACTTTGAACGAGCCCTGGCGCGCGGAAGCGAAACGGTTAATGAAAAAGATGGCTGAAGGTATTGCTGAGAGTATGGGCGGCAGCTGTGATTTCAATATTATGCATGGTTATCCGTTTTTGGTAAATGAGGAAAAGGTAACGGCAAATGCACGTGCTTATGCTGAAGATTACCTGGGTGCTGGGAATGTGGTTGACCTGGATATCTGGATGGCAGCGGAAGATTTCGCTTATTATTCGCAGGTGACGGATGCTTGTTTTTACCGTTTAGGGACAGGAAATACGGCTAAAGGAACAAATTACTCTGTACATCATCCTAATTTTGATGTGGATGAGGATGCATTGAAAATCTCTACTGGCTTGATGGCTTATATTGCTTTGAGACAACTGGGTAATTAAATTTGGAAATGAAGAAAGTAATAGTGATGGCCTGTTTGTTTGCAGGTCTGCTGCTTAATTGTAGTTTTGGTGGTTTTGCACAGGTAATCCAGCGGTTTAATCCTGATTCTGTGAAGACAATTACGCTGGATTCTACGGTAAATATTGTGGCGCAGAAGCTGAGTGTGGAGACCTTTATCAGGGCTATTACTACGGATACGAGCTTCTATGCGAGTTTCAGAAAGATGAAGAAGTATAGTTTCATCGCTGAGAACAGGATTTATACCTATGATAAGAAGAATAAAGTAAACGGCAGGATCTACCGTAAGATCCAGCATTTTAATACGGGTCCGCAGAAGATGAAGTACCTGGTGAAACAGGATACAGGAAAGCTGTTTAAAAGGAATGGGAAGTACCAGCTGTATACGCTGGAGATGTTCGACTATATTTTTATGAATGCATACCAGTCTGGTTTCGTAGCGAATGCCCCTGCTGCTGATGGTAAAGGTGGGACGTCTAATGCTGGGTATAAGGATAAGTTGAAAACGCTGATCTTTAATCCGGGGCGACCTGTGAAGGGGATTCCTTTTATTGGTAGCAAAACGGAAATCTTTACCGCTAACATGCGTCAGTATTATGATTATGCTTTCCAGAGTGGCACTTACCTGGATTCTATTCCTGTTTACCGCTTTCGCGTAAGCATGAAGAAGGATTTAAGCAACTGGACTAAGGATGGGCTGATGATTAAAGAACTGGTCACTATCTTTGATAAGCGGGATTTTGAGATTCTTGGCCGTTATGTGGACATGAAGTACAGCAATATGCTCTTTGATTTTGATGTGCAGATGAATATTGAAATGGGCTATTTCGGAGAGGATAAACTGCCTACAAAGATTACTTACCAGGGGAACTGGAATATCCCTTTTAAGAAGGAAGAGCGGGCAAGTTTCCTGATATTGCATAAGGATTACCATCTGGAAGAGGACAAGTAATCAAAATCAGCTAGCTAAACAGAAATGCAATGTCCTCTTTGGTCAGTTTCTTTACAAATCCACTATCTTCATTCACCAGATCATTGGCTAATGATTTCTTTTTCTGCTGCAATAGCAATATTTTTTCCTCAATAGTATCCTTACAGATCATTTTATAAGCGAATATCTTGCGGGTTTGTCCGATGCGGTGCGTACGGTCAATGGCCTGTTGTTCGGCGGCTGGATTCCACCATGGATCTACCAGGTAAACATAATCTGCCGCAGTAAGATTTAGTCCGACGCCCCCGGCCTTCAGCGAAATCAGAAACACCTGGATACTTTCATCTTCCTGAAAACACCTTACTGCCTCTTTGCGGTTCTTCGCAGAGGTACTGCCATCCAGATAGCAATAGGAAATACCTGCCTGTTCCAGTTCTTTACTGATGAGCTTTAACATCTCAGAGAACTGTGAAAAGATAAGCGACTTATGTCCTCCGGAGTTTTCGCGGATTTCCCTCATCAGTTCTTCAATTTTTACGGATTCAGTTGTTTGTACAGCATCTCCTTTTACCAATACTGGATGATCGCAGATTTGTCTGAGGCGAAGCAATCCTTCCAATACATAAATGCCCGACTTGCCAATTCCCTCTTCTTCGATTTTTTGAAGCAGCATATCACGGTAGTAGTTTTTATACTCCTCATAAATAGCACGGTGCTCTTTGCCCATGCTGCACCATAAAACCATTTCTGTTTTATCTGGCAAATCCGGTGCAACCTGCTCTTTAGTTCGCCTTAACATAAATGGGTAAACCATATGGCGTAATTGTGCCGATTTTAGTTTGTCGCCATATTTATCTATCGGACTGGCAAACTCACGTTTGAAAAATTCATACTGTCCTAAAAATCCGGGGTTAATAAAGTTGAACTGAGCGTAGAGGTCAGACGTATTATTCTGTACAGGTGTGCCGCTCAATATCAACCTGTTTTTAGATTTTAGTAATTTCAGGCATTGAGTAATCTGCGCTGTTGGATTTTTAATAGCCTGGCTTTCATCGAGCACGATATAATGCCAGCTAAACTTTGCAAGCTGCAACACATCTAACCTTAACACTCCATAGGTAGTCAGTATGATATCAAACTGTTCAAAATGACTGTCGTCAAAATTCCGCTGATTGCCGTAATAGGTGTGATATTTAAGGGTGGGACAAAATTTATCAAGCTCACTTTCCCAGTTAAAGATAAGGGAGGTAGGACAAATAACCAATTGTACGCTGCCTGGGTTGTTTTCTTTAAGAAACTGAAGGAAGGTGATCGTTTGGAGGGTTTTTCCTAAGCCCATATCATCAGCCAGACAACCTCCCCAGCCCACGCTATTTAATGCCTGCAGCCATTGGAAACCTGTTAATTGATAAGGTCGTAGTTTTGCGTTAATAGCAGCTGATGGGGCAGCATAATTTTGTAGTCCTGTATAATTTGATAATGCATTCTTTTTTTCTGCAATCTCCCGTTCGACCTCTGTGTTGTTCAGTTTAGTCCCCAGTTCATCCAGTATGCTATAATGAAGTTTGCTGATCTTTATGCTTCCATCTTTTTCGTTACCGATTTTGAGGAGCAGACCGTATTGCTGCAGCCATTCTTCGGGGATCATTCCAAGAGTGCCGTCATCCAGTAAAATAGCTTCCTGTTTATTTAGAATAGCTTTTCTAATTGCTGAAAGAGGGACTTGCTGGTCGCCCCATGATATTTTCACTTTAAGATCAAACCAGTCGATGCCACTGCCGTCGGCTTCTATTTCAAAAACAGGTGTATTGGTATTATAGCGGAAGCTTTGCAGGTCCTGTAATCCGAAGATAGTAAAGCCGGCATCCTGGACCTGTTTGACCATCATCAGGAACCATTTTCCCTTCATCACCTCATCAAAAGGTAAGAAGTAATAATGCGCATTGCGCTGTGTGGTGAATTTTGGATGCAAAGAACGCAGGAATTCATAAAATCCCTTTTCTTCTGGTTTATTGCGCCTGATTACCCTAAGCGTATTTTCTCCTTTTTGTATATATTCTCCCTGATCATCGTAATCAACTATGATATCATCATATTGAAAGCGCGGCTTTAACAAAAGGAATTTTGCATCCATTTCACTTAACACCAATTGACACAGGGGGAGCGGATTGATGATATCCATCTTCATGGAATCGCCGACCAGTACTGTATACTTGCTTTGCAAAGGAATGATAAGATTACTGATCACATTAGCAATTTCGCTAATTGGAAATTTGAGCGTCCCCTGTACAAATTTCTCTGTGAGGGCAAGATCTTCTATATGTTGAGGGAGATAAAGTGTCTGGTCTGCTTCGATAATCAACCCGCCTTTTAAGTAAACCTGTTTTGCTTCCGGCAGCTCTGCCCCGCTAATATTAAAGCCCATCTTTACCGTAATGAGCCGTTCATCTGCTTCTGCTGTAAAAAATAACTTTGCCGGTATATCACTCAACGATACTTGCTGGATAGCACTTTTGCTGAATTTCCCTTCATTAAGCTGATAGATAAATGGTTCTTCACAAAGTGACGGCCACATTTGTTGCAGGAGATGAAAATAATGGTTCCTTAGCTTGTTTTTATCCTGTATAAAAAGACGAAGCCAGGGATTGGCATAACCTTTTGCGCTACTGATCCCATTGTTGGCCATCCAGTCGATCAGTTTCTCATCAGTGAATGCTATCAATTGATTAAAAACAGTATCACTCAATGTGTGTAATAGAGGAAGATTAGCGGGGCTGTGGATGGAGAGTTTTTTGACCTCTTTTTTATTCCGCTTTTCGACAATGGTGAGCGTGTCGAGCTCCAGTCCTATATGTTTGGTAGATGCGAAATTGAAAAGAAATCCCACCTCATAGTTGGCCACTGTATTTTGGGACATGCGTTGGCGTTCAACGTTATATCCTGTAGGGCTATTGCTTAATATCCCATCTTTTAGGTTCTTGAAAAACTCCGTGCTTCCTGCAGGAATCAGGGATGCTGGTTTGTTTCTGAGCATTAAATCGCCCCAGGCAGTAACTTCCCATTCAAATTCTTTAGCCTCAGGATCATCAAGGGTAAGTCCATAATGAGCTAGTACCCTATTCTTTTCTGCTGTGAAGTTTTTAAAACGTTTAAAATAATGGGTGCCATAATTATTATATAAGTAAATAAAGCTAGCGATAACATGGTCGCATAAATTCGCATGGTGCTCGTTGCATGTACAGCGTGTTTTGAAGCCATTATTTCCATCAAAATGCAAGTCGGCCTGGGCTATTTTTTTCTTCTTCTCATAAAAGCCAAATCGCTGGTGCGAGGTATCTGTTGATTCGGGCCTGATTGTCCCGGTCAGTTTATAAGCTGTACGATCGGTCTGTTGATAATATTGCTGCAACAACTGGTCTATTTGAAAGTTTTCTATTTCGAAATGGAAGTATCCCTCTTCGTCGCGAAGTGCAGGGATAATTGGCGACTGCCTGCGTTGTTCAGGTTTGGGAAGACCTGATTTTGTTTTTCCTGTGTCGTTAAACAGAAGCAGTTCTCTTACGGCCATGGCAGCAGCGATACAGTGTTTACACCCATTATAATCATATGCAGGACAATTACACTCCATATAGAGTTGATCAATGTCATCATCCTCACACAGTATCACGTCATAGCAGAAATTGCCGCTTTCACTCGGTACCTCGACATCAAAGTAATCATCTGAATCGTTGTCAATAACTATTTCCGTGCGATAGGTTTCAAAAATTCTTTGTCCTTTGGTTAATTGCGTTTTTGTCTGCAAGCGCAGATAGTTATCTATTTCTTCGAGGAAATACATTTTTATATAATTATATGGCACTATCAGCCTATAAATTTATAAATTATTTTTAATGTGTCGGATGTCCTTTTTATATATATTTCTTAAGCTGTAATGAGCCCCAATTTTATGTTTTATCCTTGCACATTGAACATTCAGAATTAGAGTTATAAGGATGATTACATTAATTCAACAAATTACCTGATAGCAGCATTGGCAGATCTACCTTTCATCTATAAATACGACTAACTATAAGAACTTAGAATTAGTTAACTTTGAAGTTGTAAAGCAGACTTGACTATACTGTATTGGAGCGCTCCAAGGCTACATGTGACAATTAAAAACAAATAATAGATGAAAACAATAGTTAAATCTTTAACCTACCTGATTGCCTGTAGTGTGGTGATCTTATTGATGAGCATGAGTGCAAAACCTAAAAAGATTATTTTCTTCGGTGATTCTATTACCCAGCAGGGGGTACAACCGGGAGGATATGTAGACCTGATTAAGCAAACTTTAAGCCCTAAAGATTATGAGGTAATTGGTGCCGGTGTTGGAGGCAATAAAGTTTACGACCTTTATTTGCGGTTAGAGGATGATGTGCTGAATAAAAAACCTGACCTAGTGGTTATCTTTGTCGGAGTGAACGATGTATGGCATAAGTTATCTTCGAGAACAGGAACTGATCAGGATAAGTTTGTGAAGTTTTATCAGGCATTGATTAATAAGATACAGGCTGGTGGTGCCAAAGTTGTAGTTTGTACTCCTGCTGTAATTGGTGAGAAAAAGAACGGTGGCAATGAGATGGACATAGAGCTGGATAAATATTCGGATGAAATCCGTAAGCTGGCCGCAAAGAATAATCTTCCTTTGGTGGATTTGAGAAAACTGTTTACTGCTTACGACCAGCAGAATAATCCGGAGGACCTGGCTAAGGGTATCCTGACGAGAGATGGTGTTCACCTGACTCCGCTGGGAAACAAAACTCTGGCCGACACGTTAATACCTTTTGTTAAGTAATACTTTTTAATGATTTATCAGGATACTATTAACAAGATCATGGACACCGCCCGTATTGAGGAGGTTGTCGGTGATTTTGTATCTTTAAAAAAGCGCGGCACCAGTTTAATTGGTAACTGCCCTTTCCATAATGAAAAAACACCTTCCTTTAATGTATCGGTAACTAAAGGCATCTATAAGTGCTTTGGCTGCGGTAAAGGGGGCGATTCGGTGCGCTTTATTATGGAGCATGAGAAGTATTCTTACCCGGAGGCGCTGAAGTACCTCGCACAGAAGTACAATATTGAAGTTGAAGAGAAAGAAGAGTCACCGCAGAATATTGAGGCTAATAATGCCCGTGAAAGCCTGTATGTGGTTTCGCTGTATGCCGCAAATTATTTTAGCAATGAGCTGTGGACGGGTGAGGATGGCAGGGCCATAGGGCTGAGCTATTTCAAGGAGCGTGGCTTCCGTGAGGATATTATTAAGAAGTTTGAACTGGGCTATTCTCCTGACCAGTGGGACGCTTTGATCCTGAGTGCGAAGGCGGCAGGACATAAGGAAGAATACCTGGAAAGTACAGGACTCTCGGTGCGGAATGATAAAGGCAGGGTGTACGACAGGTTCCGCGGCCGTGTGATGTTTCCTATCCATAACTTTACGGGGAGGGTGATCGGTTTCGGAGGACGGACGCTGAAAACGGACAAGAATGTCCCTAAGTATGTGAACTCTCCGGAGAGTGATATTTACCATAAATCGAATGTACTCTATGGCCTTTTTCAGGCCAAAAAAGCTATCCGTGAAGCGGATAACTGTTACCTTGTAGAAGGATATGCCGACGTGCTTTCTGTACACCAGGCAGGTGTGGAGAATGTGGTAGCCTCTTCTGGTACGTCTCTCACCATAGAGCAGATCCGCCTGATTGGCCGCTTTACGCAGAATGTGACCATTTTATACGATGGTGATGCTGCAGGTATCAAAGCATCGCTGAGAGGATTGGATATGATCCTGGAAGAGGGGCTGAATGTGAAAGTGGTGAACTTTCCTGATGGCCATGACCCGGATTCTTATATGCATAAGGTAGGTGCAGGGGCATTCAAAATATATATCGAAAATAACCGTAAGGATTTTATCCTTTACAAGGCGGATATGCTGTTAAAGGATGCCGGTAATGACCCTATTAAACGTGCCGGGATTATCAGGGACATTGTAGAGAGCATTGCCAAAATTCCTGATGATATTAAAGCTTCGGTGTTTATCAGGGAAAGCAGCCGCATTTTGCAGGTGGAGGAGCGTATGCTGCTGACCGAGCTGAATAAAATGCGGGTGGCGAAGTTCAAGAAGGCAGGAGAAAAGCAACAGCAGTCTTTTCAGCCTAAGACTTCGTTTTCTCCGGGTTCACCTTATGGGCAGGATGGGCCGCCGGATAACCTGTTTGATGATAATTTTGCTGACGAGGTTGCAACGGTTAAAATTGACGATGATACCCTGCAGGAGCATGAGATTATCCGCCTGCTGCTCACCTTCGGGCATGAGCTGGTGAGCTGGGACAAGATCGATAACATGTATATCGGCTCTTTTATTATGCAGAACCTCTCGGATGTTACTTTTGAGGATGACATCTGTAAACGCATTATCCTGAATTATAAGGAAGAAATCGAAAATGGCCTGCTGCCTACAGCCAATCAGTTTATCAAAAGTAATGACCGCCAGATTGCTGACCTGGCAATTACGCTTTCTACATCTCCGTACTCGCTGAGTGAGAACTGGTACAATAAACATAAGATTTATGTCAGAGATGAGACGGTAAACCTGAAGGCGACGATCCTGGGAGGGCTTTTCCACCTAAAAAAAAGAAAAGTAGACCGCATGCTGATTAGCCTGCTGGACGAGATTAAAGTGGAGAATGATCCTGTGAACCAGGAAATCCTGATGAGCCGCTATGCGCATATCAAGAATGTGGAGAGGGAAATCTCAAAATTCCTGGGCTCTGTTATTATCAAATAATGGCGGCGCACAATGATCTGGGCAGATATGGCGAGCTACTTGCTAAAAATTACCTGGAGAAATGTGGCTACCGGATATTGG
>JAATFQ010000211.1 GCA_015655115.1 Sphingobacteriales bacterium
ACTCGAAGTAAATGATTCCATTTCATCTCTGGTTTTAGATAAATATATTAAAGCACTGGATCCGTACAGAAGCTATTTCCTGGCTTCAGATATTAAAGATTTCGAACAATTCAGAAATACACTTGATGATGCTTTCAGAGTTGGCGACTTAAGTGCTCCATTTTATATCTTCAATATTTATTCTAAGAGATACAATGAAACCTTGAACTATGCGATTGCCCATATTAAAGACAAATATGACTTCAACCAGAATGATACTTATGTGTTTGACCGTGAGAAAATGCCTTGGGTTACTACCACAGCCAGCCTGAATGAGATCTGGAAAAAAAGGGTGAAATATGAGTTGATCAACTTAAAAATGGCGGGGAGTGCTGAAGCTAAGAACGTGGAAACGCTGACTAAAAGATATGAGAACCTTAAGACACAGTCTGCTCAGTTGAATAATCAGGATGTATTCCAGACTATTATGGATGCCTTTACTGAAACTATTGACCCGCATACAAATTATTTTAATCCCAGTAAAGCACAGGCATTTAATGAGGATATGGCGCGTTCATTTGAAGGGATCGGTGCCCGTTTACAAATGGACAATGACGTCCTGAAAATTTCGGAAGTAATTCCGGGAGGCCCTGCCTTTAAGAGCAAGCTGCTGAATGCGGGCGACAGGATTGTTGCTGTTGCACAAGCTACCGGTGATTTTGAAGATATTATTGGCTGGAGGATTGATAATTCTGTAGCTAAGATCAAAGGTCCTAAAGGCACTAAAGTACGATTGAAAATTGTTCCTGTAGGAAAAGATATGTCTTTTAAACCTGTGATTGTAGAATTGACGAGGGAGCGTATCATCATGGAAGACCAGTCTGCCAAGAAAGAGGTAAAGACTGTCACCCAGGACGGAAAGACATACAAAATAGGCGTGATCATTGTTCCTGGGTTTTATGCCGACTTTAAGGCGGCAAGTGCGGGAGATCCTAACTATAAAAGTACAACCCGTGATGTTAAATTATTAATTGATACCCTGAAAAATAAAGATAAAGTAGATGCAATTGTGATGGACCTGCGTGCTAATGGCGGTGGTTCACTTGTTGAAGCGATCGACTTAACAGGTTTATTTATTGATAAGGGCCCGGTTGTACAGGTAAAAGATATCAAAGGTTCGGTAGACGTAAGTGAAGACAAAAATGCGGGTGTTGCATGGGACGGTCCGTTCGGAGTAATGGTAGATCGTCTGAGTGCTTCTGCTTCTGAGATTTTTGCCGGTGCTATTCAGGATTATGGCAGAGGAATTATTATAGGTACACAAACTTATGGTAAAGGTACTGTACAGTCTTCTATCAATCTGAATAACCTAGTTAATCCTTCGATTCTGCAACGTTTGGCGAGCTTGGTAAACAGAGGTGCTGCATCTGGTGCTGTAGTTAAGGGAGGAGCCAAAGAAGCTGCACCACAACTAGGACAAATTAACCTGACTATGGCTAAGTTTTACAGGGTAAATGGTAGTAGTACTCAACATAAAGGTGTAATGCCTGATATTATGTTGCCATCTTTCTATCCAATGGATAAAATTGGTGAAGATACTGAGCCATCTGCATTACCATGGGATGAAGTACAACGTTCTAATTTTGTCGCTGTGGCTGATTTGTCTCCATTGAAACCCGAGCTTGTTAAGTTGCATAACGCAAGGATGGAAAAATCTGCTGATTACAAATCTCTGATCCAGGATATTGAAGAGATGAAAAAGCGTGATTTAGAAACTTCTGTTTCTTTGAATGAAGGTAAGCTGAAAGCTGAGCGCGATAGCCTTGATGCAAAAGCATTGGAAAGAACGAATATACTGAGAGTAGCAAGAGGTTTACCTGCCCTTAAAAAAGGGGATAAAATTAAAAAGGAAGACGCCTTTGATTTTGTTGAAGATGAAAGTTTGCATGTAATGGCCGACTATATCAGGATCAAGAAATAGGCTATAAAAAATATTAGCGTATAGAAAAGGCTACAGGATTTTTCCTGTAGCCTTTTCTATTGTAATTGCATCTGTAATTAAACAGACGAATTGAAGAATACTAATTATGCTGTTTTAGTCTTCCTTTCTTATTGTTTTTTCTTTTCTAACTGCATAGCCATCATCTCCTTCATTGTTTTATTCATTCCTTCTGTAGAACCATCAAGGAAAATCACATTGCCATCGCTGTTTTCTGCAAAGTGTTTAATGGACTCTGTCCACATTGTGAAAAGAATAACTGAAATATCGAGGTTTGCCTCTTCCATTTCCTGAGCTGCTTTGCTCATACCATGTGCAACCTCCGCACGGAAGAGCGCAATACCCTGGCCACGCAATTGCGCTGCTTCACGTTCTGCTGCAGCAGCAATTTTAATGGCATTACCATCAGCCTCTGCACCTTTGGTCTTAGTGATCAGTAAGGCTTGTCCTTCGTTTTCTGCCGCTGCTTTCAGATTGTTCGAAGCTACAACACGGCTCATTGAACGCATAATCTCTTCATCAAAAGTGATATCATTCAGTTGAAGATCCTGCAGGTGGTAACCCCAGGATTCAAGTACTTTATCAATCTGCTCCTTAACATGCAGCACAATTTCATTCCGCTGTGCCAGTACGTTAGCCTGGTTCTGTGTAGCTACATATGCTCTGATCGAACCTTCAATGGTACGGATCAGTGCCTGCATCAGGTTGGTAGCATCAACAAATTTAAAGGCTACATTCTTTATAGTCTCCTCATCGTGATTAAGCACAGAATAAAGTAACATCGCTTTAAAGTACACATTAGCCTGGTCTTGTGTTACAGCCTGAAAAGAAAGCTCCACAGAGCGGTTCTGGATAGAAATCCTGGAATGTATCATCTCTATCAGCGGAATTTTGAAGTTTAGTCCTGGGCTTAACTGCCTTCTGTATTTGCCGAAGACGGTAACAACCGCAATTGTGCCCTGGCTTACCGTTACAAAAGAACTGAAAAGCACTATGAAAACAATGAATAGTAAAATGAGCAATGCGTAGGTCATGGTTTAAATAATTAGTAATTAAATTTTTTGAAGGTACGAAAATTAGCGGCATAATATATCCTTAATTGAGGCAGACAACTATAGGCACAGATATTGCATATCTATAGAAACATCAATCACAAACCTATGAATGTAAAACGCACTTTTGGAACAATTTTAACAATATTGGGTATACTGGGCTTAATTTATGCCGGTTATGGCTTTATCAATCACAGTATCGAGACCCGTGGATTGTTCGTGGCAGGTATTATTGGTATCATCTTCTTTTTCTCTGGCATCGGGCTAGTAAAAAATACTAAAGACGAAGCTTAATTTTCTTTCAAGCGGATACTCTGATCAGCAAATACAAGACGATTGGAGGGGAAGTCTGTATTTGTCAGCGAGATGATCTTTTTAAAGGCCATATGGGCGGTATCCACCCTTAGCCTGTTGATCTTGTCCTGTTTTACAGAAACAACCTCAGCGTAGAGGAAATCGCCCCCGCTATTGAGCTTTATGTTCAGTAGCGGTGCGGTACCATTGGGGCCTTTTAAATTAAACATGCCATAGGTGCAGAAGTTGCCCAGGCTATAGGCGATAAATTTATTTTTATAAACCTCTACCGCGCGCGTTACATGTGGCCCATGCCCGAGTACCAGGTCTGCTCCTGCATCAATAACCGCATGGGCAAAGGCATAAACATTGCCTCTGTTCTCCTCGTAGAAAATCTCGTCGGCCCTGGTAACATGCTCAAATCTGGATCCTTCGGCACCACCATGGAAAGAAACGATAACTATGTTAGCCTGCTGCTTCAGGGCTGCCACCAGTTGTCTGGCGCTGTCGATATTTGTGATTGACAAGGTATGGTCATTCGGCGAAAAAGCACAGAAGGCATAGATGGTGCTGTCTTTTTTAAATATCGTATAAGGCTTGCTGGTCAGTCCTGCATATTTAATATCCAGGGAGTCCAGTATCGCGGAACTGCGTTTTCTTCCGGCATCGCCGAAATCACCAACATGATTATTGGCTATGCTCAGCAGGTTAAAGCCTGCATCTTTATATATTGAGCCATAACGCTCCGGCATTCTGAAGGCAAAGCAGCTGTTGCCGGTTGTGTCTTTACATTTCGTAGATTTCCCTTTATTGAGGAAACAACCTTCCAGGTTCCCAAATACGATATCACCTTTTAAAAAAGTCTTTACATTCTTGAAGCTTCCTATGGCATCATCTGGTGGGAGATTAACTTTTGTAGGATAAGCAGAGCCCAGCATCATATCTCCGACAGCGACAACAGAAATGGTGTCGTTATTTCTTTGCAGGGTGTCTTTTTCTATTTGCTGTGCGATACCTCTGGTATTACCGGCACAGCTCAGCAGGATGACCATTGCGGTTATGCCCATAAGCATTACACCCATGAAATTAACCGTTCTGTTTCTATTGCCTTTCATTGTTATGAATATTTGGTGCATAAAAAAGTCCCCCTAAAATCTATTAAGAGGACCGTATATTATCAGCAGGAATTATTATTCCTGTATCAATTCTTTTTTAGCTGACTCGAGGATCCTGCCGCCTTTATAAAAGAAGCGGGAGTAATAAGGTTCATTCAGGTTACTGATAACTACGCCACGTGATGAAGAAGCATGTGCAAAACGGTTATCACCTAAATAAATTCCTATATGAGTAATTCTGGTGCTTTTGATTTTGAAGAATACAAGGTCTCCTTCTTTGAGTTCATCCTTTGGAAGCGGGTCTACCATGCTGAAGATATCTCTGGAGTTTCTTAACAGTGTAGTGTTAAAAACTTTATCGTATATCGCTTTGGTGAAGGCCGAACAGTCGATTCCTTTTTTTGTATTTCCACCGAAGCGGTAAGGGGTGCCTATCCATTCGTAAATGAATTTGTACAATTTGATGTTTGATGTTGCATCTACTGCAACGCCCATAACCTGTGAAAAATACTGTGATGCCAGGTTGTCGGGATCTTCTAAATTGTTCGTTTCTTTAGTCTTGGTTTGTGCATTCAAAGCAGATAAACTGCACAAAGTAATAAGAGTAGAAAACAAAAACTTTTTTATCATTGTTACACTGTTAAGTTTGGGTAAAAGGCACTTACACTTAAACGTACACCACGGGGGCTTATTGTCAGGTTGTCAAAACTATGTAATTTAGTGTTGGTATCCAAATGAAATAATGTTAAAAATTATAGTTATCAACATTATTTCCCAAAACATCACAGCCATTTTACAGTATTTCTTCGATATATTACAATAATAAAGTAGATTTGCTTTCATAAATATTAAATCAATAGCCAAAAATGAGTGCAGTAGAAATTAATAAGGATACCTATCTGAAGTGGTTTGAGTCTATGTTGCTGATGCGTAAATTCGAAGAGAAAACTGGTCAACTTTACGGACAACAAAAAATTCGTGGTTTTTGCCACCTGTATATTGGTCAGGAAGCTGTTGTTGCCGGAGCGATTTCTGCCTTGAATCCTGAGGATTCTATGATAACAGCATACCGTGATCATGCTCATGCACTGGCAAAAGGCGTAAGTGCAAATGCAATTATGGCAGAAATGTATGGCAAGGCTACTGGTACTTCAAAAGGTAAAGGTGGTTCGATGCACATTTTTAGCAAAGAGCATAACTTTTACGGCGGACATGGTATTGTTGGTGGCCAGATCCCATTGGGAGCAGGTATTGCTTTCGCTGAGAAATATAAAGGCACAAAAAATGTAAACGTTTGCTATATGGGTGATGGTGCTGTCCGTCAGGGGGCATTAAATGAAGCTTTCAATATGGCAATGTTGTGGAAACTTCCTGTAATCTTTGTTTGTGAGAACAATGGTTATGCAATGGGTACCTCAGTAGAGCGTACTACAAACATGTTAGATCTGTATAAAATTGGTTTAGGCTTTGATATGCCATGTGCACCAGTAGACGGAATGGACCCTGTTGCTGTACACAATGCGATGGATGAAGCTGCGCAGCGTGCACGTAATGGTGAAGGACCAACATTTCTTGAAATGAGAACTTACCGTTACCGCGGACATTCTATGTCAGACCCTGCCAAATACCGTACAAAAGACGAGCTGGAAGAATATAAAGCCAAAGACCCTATTGAGCAGGTAAGAGAAACAATTCTTGCTGAAAAATATGCTGACGAAGCCTGGGTTGAAGGTATCGAAGCAAAAGTAAAGCATATCGTTGATGAAGCAGTGAAGTTTGCTGAAGAGTCTCCATGGCCTGAAGCATCAGAGTTGTTTACTGATGTATATGTACAACAAGATTACCCATACCAAGATTAATTTTAGAACGCATTTCAATATATATATTATAAATGGCTGAAGTAGTTAAAATGCCCAAAATGAGCGACACCATGACCGAAGGGGTGATGGCTAAGTGGCATAAGAAAGTTGGCGATAAAGTAAAAAGTGGCGATGTCCTTGCTGAAGTAGAAACAGATAAGGCTACAATGGACCTGGAATCGTACTGGGATGGTACCATTCTTTTCATTGGTGTTGAAGAAGGTAAAGCTGTTCCTGTTGATGCAGTTATTGCAGTGATCGGTAAAGAAGGCGAAGATTATAAAGCTGCGCTGGATGCTGAAGGTGCTGCTGCTCCTGCTGCCGCTCCAGCTCCTGCTAAGGAGGAAGCTGCAGCTGCAAAACCGGAAACAGAAAGCCCTAAGGCTGAAACAAGCGGTGCTGCATTAACCGATGCTGACCTCGAAAAAATAGGTGTTACGGTAGTACGTATGCCTTTGTTAAGCGATACTATGACTGAAGGCGTAATTGCTGAATGGCATAAAAAAGTAGG
>JAATFQ010000103.1 GCA_015655115.1 Sphingobacteriales bacterium
ACATCTCCAGCCCCTTATTCTGTACCTGAAAAGTAATGATATCTGTAGCGTCACTGCTGAGCTCATATAAATCACAGCGCTCTATATCCAGTTCCATTTTGCCGGCTTCAATTTTGGAAAAGTCCAGGATGTCATTTATAATGCCTAACAATGCATTCGCCGACTGATTAACAATAGACAGATACTGTTGCTGGGTCTCATTAAGTGCCGTTTTCAATACTAAATCTGTAAAACCAATTACGCCATTCAGTGGCGTACGTATCTCATGGCTCATATTAGCAAGAAATTCAGATTTAGCAATGCTTGCTTCTTCAGCAACCATTTTTGCCTGCCGAAGTTCCTCGCGCTGCTGCACAACCTGAGTCACATTCTTTACGAAGATCATCATTCCGCCAATTTTGCCTTCCGCCTCATACCATGGGCGCATTTCCCAGCTATCATATTGGTTTTCTCCGGCTATTTCATCAAAATGCAGGTCTTCATCATTAAACTCTACGGCTCCTTTAAGTATCCGCTGATGCCTGGCTTTACGTTCATCATCCTCTATATTCGCTTCATAAAGATTGTAATAGGAAGTCCCTGTCAAATTACCTGTCAGGCCATAGTCTTCCTTCCAGCGCTGACTGGCGACGATATAACACATGTCATTGTCCAGCATGGCAACTGCTGCAGGGGCATATTCTACAAAAGAAGAAAGTATTGCTTTAGACCGGATGATTTCAAGGTCATTTTTCTTCTTTTCATCAATATCCTGAAAAGAGCCATATAGTCTTATACACACATCATTCTTCATTACGGCATGACCAATGCTTTTCACCCATGTTTCTTTCCCTTGAAGGGTTACGATCTGTAGTTCAATATCCCAGGGCTCACCTTTAAGAATTGCATTTTCCATCGCCCTGCCAATAATTTCCCGGCTTTCTTTCGATTGATAGAAGTTAATAGCAGTCTTTATATCAGGCTCATAATCAGGGCCGGCACCATGGATATTCCTGGTCTCTGAAGTCCAGTATACCTTCTGCGTTGAAGGTTCATATTGCCAGCCGCCTACTTTCGCCACGTTATTCGTTTGCTCCAGCATTTCAGCACTGCGCTGTAGTTCTACTTCTAATAAATGGCGTTCTGTAATATCGAGTCCATTACAGATTACATAAGGCAATGCACCTTCATGGATCTCAGTAACATTATTATACATCAGTATCCTTTGCTGCCCGTTTTTATTGATCACCACCATTTGGCCCGCAGCACGGCCTTCCTTCCGTACTTTGGCCAGATAATCCCTAAACTGCTCATGGCGGTCCGGCTTAATAAACTCGTAAAAATTCATCATCACCGCCTCTTCTCTGGAATATCCAAGAATATTTGCACCTGCAGCATTGATAGTCAGCAAATTTCCATCAAAATCATGGGTACATACCAGGCCCATTGAATTCTCGAAAGTTGCCCTGGAGTTAGCCTCACTAATTTTAAGCTTTTTAGCATCTTCAATATGATGGCTGATGTCCCTGCCAATGGCGAACATATTTCCTGTATCAGACTCCGGAGTTACGGTCCATTGGATATTTTTGTAGCGCCCATCAGTTGTTTTCAGGCGGTGAACAAAATTAACAGTAATATCACCCGCGTTGAGTTTTTTTACTTCCTCTACGGTAATTTCAATATCTTCAGGATGTACTAAGTCAAAAATTGATTGCCCCAATAGTTTTTTCACATCCCAGCCTAAGAGACTGTAGAATGCCGGATTTACTTTTTTAAAATCGCCTCCTATGTCTGTTACGCAGATAAGGTCGTTAGACAATTTAAAAAGCTTTTCAAAGTTGCGCAGTTCCTCTTTTTGTTGCCTTTCAACAATAAGCTGCATTACTTCTTTTGCTAATAGTTCCAGGGCTCTTCGTTGATCCGGATTTAACTGATTAGGCTTACGATCAATTACACAGAGGGTTCCGAGGGTGTATCCATCCGGATCCACTAATGGGAAGCCGGCATAAAATCTGATATTCGGATCACCCGTCACAAGAATATTGGAACTGAACCTTTCGTCCAATGTAGCGTCTTCTACTTCAAAAAGACATGAATCCATAATGGTATATTGGCAGAATGCAAGCTCCCTCGCTGTTTCTTTTACAGTTAGCCCTCTGTTGGATTTAAACCACTGCCGCTTTTCATCGAGTAAGCTAATCAATGAAATCGGAGTTCCGCAAATTATTGCAGCCAGTTCAGTAATCCTGTCGTATTCAACTTCTGAAAGAGAATTTAATATTTGATAATTATCCAGCGCCCGCAAGCGTTCTTCTTCATTTGCCGGAACAGGTAATTTTCCCATATGCTAAATCTATAAAAATACTAGTGTAATTTAACAAAATTTTGATAAGGTTAGACAAGATCATTATAATAAGATTCCATTCGTAAGCATGTTTAAACAAATATTATTCATCAGAAATGCTGCAAACATATCAAGCATGAATACTTAAAATGAAGGCCACATTAAAAAAATGTAGCCTTCATCCCAGCATCCATCGTAAAGGTTATACTGAAGAAACTCGCTACCTGTTATAAACGTCTACAGCTTGTTCCAGCCGTCTCAACCCAGATATACTCGTTGTGTACCCGCCGATTGCAAGTCCCGCACCAATCCCCATCAATGCAAAACTAGCAGTAAAATTGGGGTTTTTGATATCAGATACTGGATTTTGTTTACCAAATCCGTTATTAGAAGATAGCTGGCCTTTATTGGTGTTACCAATGATCAAAAATGATACTAAGGATCCTACTAATGATGCTCCGGCAGCGATATATAAAGTCCTGCTGGTGCTGATACTTCTCCGGTAACCTTCCAGCAGGTCCATAGCTTGCCTGTTACCAGCCATTTCCATCTTTAAATTACGATAACTAACTTTTTTTAAGTCAGCATACCCCTTGTTGTAATACATTTCGATGCTGATAGCTTCACGCCTTCGTCCCCTGTCGTGGTAACCGCGGTCGCCAAGGAGCGGATCATAAGATCTCAGTTGAAAAATGTTGATCTTCCCGTCCACGATACGCTCAGCAAACTCAGTATTACGTCCAAAGTTCAGCCTCCTTGTATTCGCAAAGAAACCATTTTCATTATTGAAGAACTTAACCTGCTCGAGCGGGATCCGCCTTGAATCGGCTCTTAGCTGCAGAGCATTAAAAAAATCCGGTCTAAGCCTGATGTTCCTGGCATAAATTACAGAATCGGAATAGAGGTAAATAAAATTTTCGGACTGGCGCACCTGGGCACCTGCGCTCAGGCCATAGCAAGCCATCACGACAATGAGTAGTTTTTTCATTTCGGTTATATTTGTGTGTACCCAATACTACAATAAATTTAACTCAAATGCCAGCTTGTAAATAATAAATTACAATATTCAATAATTTTTAATACCTTATACATACTTAATGTAAGTGACACATTATTATCAGTGCCCTGCTTAAATGACCAATAGATAAAACATGAAGAAAACCCTTTTTTTTGCCTTAGCATGCATACTTTTTGTTTCAAAAAACACAGTTGCCCAGGAAGTCAGGACTGTTGATCATTTCGACAAGGTAATCGTTAGCCCCCATGTAAAAGTGACATTCACAAAAGGAGACACAGAGCGTGTGACGATTGAAAGTTGTTCTGTCAGTGCCGATAAGATAAATATCGAGTCAAAGGGCAAAACACTCCGCATTTATCTTGATGGTGCCAAAGAAGTTACCAAAAATGAAAAAGACTATGAAGATGGTGCTAAGGGTAAAAAGCCTTTATATAAGGGGACTGTGCTGGTCGTTGCAATTTCTTACAAAACACTCGAAGACCTTTCTGTAAGGGGCGAAGAAACAATACTATTAAAAAGCAAGATAGATCAGGAGGATTTTGGCCTTAATATCTATGGTACATCCAGCATATATTTCGATGAAGTTGTTTTGCAAAATATGCATACGACTATTTATGGCGAGAGCTACCTGGAGCTGAAGTCGGGAAGCGTTACGGAGCAAAAATTTACTGCGTATGGAGAAAGCAAAGTGAATGCCCTTGGCATAAAAAACAGGGTTACCAGGGCAACTCTTTATGGTGAATCTGAGTTAAATTTAAACGTTTCTGATGAAATCAGAATTACTGCATTTGGTGAAGCGAAAATTGGATATAAAGGAGATCCGGTAATAAAAAAGGGGATTACTATCGGAAATGTTAAGATCCGTAAAATCGATTAGTTGATTCTATAACCCGTATTTACCCCTGATAAACAAAAGATTCCATCTCTTCGCAGCTAAACCCTTCGGCATGTAATAGCTGACAAATTCGTTGAGGCTGCAAGTCTGTACTCACAATCCTGAGGATATGGTCGCAATCATACAGATCAAAATTACACTGTATGATTGATGGAAACGCAAGTAACAGTCCCTGTACCCTGCCCGCTTGTTCAGGCGTAAAAACGTTGGTTTTAAATATGATGATGTGCATTTTTCTATAAGTTAGACGTTCTCCTCCGGGTTATATTTTTTCCATGCGCACATTTTGTGCCTCATCTGTTCTCTAAACTGGTCCCGGTCTTCTGGTGTCATACCTTTAAAACGTTCCATCATCCTGTGGCGTCCCCAGGGGCCGCCGCCACCCCCACCTCTGCCAAAGCCAAAAAGGATCTTACATAGAATAAAGATTCCCATCGCCTGCCAAAAATTAATCGGATGTACATTCAGGATTTCCGGAAGCAGGTTGTTCCATAATTCCATGACTATATAGCTCACTAAGGCGAGTAAGGCTGCTGCGCCAAAAGGCATAAGAATAAACTTTTTTCTGTTTCTATTGAATCTGTGTTCCATTTGAGGTGCTGTGTTTTTAATTAATATTCAGCAATATCCTGATAAAGCTGCTTTAAGCGTTTACGGAGATGTACTACTGCATACCGCTTTCGCGATATCAGGGTATTGCATTTTACGCCTGTTCTTTCTGAGATCTCATCGAATGACAAGTCTTCCATTTCATGCCAGATAAAAACTTCTTTCTGTTCGGCAGGCAATTCATTCAGGGCAATCATGAGTTGCTCCCAGAAAAGATTGCGCAGATAAGAAGTTTCCGGAGTGGTAACCTCGATCATCAGGATACTGATCAGATCCGTTGTATCTTCACTGTCTTCCGCCTTGTAAAGGTCATCCAGCAGGCTTTCCCTATGTTTTTTATGCCTGTCGAGGATCTTGTTTTTAGCCACACGATATAGCCATGCACTCGTCTGCTCGATGGGCTGTGCATTGATCACACTGCTGAACTGGTACCATACATCCTGCAATATATCTTCTGCATCTGCTTCGCTACTGACCTGCTTCCGGATAAAACCCATCAGGCTTTTACCATACGCTTTGATGGTTTCAATGATGTGAATGTTCTGATCTTTGGGCATGTATGCGGCTTTCAAAATATAAGCTGTTTTATAATGAAGACGACTGTGTAAGAGAAACATTTTAATTTATTTTCATTTTCTCAAAATAAAGGATTTTTGCTG
The DNA here is from genome assembly GCA_015655115.1 of Sphingobacteriales bacterium. Lineage (GTDB taxonomy): Bacteria > Bacteroidota > Bacteroidia > Sphingobacteriales > Sphingobacteriaceae > Pedobacter. The sequence goes on from JAATFQ010000103.1 coordinate 5,505, forward strand.
CGTTCTAGCGGTTAAGTTCCATCCTTACAAAGTCAATATTGTTTTCAATGTAGACGGGTCCTGATTTCACAAAACCAAACCGTTCATAAAATCCGGATGCCGAAACACGCGCATTGCACCATAGTTGCGCCGCAGCTCTGTCCTGCGTGTAAGTGATGAGGTATTTAAGCAAGGCAGAGCCGTAGCCAGCCCTTTGCAGACTTGTGCTGGTTGCAAATTTCCTGAACTGGTAGCTACCAGCTGTATTAAATAAAGAAACCACAGCGGTCAATCGTCCGTCTACCGTCAGCCCGAAATGCGTCCCTTCCATATCGTTAGCTAATTTAATCTGATCAAAGGGAAGATCGGGATACATTACTTCATGCCTTAACTGCCAGGTATGATGGTAGGGTATCTGTTCAATTTTAACTATCTCCATTCGTAAAACAATTTCATTTAGATTACCTGGTGAATATGCGGATTTTTTTTCCATAACAAAGCACAGTAAAAAAAAAGCCGCTCCATTGTTAAATGAAGCGGCTCTTAAATATACAAAAGAATATTAGTTTCGTTTAATTTCTACTCTGCGGTTTAATTCCCGGCCTTCTTCTGTATCGTTTGGTGCAGCAGGCATACTTTCGCCAAATCCTTTGATAGAGAAGCTCGCGTCAGGAAGGCCGGCATTTACTAAATATGATTTTACAGCATTTGCCCTGTCAACAGAAAGCGACATATTGTGTGCTGGTGAGCCTTCAGCTGAAGAGTGTCCGTTCAAGATAAATTTCACAGACATATCCTTTTTCATTTCAGCAGCTACCTTATCCAATACCTGGTAAGAAGCAGTTTTTAACACAGATGAATTAAATTCAAACTGCACATTGTTAAAATTATAGTCTGGTTTTTCTACTGTAGCCACAGGTTCTTCCTTTTTCTCTACAGGAGCCGGCTCTGGTTTTTTAGTTTCTACAGCCTGTGCAACAGGAGCCGGAGCAGGTTTAGCTACCATTTTCTTAGATTTACATGAATACAAAGAAATAGTCAAAAGACATAGAACGGCTGGCAATAAAATGGTTTTTGTGATTTTCATTATTATTTTGATTTATTTTTAAAATTGATGAAGCTATAGTAGTTTTAGAATATACCTCATCATTACATCTGTAATTCGCGTTAAAGATAAAACTATGATTTATTTTAACAAAGTTATAGTATAACGTTAGTTTAATTATTAACGTGTGCTTACGCTTATATAAACGCCAATCTGATTTAAAAAGATCTAAACAAAATTGCTGCTTATTATCCCCATTAATTGTTATTTGGCTCAGCTTTTGTTATTTTCCGGCCCTGACACCTGTGAAGACGATATATGCCGAAATTTTTTATCCTGATCTGTTTAGTACTGATTTCCCTCTCTGTAAATGCTCAAAATGCCGTAAATGCCATTAAATCAAACAACCAGGTACGTGATACCGCTATAAAAAGAGATCTGATAGATATAGGCAAAACGCTGTTTAAGATCACCCCTAATCCTAAAAGACCGTCCACGGGCGAAAGGAAAATATTCTTTTCAGCGCTCCCTATTGGTGCTAATGTACCAGGTGGAGGACGCGCCCTGATCACTTCTACCAGCGCAGGTTTTTATACCGGCGACCGCAATACGACTAATATATCTAATGTAACCTTTACCCCCTACTGGAACTTCAAAAGCAGGTTTGGCCTGCCGCTGAGATCTAACATCTGGCTTAAAAATAATTCGTGGAATATTCAGGGAGATACGCGTCTGATGGTCTACCCGCAATATACATGGGGCCTTGGCAGAGGTAATGAAGAGAATAAACTATTGGTAAATTATAAATACGTGAGGTTTTATCAGAGTGCATTGAAGCGTATACAACCATATATGTATGTAGGGTTAGGCTATAACCTCGACTATTTCATCAATATAAGGACTTCTGGTGATCAGAAACTGAAGGAATTTACTGGCTATCCTGATGGCACAACAGAAAGCAAAAATGAATTTTCATCAGGTGTATCTTTAAATTTATTATATGATACAAGGAATAACTCCATCAACCCCATGCCTGGCTGCTACTTAAATATAGTTTTAAGAAATAACCCCATCTATCTGGGAAGTAAAACCAACTGGCAATCACTTTATATTGATGCCCGGAAATATATACCATTGAATAAAAAACCGCACCAGCAAAATGTCCTTGCCCTATGGACCTATGCATGGACCGGCTTAAGCGGGTCTATACCCTATCTTAACCTGCCTAGTATAGGTTGGGACCCTTATAATAAATCAGGAAGAGGCACTGAGCAAAACAGGTACCGTGGCAAAGGCCTTCTTTATTTTGAAGCAGAATACAGAAGGGACCTGATTGATAATGGCTTGTTTGGGTTCGTCGTTTTTGCGAATGCTACCTCCGTTACCGAGCCCGAACATAATACTTTCAGAAGTGTCCACCCCTCAGTTGGCTCAGGGCTAAGGATAAAATTCAATAAAAGCTCCAACACCAATATTGCAATTGATTATGGGTTAAGCAAAGGCTATCATGGCTTTATGATTAACCTGGGCGAAGCGTTTTAATCGTCTCTTTTGATCATCATCATCACGGTAAAAGATCCGCCGCCCGTAATGGTCTGAAAAGTATAAGCTGTACTCTGATAATAAGTGCTTACCTGATTATTCTCAATAGTCTGCATTTCTTTCTTTTCTGTACCGCTTGCTTTAATTTTACTGAGCATTTGCAGATAGGCTTCTTGCCCTGGCAGCTGGTAATACAACTGGTTCACCACCTGCTGGTCTGCATGGATTCTTAACCAGGCCAATGCCTGTGTAGTATCAGCTTTCAGCTTTCCAAAAGAGAAGGTCTGGTACATCTGATCATCTTTAGTGTCAGACATGGATGTAACAGACTGCCAGCCCTTAACGTTCAGACTGTCGCCCACTATCTTTGCAGGCTGGTTCAGGTAAGAAATCAACTGTTCAAAAGAAAGCTCCTGCGCATTACAGCAAAGACCGGCAAAGCAAAACAGGAATGTATACAAATATTTCATTAGCGTGCAGCCTATAGATTAATTGGCCAGTAATATAATATTATTAAATAACATCTTGAAGAATGCATTATTGTGTTGCCCGTTAAAATTATATATTTGAGCCATGGAAGATAAAACAACAGCATTTACAGTAGCATTTGAAGGCGACCAGATTCCTGTGGTAATTACAGAAATAGAAAAGGAAGACGATTCCGCTTATATGGTTACGATCCCCGGATTCCCTGAATTTGAAATATTTCTTTCAGAAGATGATATGTGGGCAACTAATGATGATCTTTCCATTGAGGAAGACCTCATTTATATCATAGGCGATAAATTTGAAAGCCTGCAGCCTTAATAAATTGTAAAGTCTTAAGAGATCATACATCGATAAACAAATAATACATGCTGTAACAGGGCATGTATTATTCCTGACTGTCTTTGTCATCCTTAATTTCTTTATCCTTATTTTCCTTATCCTTCTTACGGATCAGCTTAAACTTGATCTTGCCATCATCACCATCGGTAGCGAGGATATGCAAAACTATACCTTTCATTCTCCGCTCTTTAATTTCTGTTTTGCTGGTCAGGTCCTCGTCCTTCTTCGGATTTCTCAATGGTACATCAAGGAGAATATTCGTCCCTTTGTTGATCGCGTATACCCCAGCGACATTCATGTTCAGCACACTGGAATTGATGAACATCGGATTGATAATCATCTTGTCGCCCCTGATATCGAACTTCCCGTTTAAATTACTGAAGGTAATATTGTCAAGGTCCCTGAAGGGAAAAGCAAATTTGCCTACATTCTTAATCGCATCAAAGTCTACCAGTGCCCCTTTCTTAAGGTCAAAGATAATACTGCCATTCATCGATGCCGGGACTACCGCACCTGCGTCGGTGATTCGCCCTTCTACTTTAACTTTGCTGAAGAAAGAACCCCGAAGATTCTTATATGTCAAGGTTTTACTGCCAAAATTATCAAATGAATAGAAGAAGTTCCTCATGTCTACATTTGCTATGGTAGTATTGATGGCAAAACGGTTCGACGTCCCTATCTGCGAAATATTGCCATCTAATTTTACAGAACCACCTCCATTTTTCAGGCTCACATTCCTTAAATCAATACCTGCATCCGACAGGAAGATCGCCGCAGTAACATTCGTACCTGTAAATTTCTTATAGTGCAGCTGATCAACGTTCACATTCATTTCTACTCTGCCTTTTTCGAGCATAATACCCAGCTGTTTTGCGAAATTGTTAGACTTACTTTTAGCAGGACTTGCCGGTGCTGATTTTCTTAGTCCCAGGAAGCCGATAAATTCTCCCAGATGCAGGTGCGGACTATGTATCTGCCATTTTAAAACAGCCTTCTCTGGTGCGCTGTAATACAGGTTCAGGAAGTTTTTAATACTTCCTTCCATCAGGACTACGCTCTTGCCACTTTGAAGACGGATATCATTTATGAAAAGATCATTTCCGGTAAAATTCAGCGAGATAGAAGTATTTTTAAAATTAATATTCCTGGGTACATACCTGAGGTCTGCATTTTTAACGCTCACCACTCCTGTCACTACAGGCTTTGACAATTTAAGGTCGACCATGTCTGCAGTATAATGAAGCTTTAAATCTGCCGTTCCTTTTGAAAAAGTAATCAGATCGTCTCCTAAAACCCGGTTAAGGCTTGAAACCTGAAATTTAGACCTGAATGTGCCCGTGGCAATGGGTTTATCCAGATTATGAATGAAGGCCGTGTCAATAGAAAAAGGCATGCCTGCATAGCTTCCTGTAAAGCGGTAAAGCTTTATAGCTGAATTTGCATCCGTTAAGCCTTTGCCATTGATGAAATTATTGGTAAAAACACCATCAAAGCTGCAGTTGTCTATTGTTCCGCCGGGGTTGGTCAGTTTGCTCGACCTTACAGCAGCCTTCACCAGAATTGAGGGATCACCACCGGCACCCATATTTCCGGATATAATGGCATGCACAGCAATTGGCCGGTCAAGGTCGAACATGTTGAGCCTTGAAGTAATATTAGGTGCCAGCAAGGCCGCAGCACTGCGCCACATGATCTTTTTTGCCCCAACATTGATACTAAACTCTACCGGATCTTTTGACAGGTTAAACTTCGCACTGAGCATAAAAGGGTCATCACCTATATTTAAGACATTTGGTTTCAGCTCAATAATACCCGTCGAACCGTTATAAGCGGCATCCATATTACCTTCAAGTAATTTATCTTTGATGAAACTGCCCCTTTTGGTATTAAAGGCGAGGCTGCGCACCAGCGTTTTCAGTTTGATATTAGCATGCCAGCCATCCGATGGATAATCAATTTTTCCGCTCAGGTCCTGCACAGCAAAAAGAAAAAGCTTATTGCCCTTCCTGTTATCGAGGATAAACCTCACATTATTCAGGTCAAACCGCCTGATTTCTGCCGGAGAGGCACTCTCCTCCTTAGATTTCTTTGATTTATCAGGATTCTTTTTAAAAATAGAAGTATTGCTATAGCCATTGCTGTCAGTAAACAAATAAACCTCAGCATCAGTGATAGTAATTTTTCTGATCTCAATAGTCCCCTTCAATAATGCCAGGGTATTCACTGATATGTCAAAATCCCTGGCTGTAAGCAACGAATGATGATGGATCTTCCATGAGCTATCCCTCATTTCTACGTTTTTTAACGACACCGATACGCCTGGAAATCCTTTTAAAAAAGTGGGTTCCATCATCTCTACAGTCATGGTCCCATTCAGGTTCTGATTGAGCTCTTTTGTAATGGAGACAAGGAGTTCCTTTTTATTGGCATTAACATATAAACCAATTCCGGCAAATGCCAGAATAACAAGAACAATAAGCCCGGAAAAGATTTGGAGAGAGCGTTTTAACCAGCGTGGCATAGTAGGATATTTAAATATAAACACTTAAAAAGCAGAATTGTTTAAATATGATTCCGATACATAAAAATGGTATGGTTTCATTGTATTAAATGATTATTTTAGTATTCAATAAAAACACACAGACATGAACAATATAAATCTAAAATTCAGAAGACCAGCCAGGCTCATTTTCAGCCTTATAGGTTTTGCATTTCTTGTTTGTTTATGCAGCACCTCTTTACGGGCACAATCTAGGGCAGCTTTAGCAGCAAAGTCTAAAACAGCTTTACAGGCACAATCTAAGGCAGCAACGACAGTATCCTTCAAAAAGGATAGATTCAACAGGATTTTTATCCCTGTTAAAATAGATAGAGACAGCCTGAGCTTATTGTTCAGCACCTATTCTAAAACGCTAAGGTTAACGCCCTATTTTATGGAAACTATGGCACTTTACCCGAGCCGGAGCTTGCTGGCCCTGAAAGACAAAACCGGCCGGAAGGCTGCAAGAATGGTTTTCTACCTGCCCAAACTTGATATTGGGAGCCTTAAGTTCCGCAATGAGGAAACCATAGTAAACTATGCATTTCCTGACACCATTATCACGGGGACTACCGGGACAATGCTGGTATATCAGTACAACTGGAAAATCGACAATGATAAAAGCGTGATCTCCATTGCCAAAACTCCGTTTGCACCAGCGCAGGCTTTAACTACCATCAAATATAAAAATGATTCATACCCAATGGTACCAGTACAGATCGGGGACCTGAAAGATAATTTCGTCATCGATTTTGGATCGGGCACTAATTTCCAGGTCAGTGGCAGCACTCCCATAGGAAAAGAATTGATAGCGGCCAATCAACTCCAGCCTATTGTTACACTGACAACGAGCTTTCGCTCCAGAAAAGTAGTAGACACGATCTATGAAGTTACCGTACCAGCCCTCCTGCTCAATGGTATTGCGTTAAATAACCAGAAGATAACCATAAGCACCGCTGCTCCACACAATGTTGTTGGTGCCGCTTTCCTGGGGAATTATAATGTGATCATGAACAACTCCCGGAAAAAGAAAACTGACAGTGAGCTTATTCTGCAAAACAGAGTGAAATAAGCCGGATAAATAAAGCATTGCCGGACCTGTAGAAGAACCATTGCCGGATCAAATTAATTATAAAAAGGAGCCCCTGCCAATTACATGTAACGATGTAAGCGGCAGGGGCTCTTTAAATTATATAGACCTAGAAAAGGAACTTCGTACTTAAGAAATTAGAGCTGTTGCTTTCTACAATTTCATTTAACAGCGCTTTATTTTGCTCATTCAGTTTCGTCGCAACCAGCGAGCGTATAGAGAACGAACGCAATGCATCTACAACAGACAGCGTACCTTCGGCACTATCTTTTCTTCCTGTAAAAGGAAAAACATCCGGTCCGCGCTGGCACTGACAGTTAATATTCACACGGCTTACCTGATTTACCAGCGGATCTATCAATGCAGCAATCTCCTGATCGTCGTTGCTGAAGATACTCACCTGCTGACCGTGGGTAGACTCTATTAAGTATTCTATAGGCTCTTCCAGTGAATCGAAAGGAACAACAGGGATAACCGGGCCAAACTGTTCTTCTTCGTACAACTTCATATCCTTATTTACAGGATACACAATTGCCGGATAAACAAAGGACTCCTTTATCATTCCGCCATTCTCGTTGATCACAGCAGCACCATGTTCAATCGCATCTTCAATACATTCTTTCAGATAAGCCGGTTTATGAGGCTCCGGCAGTGGCGTTAAGGCGACACCTTCTACCCATGGCATACCAATTTTTAACTTGGCCACTGCTTCAGCTAATTCTTTCAGAAAAACATCTGCCAGGCTACGGTGAACAAACACAATCTTCAGTGCAGTACACCGCTGTCCGTTGAAAGAAAGTGACCCCAGTACAGTTTCCTGCACAGCGAGTTTGATATCTGCATTGGAAGTTATAATCGCAGCATTCTTAGCATCCAGGCCCAGTATAGCACGCAGGCGGTTAATCTTAGGGTGCAGCTTTTTCAGTTCATTAGCTACCTTACTAGAGCCGATAAGAGTAAGCACATTCACCTTTCCAGACTGCATCAGTCCCGGGATGATCTTGTTGCCCCTGCCGTATATCGTATTGACCACACCTTTAGGAAAGCAGTCCCTGAAAGCTTCCAGCAAAGGGTAATGCAATAAGGTACCATGTTTAGGCGGTTTAAAGAGCATCGTGTTGCCCATAATCAGGGCAGGGATCAATGTGGTGAAGGTTTCATTCAGGGGATAATTGAACGGGCCCATACATAACACTACACCCAGCGGCGAGCGTCTTATCTGCGCCACAATCCCTTGTTCAATGCTGAACTTTGAAGATTGCCTGTCAAGGTCTTTCAGGGCATCAATCGTAGCGTAGATATATTCTACTGTACGGTCAAACTCCTTTACTGAATCTGCGTGCGACTTACCGATTTCCCACATGAGTAGTTTTACTACCTCATCCTTCTTCTGGATAATCCGCTGTGTAAACTTGTCTACACAATTAATCCTGTCGGCCACGCTCATCGTCGGCCATTCGCCGCGGCCATTGTCATATGCTTTAACAGCAGCATCCAGTGCCTCGAAAGATTCCTTTTCAGTACATAAAGGATAAGTACCAATTACTTTACGCTGGAGTCCCTCTGCAGTTCTGATGCACACAGGCGATAATACTGTATGTACAGCACCATCCCATTTCCGCATCTCTCCATTGCTTAAATATTCGCGCTGATGCAGCTCTCCCGCCAGGCGGTAAGCTTCAGGAATCTCCTCTTCTGTTACGAAAATTGAGTCTAAATTTATGTTTCCCATTTAAAATTATATAATTCTTAAAAAAAACAACGTCCTCCAAAAGGCTGAATGCATTCAGGTTACCTCTATGGCATTCAGATTGCGTTCAGGACATCAAAAAAACGCCCCCAACGTTATAAAACGTTGAGGGCGCCAATATATAAAAAAAATTGAATTGCAAAATTAAGATAGATCACTAATTGGATTATATTTAGGAACAAGCATTTTCATGACTATCCATGCAACAAGGTAGGCCACAGCACAAATCGCAAACATAATCGTATATCCCGTTTGCGGAGTACCTATTCCTTTATAGTAGTCGAACAGTGCGCCACCCAGTTTAGAGATAACCACACCGCCAATACCACCCGCCATACCACCAATACCGATCACAGTACCGATAGCTTTTTTAGGGAACATATCCGAAACCGTAGTAAAGATATTGGCCGACCAGGCCTGGTGTGCAGAAGTACCGATACCAATTAAAAATACAGGGATCCAGAAACTGATATGTCCTAAAGGCTGAGCTGCCAGTACCACAAGAGGGAACAGCGCGATAATCAGCATAGCTTTCATTCTGCCGTCATACGGAGAGAAACCTTTTTTAATAAAATACATGGGGAACCAGCCCCCGCCTATACTACCGATCATGGTCATGCTATATAGAACAGCCAGTGGCAGCGTTATAGCAGTACCAACCATACCATACTGTACTTTCAGGTACGAAGGCAGCCAGAAAAGGAAAAACCACCATACACCATCCGTCATAAACTTACCGAACACAAATGCCCAGGTTTGTTTGTAGCCCAATAATCTTACCCAGTGTATTTTTTCTGTGTCATCAACCTCTACAATACCATCGTCAAGCAACTGGTCACTATTGATATAGTCCAGTTCAGACTGGGTAATACCCTTTTGTTTTTCAGGTTTATCATAAAACATAAACCAGAAGAAAAGCCATAGCAGCCCCACTCCCCCTACAATCAGGAAGGCACTTTCCCATCCCCATTTTTCGGCTACCCAAGGCACCGTCAGCGGGGCTAAAACAGCGCCGATATTGGCACCAGAATTGAAAATCCCCGTAGCGAACGAACGTTCTTTTTTAGGAAAATATTCCGCAGTAGCTTTAATAGCAGCCGGAAAGTTTCCAGACTCGCCAAGAGCAAGAACAGCCCTCGCAGCAATAAATCCTAGCACAGAAACCGGGATAACGCTTAATCCGGCCCAGGCCAGCATTGTCGATACGCCATGTCCGATAGGAAGGGCAATAGCGTGCATAGCGGCACCTACAGACCAGATGATCAAAGCGATAGCATATCCCCATTTCGTACCCAGTTTATCAACAACCCTACCTGCAAAGAGCATAGAAATTGCATAGATCAATTGAAAAGCAGAGGTTATATTTGCGTAATCGGTATTTGTCCAGTTAAATTCTTTTTCCAGCATGGGATGCAGGAGGCTTAGCACCTGTCTGTCCAGGTAGTTTACCGTGGTAGCAAAAAACAATAGCGCACAGATCGTCCAGCGGTAATTGCTCATTTTAGTCTCTCTCATGGTTTATCTTTGGTTTTTATTTTGGTTAGAATTATAAAATTATGAGTGTCAACCTATTCTTGAATTCTTAATGATCGTCAGTGTTTCCTCAGTTAAGGCAAACAAAGTATCATAGTCTTTATTATTTAATATGTCTTTAGTGATCATTTTGCTGCCCATACCAACGGCACAAACACCGGCACTAAACCAGCCAGTAATATTAGCTGCAGAAATTTCTACTCCGCCAGTCGGGATAAACAACTGACCCTGGAAGAGGTCTTTCACAGCAGTAAGGTAAGAAGGGCCTAACAAGTTCGCCGGGAAAAGTTTAATGATCCCTGCTTTGTGCTGATAAGCGATATTAATTTCCGTAGGCGTAAAACATCCCGGGATCCACAGCAGTCCTGCTTCATGCACCATGTCACCAACCTCTTTGTCAATAACCGGGGCAACAATAAAGTGGGCACCCACAGTAATATATTCTGCAGCTTCCTTAGTATTTTTCACAGTTCCGATACCCAGGTGCAGCTCAGGCATTTCAGCGTTTGCTACAGCGATCAGCATCTTGAAATTTTCCAGGGCCTCTTTACCCCTGTTGGTGTATTCAATTACTCTAACTCCTGCGCGGTATAAGGTACGTACCACGTCAAGGCTAACTTGTGCATCTTCATAAAAAAACAAAGGCAATAAGCCCTGGTCTGTTATCGCTTTAATAGTTTCTTCTTTAGTCTTCATTTGAATGTGTTGTTTTAATGGCTAAAAAACATGCATAATTATGCAGGTTTCAATGTATAGTATTTAATGTTTTAGCATACTGCGTCTTAACCATACGGCATTTACACCGTGGCGTAAGATTCAGTTACTATTTTAATATCTTCTAATTTGGTCGTATTGAAGTCAGTTTCTGTAAATAACTTAGCGAAGGCGGCAGAGGTAGCAAAATCAACCACGTCCTGTGCTTCCAGTCCGCTATAGAACCCATAAATCAATCCAGCCATATAACAATCGCCGCTTCCAACCTTACCGGCAATATAATTTGCTACATATTCTTTGGAAACAAACAACTGGTCTTCAGTATATAATGTTGTATAGTACTGGATCCCTTTTCCATGATCAAACCTGAACGTATTCGCTACAGATTTACACTTTGGAAACTGATCCATAATTGCTTTTGAAGAGACTTGCGATTGCTGCAGGTAGGCACTTTTTTCATGCTGCTCTACCAGTCCGTCCGGTACCGGGATGCCCAGCATTTTTTCCGCGGCCCAGATATTGCCCATTACTACATCGCAATATTGAACTAGCGCAGGTAATATCTCTACAGGCTCCTTACCATACTTCCATAATTTAGCCCTATAGTTCAGGTCTATAGAGATCGTTATATTCCTGGCAGATGCTGCTTTCAGCGCTTCCTCACAAACATCAGCAACCGCCTGGTTAATGGCAGGGCAGATCGCGCTGAAGTGAAACCAGGTAACACCTTCAAGAACCTTATCCCAGTCGATCGTACCGACCGTTAAAGCCGAGAAAGACGAGTAATTACGGTCATAAATCACGCCCGAATTTTTCAGGTCTTTACCTTTATCCAAAAAATACAAGCCAACACGTTCACCGGAATACTGCACCGCCGATGTATCTATATTCAGCGCATCAAGATAACCTACCAGCTGCCTGGTCATAAAATTATCCGGAATAGCAGTCATATAAGCAGAAGGCACACCCCATAAGGCAAGCGCAGCAGCAACATTAGCTTCTGCGCCCCCAACATACACCGGCAGCGAATTCTCCGCCAGCCATTCGCCAGCAGAGTCCGGGCACATTCTCAGTAATAATTCTCCGAAACTTAAAACTTTACCCATTACCTATTTAAAATTGAAATATGATTTTGCATTGTTATAACAAATGTCCTGCACCACTTTACCTATCCATTCCAGGTCGTTCGGAAGCTCGCCATTTTCCACATCTTCACCCATTAAGTTACACAGCAACCTTCTGAAATACTCATGTCTTGGAAAAGAAAGGAAACTTCTTGAGTCGGTAAGCATTCCTACAAAACGACTTAACAGACCCATATTAGACAAAGCATTGATTTGTTTGATCATTCCGTCTTTCTGATCAAGGAACCACCATGCAGAGCCATA
>JAATFQ010000065.1 GCA_015655115.1 Sphingobacteriales bacterium
CGCAGTGTTTCTGCCCATATAATAGAACCGCCATCTTTTAAATCATCACGGTCTACCGAGGTAATTACACAATGCTTTACCTTCATCAGCTTTACTGAATTAGCTATTCTATTGGGTTCTTCAACATCAACAGCTTTAGGCCGGCCTGTTGCAACAGCACAAAACGAGCATGAACGTGTACAGATATTACCAAGAATCATGAATGTTGCCGTACCCGCTCCCCAGCATTCCCCCATGTTTGGGCAATTACCGCTTTCACAGATGGTATGCAGCTTATGGTCATCCACGAGACTGCGTACTTGTGTATACTCTTTGCCCACAGGTAGCTTTACCCTAAGCCAATCTGGTTTACGTTGTGCCGTTTTTGCTGAAACAACTGGAAGTTCTATCATGTGGCAAAGTTAAGCAATAGGTTTGAATTGTTGCAAATTTCGAATGTTTGATAGTGATAATTTACGTTCAAATAGCAAATTCTATACCATTTAGGACTTCCAATGATGCTCCGTACACTGCAATTTCATTGGTCAGAAATGAACAGACGGAGCATACCGCAGTTTAACCATTGCTAAATCGATAATCTGAAATTGGATGTAGATGATAAAAATATTTATTAATAAATTGCTGAAAAATAGCTAGTACACAGCTTGAGGCAATAAGGGTTACAGAAACAAAAATATTATAGTTAATCTTGTACAAATGAAATTTAAATATGGCAACTTCAAAAATAACTTACAATGGTGGTTTGAGAACAACCTCTGTACATGAACGGTCTGGCAATGAAATCATCACAGATGCGCCTGTGGATAATAAAGGAAAGGGAGAAGCCTTTTCTCCGACAGATCTGCTGGCCACCTCTCTGGGCAACTGTATGTTAACTATTGTGGGAATTGCTGCGGCAGAGCATGGGTTCAATATTGATGGGGCAACATGCGAAATCACTAAAATTATGGCAGAGCATCCGCGGCGTGTTTCGGAGATCGTGGCGACCTTTCAGTTTCCTGCAAATGATTATGCTGAAAAAGACAAAAAGATCATTGAAAGGTCTGCTAATACTTGTCCGGTGTTCTACAGCTTACATCCGGACATTAAGAAAACTATTACTTTTAATTATTGATTGCTTCGGCCACTTCATCGGCCGATATATCGCTATGTGAAGCATCAAGGACGCAGTTTCCATCTTTGATGAGCAGGATTTGAGGGGATTCATGACTAACCTGAAATGTTTCAGCTATCTGTGCAGAAATTGCACGGTGGCTGATCAGGTCAAGGAAGTACAAAGGCGTTTCAGCAGGAATACTATCCCAGTCTTGCTCGAAACGTCTTTTAGCCATCATGCTCACAGAACAACGTGTGCTATGTTTAAAGATTAAACTATAACCTGACATTGTTTTTATCTCGCTAACCTGATTAAGGTCAGTTATATTTTTCCATTCCATTGCTTTTCTTTGAATTTTTAAGATAACCTTACTTTCTGCGGCTGCCTTTCGGATACGAACTGTATGCCGGACAAATACGGTTAGAACAAGCTTCTAAAACCGTAATTGCAAAAAATACGCCAACTAATATTATTGCTACCTTCTTCATTAGATTATATTTAGGGTTATGAAGCTATCATGGCTTTATTATTCCATTAATTACCTGAGCGTTATGCCCATGATGGTTTCATTTTTTTTTGAATTGCTAATTTACATTATTTACGATAAAAAAGCAATTCGGTTATGCTGTTGCCAGCAGATGAGCCATTTTAATTGCAGTAATGGCAGCTTCATCCCCCTTATTTCCATGTTTTCCGCCAGATCTGTCTATGGCCTGTTGTAAGTCGTTAGTCGTCAGCACCCCAAAAATTACGGGTTTACTATACTTGACGCCCACCTGCGTAATACCTTGTGCTACTGCATCGCAGATGAAATCAAAATGCCTGGTGTCGCCCTGGATTACGCAGCCCAGGCAGATCACTGCATCGAGCTCTGTATGTTTTTTTAACAGGATATCAGCAGCACCAGTAAGCTCAAAACTACCGGGAACGGCTACAGAAATGATGTTTTCCGGCAATACACCGTGTTTGATGAGTGTTTCCAGCGCACCTGTATACAGATTACCTGTAACGTCAGCATTCCATTCTGCTACAGCGATTGCAATTTTATAAGCATTACCATCAGGCACAGTAGTATGAGAGAAATCGGATAGGTTTTTTAATTGTGTTGCCATGGTGCCAAAGGTAAGTATTACCAATAAAAAAAGGCCTGCATAAAATGCAGGCCTTTGTAAAAATATTTTTATTTTATTTAATCTGTGCGTCGGCACGGGCGATATACTCGTCGATCATTGTCGCTTCCTGACTTGAAGGATACTGAGTTTTAATTTTAGTGTAAGCGTCTTTGGCAGATTTATAATCTTTCTGTACTTCGTAAACAAGGCCTAATTTCTTAAGGAACATTGGAGAAGTAAATTTGTTACTCGCTTTATCGGCAGCTTTCTTGTAATAAGTAATTGCCTGTGAGTAATCTTTAAGCTCACTGTATGCATCGCCTAACATGCCTAATGCAAGAGGATCTGCCACCGGACTTCCTGTTTCTGAATATTTTCCCAATGCTTCTGTTGCTTTTTTGTATTCACCTTTACGCAGATAGATACCGCCAAGATAAAGATTAGCAAGGTTTGCAGATTTGGTGTTGTTATATTCTTCAGCAATCTGCTCTAAGCCTGGGTAACCACCATCGCCTTTAAGCGCTTTGTTCGCCAGTGAGTCTACACCAACATATTGTTCTGCTTTGTACATTTTTGCTGATGCTTCTTCAGCTCTGCCTTTTAAATAGACGTTCTGATACCAGAAGAATATGATAACTAGTGCAACTATTGCAGCGGCAATGAATAAAAGGCTTTTAGAGTTTTCTTCTAAAAAAGTTCCCTTTCTTACATTGTGATTTACTTCTTTTTCGGTTGTGGACATTTTCTTATAAAAAATTAAGGATTGCAAAAATACATTTTTCAGTTAAAGTATCAATCTATTTTTGAAGTATTTAAATAAAATTTTATATGGGTGCCCGCCGAAACTCATGGCCCTGTCTCAATGAGGAGAAACAAATCTGGCGATAACCTTATTTTAACAAAAGCTAAACGGTAACTTTGGATGTTCATATTATGTGGTTAAAAAATATTACTCTACTCAACTTCAAGAATTATGCTGATGCGGATCTGCGTTTTTCTAAAACCGTAAATGCCTTTGTAGGCAACAATGGAGCAGGAAAAACAAATTTGCTGGATGCTATTCATTACCTGTGCCTTTGTAAGAGTTATTTTAATCCTATCGACAGCCAGCAGATAAAAACTGCCGAGGAGCTGTTTTTGATACAGGGCGATTTCGACCGCCAGGATAAGAATGAGAAGATCACTTGTGGTGTAAAAAAAAACCAGAAGAAACAGTTTAAAAGAAATAAAAAGGAATATGATAAGCTGGCCAGCCATATCGGGCTTTTCCCGCTGGTGATGATCTCTCCGTATGACGTAACTATTATCATGGATGGGAGCGAGGAGCGCCGGAGGTTTATGGATAATGTGATTTCCCAGACTGATGCCGCTTACCTGGATGAGCTGATGGTGTATAACAGGCACCTGCTGAATAGAAATGCATTGCTGAAGCAGATTGCCGCGACACGCCGCTATGATCCGGCATTGCTCGAGATTTTTGACGAGCAGCTGGTGAACTCAGGACAAAAGATCTTCGAAAAGCGTAAGCTTTTTATGGTCGACTATATCGCGCTGTTCAATAAATACTATCAATATCTTACTGAAGATGCAGAAGTTGTTACGCTGACTTACCAGTCGCAGCTGAAGGATACAGCGTTCGATGTGTTACTATCAGCCTCCATAGAAAAAGATAAAATCCTGGAAAGGACAACAACAGGGATCCATAAAGACGACCTGATCTTCAGTCTCCACGATATGCCCCTGAAAAAGTTCGGCTCACAGGGACAGCAGAAGTCATTCCTGATCGCACTTAAACTGGCACAATACGCTTATGTTGAAAAGTACAAAGGTTTTAAGCCTTTATTGCTGCTGGATGATATTTTTGATAAGCTGGATGACAGGAGGATGCACAAGCTGATGGAGATGGTATCTCACCATGACTTCGGTCAGATTTTTATTACTGATACAGGCAAAGAAAGAGTGATGAATATTTTTAATCAGATAAAAGTTCCGGTAACTTTGTTCGAAGTAATCAACGGGGGGATCCAGCATGCGTAAGCCAAATGATATGACACTTAAAGACGCCATCAGTAAGATGCTGTCGGTATATAGATTACGTGGCAAGTTTGATGAAACAGGCGTAGTAGCCATGTGGCCAGAAATAATGGGGACCGCAATCGGGAACAGGACCACCCAGATCTATATTGCCCACAAGAAGTTATTTGTGAGAATTGAGTCGTCTGTTATAAAAAATGAATTATTAATGGTCAGAACCGGCATCATTCAGAAATTGAATGAACGTGCCGGTTCTGAGGTGATTACAGAGATTGTATTTCTTTAGCTTCTGCCTCCGCCAAAAATCTTGCTGATAAGCCAGATTACCAGGGCCAGTACGATAACTACGATAATTACGCCAGACCAAACGCCGGCTTTAAATATACCTTCTATCAAAGAACAACTAGAAAGTGTTGTAGTTAAAAGGGCAATGAATGCTAGTGGAAGATATTTTTTCATGTTCATGGGCGTTTGTTTGTGAATTTATTTTAACACAACAAACGATGATTAGAATGGTTTTCCCAAAAGCATTATTTACCATTTACCTTCAGGAGCTCAATCTCAAAAATAAGGGTGCTGAAAGGAGGGATGTCCTGTCCGGCGCCGCTTTCACCATATGCTAATTGATATGGAACAAAAAACCTGTATTTTGAGCCTTTTGACATTAGCTGCATTCCTTCAGTCCACCCAGGGATAACCCTGTCCAGTGATAAAGAAAGCGGCTCATTCCTATCATATGAACTGTCAAATTGTTTGCCATTGAGCAGTGTGCCTTTATAGTTGACCAATACAGTGTCAGTTGCCGAAGGCTTTATCCCTTCACCCGCAGTAAGTACCATATATTGTAAGCCGCTTGCTGTAGTTTTTACGCCTGCAACAAGCTTATTTTTTTCAAGAAAGGCTTTTCCTTCTGCTATTGCGGGGGCAAATTTCTGCTGACTTACGGTTTTGAAAAGGTTGTTTACTGCTTTTTGTCCGCCTTCAGGGGTAATCACTCTGGATTCACAAGCAAAGGCATCTTTCAGTCCTTTAACCAGTAAGGTGTAGTTAAGGCTGGTCAGTCCGGTTTTTTTCATTCCTGAAGCCATAGACACACCAAAAGTATAACTTGCAGAATCCAATGTCGTTTTTGGGACTACTGTGGCTGCAGCAGATTTGCTGGTTTTTTTTAGTGGTGCTTTACGTTTTGTTTGTGCTGTGGCTGTATAAGCACAAAAGGGAATAAGCAGGGCAATAAATAATTTGTTCATCTGAGGTTCGTTTTAAAATATATGTTGTAAAAAATAAGCACCTTTTTGGGGTGCTTATTTATATGTAGTATATTCCGTCAGCTTAGAAGCGTTCTGAGGCAGCGAAAAAGAAATCTCCTTCAATTGCAGCGTTTTCATCAGAATCAGATCCATGTACAGCATTAGCATCAATAGATTTTGCATATTTCTTGCGGATAGTACCTTCAGCAGCATCAGCAGGGTTAGTAGCGCCGATTAATTTTCTGAAATCTTCAATAGCATTATCTTTTTCAAGAATTGCTGCAACGATAGGTCCTGAAGACATGAAGGCAACTAAATCCTTGTAAAAAGGACGTTCGCTATGTACTTCATAGAATTTTCCAGCAGTTTCTGGTGTTAATTTAGTGTATTTTAAAGCGATGATCTTGAAACCGGCAGCAGTAATATCATTGATGATTGCACCGATATGTCCATTTGCTACTGCATCTGGCTTAATCATGGTAAATGTTCTGTTCGTTGTCATTATTAATATGTGTTGGTTATTTTTTTGCAAAACTACATTTTAAACTGTTAATATTAAACATCAAATATTAAGGAATCATTTAAACATTAAATTGTTAGCTTTGCAGCGAAAAATATGCTATCCCTTTCAGAATTAAAAACATTGCTGGCAACGCCGCAGAAAATCGTAATTACGACACATCATAAGCCCGATGGTGATGCCATGGGCTCATCTTTAGGTTTATATGCCTATCTGATCCAGAAAGGACATCACGTTAAGGTGATTACCCCTACGGATTACCCCTACTTTTTACATTGGTTGCCCAACAATTCGGATGTGATGATCTATACTGAAGCTAAAGAACAGGCAGAACAGCTTGTGGCTGATGCATCGCTGATCTTCTGCCTTGATTTCAATGCGTTGAGCAGGATCAATGAACTGGGTGAGGTGATCAGGAATGCTGAAGGGTACAAGATCATGATAGATCATCATCTTGAGCCTGAAGATTTTGATGATTACAGGCACTGGAGCATCAATGCATGCGCTGCAGCACAGTTGGTTTACGATTTTATTGTGAATGAGCTGGAGGACGGTGTGATGATGAACAAGGATATCGCTACCTGTTTATATACAGGGATCATGACCGATTCAGGATCATTCAGGTTTGCGTCGGCCACTTCTACTGTTTACCGTATCGGTGCAGATTTGATTGATGCCGGTGCAGAGCACTGGAGAATTCATCAGCTGGTATACGATAATGCTACTGAGAACCGTTTACGTTTTTTAGGCAATTGCCTGACTAATAAACTGGAGATCTTGAGAGAATGTAATACTGCCATCATTTCTGTTACTGCCGAAGAGCTGAAGCGCTTTAGCATTGTCACGGGCGATACAGAAGGTATTGTGAACTATGCGCTTTCTATCAACGGGATTAAGCTTGCTGCTTTTATTATTGAAAGATCAGATAAAGTTAAATTATCTTTGCGTTCTACGGGTGACTTTCCTGCCAATGAAATATGTAAGAAGTTTTTCAATGGCGGAGGACACAGGAATGCTGCCGGGGGATACTCGGAGAAAAACCTGGAGGATACTATAGCTTATTTTAAATCTATTTTACCTGAATACAAAACGCAACTTTTACAATAAAATATACACAAAAAAAAGCTCAAAACAGCTTCATTATCACAAAAAATCAATTATATCCAAATGAAACCATCATGAACTTACAGTTCACAAAACAGAATGAATACAAGTTCATGGTAGCTTCATAACCGTTAAAAACAAATATATTCAAATGAAAAAAAGTTTAGTAATTCTTTTTGCAGCTACACTTGGTTTAGCAGCTTGTAACAACTTCAAAAAAGGTCCGGGTGGCTTAATGTACCAAATCCATAAAACTGAAGGAAAAGATAAAATCGTTGAAGGTGATATCATCAAGATCAACGCTATTCAAAAAACTGAAAAAGATTCAGTAACCAGCAGCACTTACGATAGTCAGCAGCCAGCTGTTTTTCCTGTTTCTAAAAAACAATGGGCAGGAGATATCTCTGACGCCTTAATGTTATTAGCTGAGGGTGACAGTGCTACATTCAAAATTGATTTGGATTCAATGGCTAAATATTCTAACCAGCCAAAACCTGCAACACAGAAAGATAAATACATGATTTTCACTGTGAAAATCGAAAAAGTAATGCATAAAGTAGCTGGAGAAGCTGATTCAACTTTCCAAAGAAAAGCAACTGAATTTTTCCAGGCTGACTATAAAGCAACAGTAGCGAAACATAAAGCTGCCGAAGCAGGAAAAATCAAGAAATTTATCGAGGACAATAAACTTAAAGTACAAACTACAGCTTCTGGATTACAATACGTGATCACTGCTCCTGGTGATGCACAAAGAGCTACATTGACAGATACTTTAATGGTTAACTACACTGGTAAATTATTGCCTAAAAAATCTGATGGTAAAGAAAATGTATTTGATACAAGCGTTCAGAGTGTAGCTAAAGAAAATGGTAAATTCAGTCCGATGGCACAATACGGCCCTCGTCCATTTACTTTAGGAAGAGCAATCCCTGGATTTGATGAAGGTCTTAAATTAATTGGTAAAGGTGGTAAAGTAACTTTGATCATTCCTTCAAACCTTGCTTATGGTGAAGGCGGAATGCCACAAGGCGGTATCACTCCTTTCTCTCCATTGTGTTTTGAAGTGGAACTGACTGACATTAAAAAAGCTACCGCTGCACCAGTAGCAGCAGCGCCTGTTATGGCAGCACCAGTAAAAAAATAACATTAATAAGATTAATGATCAGCCCTGTTCGAAAATTCGGACAGGGTTTTTTTATTAACTTTGTTTTATGCTTTTAACAGATACCCATACGCATTTATACTACGAAACAGATGCAGAAAAACAGGATTTACTCTTCGAACGCTGTTTTGAGAATAATGTAAACCGCTTGTTTTTACCCAATGTTGATGTTTCTTCTATTGCTAAGATTGATGAGCTGGTAGCCAAATATCCAGATAACTGTTTCGCCATGTCGGGCTTGCATCCCTGTGAGGTGAAGGAAGGATATGAAGAGCTGCTGAGCGAGATTTACAGCAGTATAGCCAGCAGGAAAATATACGCCATAGGCGAAATAGGCATTGATTTATATTGGGATAAAACTACCCTGCCTATGCAGCAGGCTGCATTCAGGGAGCAGATAAAATGGGCAAAAGCGGCTGGCCTGCCGATTGTGATCCACTGCCGCGAGGCTTTTGATGAGGTCTTTGAAATCCTCGAAGAGGAAAAAGGGACAGATCTACGGGGCATCCTGCATTGCTTTACGGGTAACCTGGAGCAGGCACAAAAGACTATCGAGCTGGGGTTTTATCTGGGTATAGGTGGTGTGGTTACTTATAAAAAATCAGGACTTGATGAAGTCTTGTCGCATGTCCCGCTGGAACACCTGGTGCTGGAAACAGATTCTCCATATCTGGCGCCTGTACCCTACCGGGGCAAGCCCAATGAGAGCAGCTACCTGGTACATATTGCACAGAAGGTGGCAGATATTTATCATATCTCCATTGAGCAGGTAGCTGAAGTTACCACTGCCAATTCTATCAAAATATTTAACGTTTAACTTTTCATGACTAAGATTTTAATTATTTATACTGGCGGTACCATTGGTATGGTTAACGATCCGCTTACTGGTGCATTGATCCCATTCGACTTTAAACAAATCCAACAGAATGTGCCTGAGCTTGCCCGTTTAAATTATGATCTTGATGTACATTCTTTTGATCCTATCCTGGATTCCTCCAATATGGACCCTGAGATATGGGCGGAGCTTGCAGGAATTATTACTGATACCTATGCTACCTATGATGGCTTTGTGATCCTGCATGGATCGGACACCATGGCCTATACTGCCTCGGCACTCAGCTTTATGCTGAAAAACCTGAGCAAACCGGTGGTGCTGACAGGCTCACAGTTACCAATTGGAGAAATCCGTACCGACGCCAAGGAAAACCTGATTACAGCACTGGAAATTGCAGCAACGAAGGTCAATGAACTGGCAATGATACCGGAAGTATGTATTTATTTCGACTACCAGCTCTTCCGCGGTAACCGCTCCATTAAATATAACTCCGAGAAATTCGAAGCTTTCCAGTCGCCCAATTACCCTATTCTTGCTGAAGCTGGCGTTACACTATCTTTTTATAGCAATTATATACACCAGCATCCTGTGGAACCTTTGGTTCTGCAATCTGAATTCAATACCAATATCGGTGTGCTGAAGATGTATCCTGGCATTACTATCAAGACCGTGCAGGCCATTACCAGGTCATCTGTAGATGCCATTGTAATGGAGACTTTTGGTTCTGGCAATACGACCACTGCCCAATGGTTTGTAGACAGTTTGCAGGAAGCACTGGATGCGGGGAAACTTATAGTTGATATCTCTCAGTGTCAGGGCGGATCTGTAGAGCTTGGGAAATATGAAACGAGTAAAAAGCTGCAGCATATGGGTATTATCAGCGGGTTCGACATGACTTTTGAGGCTACGATCACGAAATTGATGTATTTAATGGGACAAGGGCTGCCTTATAAGGAAGTTGCTGCCCTGATGGAGGTGTCTCTGCGCGGAGAGTTAAGCGCTTAGAAGGGCATGAATTAACACTTGAACCGCGTGACAACATTTTTTTATAAGGCCATGTTAAAACTTGCTTATGCAGGTACAGATTATAGCTCCTTACGGCAAATTCAATACTAATATCAATAAGCTGTCAGGTAAAAATCAATACACTCTTAGTAAAACTTCTGTAATATGGAGCTTTGACCTTATGGGTTGAAGTAGAATTACCTTATTTTTGAGCTCACAATTAGGCGGTTAGCGGCATCATTAATTTCAGATGGCGGAAATATAAAATATAATGAAGATAGAACAAATATATACAGGTTGTCTTGCCGAAGCAGCTTACTACATTGAAAGTAATGGTGAGGCAGCCATCATTGATCCATTACGTGAAGTACAGCCATATTTAAAAAAGGCTAAACTGGCGGGAGCAACTATTAAGTATATTTTTGAAACTCATTTTCATGCCGACTTTGTTTCCGGACATGTCGACCTGGCGAGGCAGTCGGGCGCAGTAATCGTTTACGGACCTACTGCAGTAACGGACTTTCCTTCGCATATTGCTGAGGATGGAGAGCTGTTTACCATTGGCGATTTAACGATCAAGACCTTACATACACCGGGCCATACACCCGAATCCACCACCTATCTGCTCATCGATAAAGAGGGTAAGCCTTATTGTATCTTTAGTGGGGATACTCTTTTTATAGGCGATGTGGGCCGGCCGGATTTAGTGCAAAAAGGCGATTTGACCATGGAAGATATGGCTGGTTCGTTGTACGATTCATTACATACTAAAATTCTCAGTTTACCAGATGATATCCTGGTTTATCCGGCCCATGGTGCTGGCTCTGCCTGCGGGAAAAACATGAGTAAAGAGACCTTTGATACCCTGGGTCATCAGAAAGAAGTAAACTATGCACTGAAAGCTGCTACACGTGATGATTTCATTGCCGAGGTTACGGATGGTATTTTACCCCCTCCACAATATTTCGCTAAAAATGCGGCTATCAATAAAAGTGGGTACGCCAGTTTTGCTGATGTTAAAGAACAAGGAATGATCCCTATGGGCGCGGCTGAATTTGAAGCTGCCGCCAATCATCTTGGTGCATTAATATTAGATACCAGGGATCCTCAGGCCTTTGCTAAAGGTTTTATTCCTTCCTCCGTCAATATTGGCCTTGGCGGACAGTTTGCCCCGTGGGTAGGTGCGCTGATCACTGATCTTGAGCAACCTCTACTGCTGGTTGTTGAAGAAGGGAAAGCTGAAGAAGCAATTACCCGCCTGGCAAGGGTGGGGTATGACCGGGCTATTGGTTATCTCGATGGAGGAATAGCAGCATGGACGGCTGCAGGAAAAGACCTGGATAAAGTGAACTCCATTTCTGCTGCGGATTTTGAAAATGTAATTAGTAGCAACCCTGAAATTAAGGTGCTGGATGTAAGGAAACCCGGAGAGTATGAAGCGGGACATCTTGAATCTACCTTGTCACGCCCCTTAGATTATATCAACGACTGGACAAATGAGATCAATCCTGAACACACTTACTATATTCATTGTGCAGGAGGCTACAGGTCAATGATTGCTGCTTCTATACTGAAGGCCAGGGGAGTAGAAAATATCATAGACATTGCGGGAGGCTACGGGGCTTTACAGGCAACCGGACTAACGCGTACGGATAATTCATGTACATCTAAAAAATAAACAGCTAATGGAAGTCCTGGATGTATTAATTATTGGAGCCGGACCTATTGGTATGGCATGTGGAATTGAAGCAAAACAAGCAGGTTTGAACTACCTGATCATAGATAAAGGTGCATTAGTAAACAGCCTTTATAATTATCCTGTGTTCATGACATTTTTCTCCACCTCGCAAAAGCTGGAAATAGGAGGGGTGCCTTTTGTGAGTATCAATCCTAAACCAAACAGAAATGAAGCGGTAGAATATTACCGCCGTGTTGCGGAGAAGTTTGACCTGAAGATTAACCTGTTTGAAAAAGTACTGGCTGTCAAAAAGCTGGAAGATACACGCTTTGAGGTAACCACATCCAAGCGGACTTATCATGCTAAAAATGTAATTATATCTACCGGTTTTTATGATGTGCCGTTGTTGATGGGCATCCCGGGAGAAGATTTGCCTAAGGTGACCCATTATTATAAAGACCCGCACCTATATGCTTTTCAGCAGGTAGTGGTTATTGGAGCCAATAATTCAGGTATTGACGCTGCGCTGGAGACCTATCGTAAAGGGGCAAAAGTTACCCTTGTGGTTCGTGGGTCGGATATTGGCCCGCATGTAAAGTATTGGGTCCGGCCTGATATTGAGAACAGGATTAAAGAAGGAGAGATAAAGGCCTATTTTAATTCCGAAGTGCTGTCTATACAGGAAGAGAGCGTAACTATCCAGACACCGGATGGTGTTGTCACACTGAAGAATGATTTTGTATTGGCGATGACAGGCTATCAGCCGGATTTTGAGATGCTGAAGAAGCTGGGTGTGCAGCTGGCGGATGAGCTTTGCAATATTCCGGTATATAACGCCGAAACTATGGAGACAAATCTGCCCGGCTTGTACCTTGCCGGGGTAGTGTGCGGAGGTATGGATACCCATAAATGGTTCATAGAAAATTCAAGGGTTCATGCAGAACAGATTTTTAAACATATCGCTGTAAAGGGCTAGCATATAAATTTAACTTTCCATTAAAGCTTGCTTTTAGCCTATTTTGACTAAGTTTGCACCATAATTTCGAACCTGAATGCCGGGAATAAATCAAATCAAGAAACCCATAGCCGCAGATATAGCGGTCTTTGAACAGAAATTCAAAGACTCAATGCATAGTGATGCTCCTTTGCTGGATCGTATTACACACTACATTGTAAAAAGAAAAGGTAAGCAGATCAGGCCCATGTTTGTCTTCTTTGCCGCTAAACTTTGCGGAGGGATTATTGAGTCTACACACCGCGGTGCTGCCCTGGTAGAACTATTGCATACTGCTACGCTGGTACATGACGATGTTGTGGATAATGCATATGAGCGCAGAGGTTTTTTTTCTATCAATGCCCTTTGGAAAAATAAGATCGCCGTTTTAGTAGGCGATTACCTGCTGGCGAAAGGATTATTGCTTTCTGTGGATAACAATGAGTTTCATTTACTGAAGATCGTATCTGAGGCTGTGAAGCAAATGAGTGAAGGTGAGCTGCTGCAGATCGAGAAGGTCCGCAGAATGGATATTGGTGAGGAGCTTTATTTCAACGTTATCCGTCAGAAAACTGCTTCACTGATTGCTTCCTGCTGTGCGTGTGGTGCCGCTTCGACCGGTGCAGATGCAGAAACAGTAGAGAAAATGCGCTTATTCGGCGAAAAAGTGGGTATTGCTTTTCAGATTAAAGATGATACTTTCGACTTTGGAACGGATGATGTAGGCAAGCCGCTTGGAATAGATATCAAGGAAAAGAAAGTTACGCTTCCGCTGATCTATGCGCTGAACCGCGCGGATAAGGCAGAGAAGAAGAAGATCATTAATTTGGTTAAGAACCATAATGACGAGCCTGCCAAGATACAGCAGATCATAGATTTTGTAAATGAAAAGGAAGGTGTTCATTATGCCAATCAAAAGATGGCCGAGTATCAGCAGGAGGCATTTGATATTCTGCATACCTTCGAAGAAGGGGAGGCAAGAACAGGATTGGAGCAACTGGTACGCTATACTACTGAACGCAAAAAGTAACAGGCTCCTAAAATAGTACTGTCGTATATTAGTGCTATTTTCCTTTTGATCCACCACTTTAATATTGCCTGATAATTTGCCTGTTACATGTTGATGCTGGCCTCATTTATTTTATATTTGTTGTTGACAGCTATGAAGCTGTTATCATCGAAAAATATTGAAATGAAGATTTTGCTCTCTCTGGTTTTTATCAGTTTATCGATTTCTGTGCAGGCACAGGATGATTTTTATGCTCCTTTCCTGAAAATTAATGGCGATGTACAGTTGCATGGCAAAGCTTATGAAACACTAAGAGCAGCTACAGAAACTATTGGCCATCGTTTAACGGGTTCTCCAAATGGGGCCAAAGCAGAAGCATATGCTTTTGATCTGCTCAAATCTTATGGATATGAAGTCCGCTATCAGCCTTTTGAGGTGGAAAGCTGGAGCAGGCTGACGAATAAGACACAAATCGGAAATAGTGCCGGTTCACTATCACTTATCCCATCTGTTGCGCTTGCACATTCGCCGGTAAAAGCTTCGGTTACTGCGCAGCTGATAGATATGGGCAATGGGCTCGAAGAGGACTATAAGCAGAATCCTGATAAAGTAAAAGGAAAGATCGCCCTGGTTTACCTGGGCGTGCTGCCCGGATCGGCCGAAGGGACGCCATCTCTGCACCGGTCGGAAAAGACTGCTATAGCGATTAACCATGGTGCAGCGGGCATCATCATCATCAACGGAGTCAGGAATGGCGTGTTGCTTACCGGAACGGCCTCTGTCACGGGGAAACTCATTACTATCCCCGCAGTATGTATCGGACTGGAAAATGGTATGCATATTAAAGACCTGTTAAAGTCGGCACCGCAATATGCCAGTTTAAAGATGACAAATTTCTCTGGCCTCATTAAAGCACGGAATGTAATCGCGACGCTGAAAGGTGAGGAAACACCACAGGAAAAGATTGTTGTTGGCGGCCACCTGGATAGCTGGGACCTGGCTACAGGGGCAATAGATAATGGCATTGGTGCTTTTGCTGTGATAGACATGGCAAGGACTTTTAAGGCTTTGAAATTGCAAACCAGGCGGACGATAGAGTTTGTCTTATTTATGGGCGAGGAGCAGGGACTGCTGGGGTCTAAGGCATACATAGCAGCGGCACAGAAAGCTCAGGAGCTGGATAACGTGAAATTTATGCTCAATTACGACATGACGAACGACCCTAAAGGTTTCAGCACTAGTCGCCTCCAGATGAAAACCCTCTTTAACGTATGGGGCAAAGATATCGTGCGTATAGATACGGGGTTCAAAAATGGTTTTTATCCGGGTGCAGGGTTGCATAGTGATCATCAGCCATTTATGCTGCAGGGCATACCTGTAGGGGGTGGCGGAGGTGGCGAACTGCCTAATCATTCGGGACAGTTTTACCATTCTGACGGGGATACTTTCAAACTCGTAGATCAGCAGCAGCAAAAGAATACAGTCAGATATAGTGCCATGCTCGTTTACGCATTGGCAAATACACCTGAGATCCCCGTTAGACGCCAGTCGGACGAGGAGCTTAGGGCATTTCTTCTGGAAAATAATTTAAAAACTCCTTTAAAGATTGCCGGAGAATGGCGGTGGGAGGATGAGTAAGTTATCGGACATGTTTGGATTGGTTTATTTTTGTTCGCAAATAGTAATATTATTCAAGTTTCAGCTATATTTACCGGTCAATACTAATTGCAGTTTGCAAAATGCGTAATATCAATATAAAGGAACTTGCTAAATCTCTGAACTTATCGACTTCTACTGTCTCCAGGGCCTTTCGGGAAAGCAGTGACATCAATAAGGAAACAAAAGATAAAATTTTAGCTGCGGCAAAGGAGCTGAATTATCAGCCTAATCATTACGCTAGTAATTTGCGTGAGCAGCGCAGTAAAACAATAGCTGTAATTGTTCCGGAGCTTGGAAATAACTTTTTCTCACAGGCTATTCATGGTATTGAGCGGATTGCGCGCGACAAAGGATATCATATCCTTATTTATTCTACAGATGATGATTATGATAAAGAAGTCGCTTTTATCAGGCACCTGCACCATGGGCGTGCTGATGGGATTATTATGTCCGTTTCGGGTGAAGCTAATGACCATAATTATCTGAATGAATTTAACCAGCGGCTGCCGTTGGTATTTTTTGACAGGGTTTATGAAGATATTATTACCCCCAGGGTTATTACTAATGATTATGACAGCAGTTTTTCTGCTTCGCAGCACTTGATTAAGCAAGGATGCAGGCGCATTGCCTACCTGGTGGTAAATAAAAACCTGTCAATTGGTAAAACCAGGATGCAGGGCTACCTTGACGCGCTGGAGAAATACAATATCCCCTTTGATGATCAACTCATTGTTGACTGTACAAATAGTTACAGGAAAAACAGTGTGATCCTGAAGAATATGTTCGCCACGCTGAAACCTGATGGGGTGTTCACATCAGTTGAACGGCTGGCGTTTGCTACGTACTATGCATGTTATGATCTGAACATCGCTATTCCTGCTGATGTTAAGGTGGTAGGGTTCTCTAGCCTGCAAATTGCCACCTTGTTAAATCCATCCTTAACCACTGTTACCCAGCCATCAACTAAAATTGGTGTTGAGGCAGCTTTGCTTTTATTCAAGATGCTGGAAAATCCGGAAACTGTGAATAAAAGTGAGAAAATCGTGCTGGATTCGAAGCTGATCAAGCGTAATTCAACTGCGAAATAGAGCGCAGTCCGGGGCAAAAATAGTGCTTAAAAAAGCGCATGAATAGATGCTTAAAAGGGGCTTAAAAAAGCCCGTGAATTTACCTCCGAAATCATCCCTTTTTTTGAAAAAAAAGTAAGGACTCGCCGAAAATACGACGATTTCTGATTTTTCGATCTTCATTATTTTGTCATTTAGGGTCAAAATACCGGGAACGTTCCCGGTATCGTTCCCGTGAAATGTAACGAAATAGGCTTAGTGTAATAAAAACACTTTGTATTGTTTTGTAGATTTCATAATTTATTGTAAAGCAGAGTTTTATGAGTTATTATTTGATATAATAGGTCTTATTTTTTTGAAATTTAGGAGTGAAATTAAGTGTGTTTTATATTTAAAACAATGTCTTAAAAATTATTTTAATATAAAATTTTGAAATATCAACTGGGGTAGTAAATTTACCGTATGTGTAATACACACTATATTTTATCCAAATATATAACCATAAAAGAGTCTTAAATATGAAAGTATTTTACGTCATGAAGTACTGTCTGCTGTTGTTATTAACACTCACAGTCTTTGCTGTTCAAGCGCAAACCGGCACCATCTCCGGCAAAATTATTGATGAAACCGGACAGGGCCTTCCAGGCGCCTCGGTGATCATTAAAGGTACTACCAGAAGTGGCAGTACAGATGTAAACGGAAATTTCAAAATTGTAGGTGTAGCTAACGGGACTGTGACTTTAACAGCCAGTTATATCGGCTACAAATCTATTGACCAGATCGTTGCTGTTAAAGGTAACACGGTTGTCAGTTTTAACCTTAAGCCGGATGCCCAGAACCTGAATGAGGTTGTGGTAATCGGTTACGGTACGGCGCAGAAGAAGGATCTCACAGGATCAATTACTACTGTAGGTGCTAAAGATTTTCAGAAAGGTAACATCACTTCACCTGAACAATTGATCGCTGGTAAGGTTGCGGGTGTATCAATTACGCCAAACGGTGGCCAGCCAGGTGCAGGAAGTACAATTCGTATCAGGGGCGGTGCATCACTGAATGCGAGTAATGATCCTTTGATTGTAATTGATGGTATCCCTTTTAGTGGAAATACAATTTCAGGTGTTGCTAGTCCTTTGAGTCTGATCAATCCAAATGATATCGAAACCTTTACAGTGCTGAAAGATGCAAATGCAACGGCCATTTATGGTTCAAGAGCATCAAATGGGGTAATTTTAATTACCACTAAAAAAGGTGGCTCAGGAGAACCTAAAATTGATTTTAGTACGGTGAATTCTTACGCAACGGTAGCGAAAACGGTTGACGTACTGACAGGCGACCAGGTTCGTGACTATGTAAATGCAAATGGTAATGCTACACAAAAAGCATTATTAGGTACTGCAAATACAAATTGGCAGGATGTAATTTATGATAATGCATTCTCTACCGACAATAATTTAAGTGTTGGTGGTAACTTTAAAGGTCTCCCTTATCGTATTTCAGCAGGCTATTTGGATCAAAGGGGGCTACTGTTGACTGACCGTTTGAAACGAGCATCAGGTGGTATCACATTGAATCCTACATTCTTTAATAAACATTTGAAAGTTGATTTGAATTTGAAAGGTACCATAAGCGAATCCAGATTTGCGAATCAGGATGCTGTGAATAATGCGATACAATTTGACCCTACTCAACCGGTTTATGCTGATAATAAATTTGGAGGCTATTATGAATGGATAAGTGCTTCCGGATTATTAAATCCAAATGCGCCTAAGAATCCATTAGGTTTATTAGAGCAAAAAACTGACGAGGGCCAAGTGAACAGAAGCTATGGTAATTTGAGGTTAGATTACTCATTTCATTTCCTACCAGAACTACATGCAAACGCTAACGTAGGCTATGATATCTCGAAAGGTTTCGGAACTACTCATATCCCTTATTATGCAGCACAAAGTTTTGCATCAAGTGGAACTTCTACTCAATACGATGCTGTTCAGGATAATAAATTGGTAGAGTTTTATTTAAACTATAACAAAGACCTAAAAGGTATTAATAGTAATATTAATGCTACTGCTGGTTACGGTTTTTATGATAATGCGACCAAAACCTACAATTTCAATGCATATAATGACCTGGGAGGATTGACTGGTACGCCAGTTTTCCCTTTTGATATTCAGCAAAATAGGCTGTTATCTTACTATGGACGTGTTGTATATACACTAGCTAACAAATATATTTTATCTGGTACAATGCGTGCTGATGGGTCATCGAAATTTGCTGAAGATGGCAGATGGGGCTATTTTCCTTCAGTTGGTTTGACCTGGAGAGCTATTGACGAATCTTTCCTAAAAGAAAATAAGGTGTTTTCTGATTTAAAACTGCGCTTAAGTTATGGAAAAACTGGTCAGCAAGATGGTATAGCTAACTATAGCTATTTAGCTAATTATCAGAATAGTATAAATGAGTCTCAATATCAGCTCGGCAATCAGTTCTATCATCTATATACTCCAGTTGCCTATGATAAAAATTTGAAGTGGGAAACTTCGGAAACTTACAATGCAGGTATCGACTATGGTTTCTTTAATGGAAGAGTTAATGGTAGTATAGATGTTTATTATAAGAAAACAAAAGACTTGTTAAGCAAGGTGCCAATTTCTGTAGGTACGAACTTTAGCAACGTATTACTGACCAACGTTGGTAATATGGAGAATAAAGGTGTCGAATTCAACGTGAATGTGGGTATCATCAAAAGTGCTGACGTGAATTGGGATATGGGCTTTAACTTCAGTTATAACAAGAATAAAGTAACCAACCTAACCTTAAATCCTGATCCCAATTTTAAAATCGGAACCGATGATAGAGGAGTAACCGGCGCAACTGGTACAGTCATAGAATGGAATACCATCAACAATTCACCATATTCTTTTTTAGTATATAAACAAGTCTATGATGCTAAAGGTGCACCTATCCAGGGAGTATATGCCGACCTCAACAATGACGGTATAGTCAATGATCAGGATTTATATTTTTATAAATCACCAGCTCCTGACTATGTTTTGGGTTTCAGCACTTCATTTAATTATAAAAAATGGACCTTAAGCACAGTATTACGTGGAAATATTGGTAATTATATTTATGACAATGTATCTTCTAACCTGTCAGTAGCAAGTAATATCCTGAGCACGAATGGAATTATTAATAATGCTCCAAGTACGATCTACGAAACTAACTTTTCAACCAATACTTACCTGAGCGATTATTACATACATAATGCATCGTTCCTGAAAATGGATAACGCAGGGCTAACTTATAACGTAGGCCGCCTTTCTCCTAATTCAAATGCAAACTTGCGCATTACTGCAAATGTTCAAAATGTATTTGTAGTCTCTAAATACAAAGGGTTAGATCCGGAGTCGAGCAAGGGAATAGATTATAAAGTGTACCCTAGACCAAGAACGTATAGTTTAGGTGTTAATGTTGGATTTTAATAATTATAAAGCTAGAGATGAAAAATCTATTTAAAATATTCACAGCTACTGCCATTATGCTGG
This sequence comes from Sphingobacteriales bacterium, assembly GCA_015655115.1. Lineage (GTDB taxonomy): Bacteria > Bacteroidota > Bacteroidia > Sphingobacteriales > Sphingobacteriaceae > Pedobacter. The sequence goes on from JAATFQ010000065.1 coordinate 20,071, forward strand.
CTACTTTCTCGTCTTGTAAAAAAGACCTGAACCTGACGCCAACTAATGACATTACCTCTGAGGTAGCTTATGCTACCCCTGCAGGTTACAAACAAGTTTTGGCTAAAGTTTATGCCAGTTTCGCACTGACAAGTGGAAATGGCTCAGGAGCGAGTGATCTCGGTGGCATTGATGCCGGTGCATCGGACTTCTTACGTCTATATTGGAATGCACAGGAATTGACGAGTGATGAAGGTCTATGCGTTTGGAATGATCCCGGAGTATATGACCTGAATTATTTAACCTTCACTTCTGACAATATTATTCTTAGGGGTTTATACACAAGAAGTTTATATCAGATTACTATTGCGAACGAATTTCTACGTCAAAGTACACCAGACAAACTAGCCTCGCGCAATATCACAGGTACTGATGCAACTACTATAACAGCATACAGATCAGAAGCGAGATTTCTGCGTGCTTACCAATATTGGGTATTAATGGATTTGTATGGTAATCCTCCTTTTCTAACAGAAGCTAATGAAATTGGGGTCATTGCTCCTGAGCAGATTAAACGCGCAGATTTATTCAAATATGTAGAATCTGAATTGTTAGCTATTGAAGCGGAATTGCCAGTAACAAATGACTATGGCCGTGTCACTAAAGGTGCCGCTGATATGCTGCTGTCACGTTTATACTTAAATGCTTCGGTTTATACCGGAACTGCTAAAAACACTGAAGCTATCACTTATGCAAGTAAAGTAATTGCAGCAGGTTATTCATTAGAAACTACTTATAAAAACCTGTTTCTTGCCGATAATGACCAGAACAATACAGAGTCTATTTTTACCATCAACTACGATGGGAACTTTGCTCAGAATTATGGAGGTACTACCTTCCTGGTCAATGCTTCTATCAATGCTGATATGAACCCTGCCGACTTTGGTGTTCCAAGTGGTGGTTGGGGTGGTATTCATGCTGCATCAACCTTACCAGATATGTTTACTGACGCAGCAGATAAAAGAGCAATGTTTTTCGGTGATAAAAAGGACAACACTGATATTGGTGTGTTTGCTGATGGTTTGCGCGTAATTAAATTCAGGAACAAAACTCAGGCAGGTGTTACCCCAACTACTGTGGGTGGTACATACAGCTCAATAGATTTTCCTTTATTTCGTTTACCAGAAGCGTATTTAAATTATGCTGAAGCAGTATTACGTGGCGGTTCGGGTGGTACAACTAGTCAGGCCATTGCATATGTGAATCTTTTACGTCAACGTGCTTATGGCAGTACTGCCGGAAACGTTACTTCTCTTACATTGGATAATGTCCTTACCGAAAGAGCTAAAGAATTTTATTGGGAAGGTTACAGACGTACAGACTTAATCCGCTTTGGTAAGTTCACGGATAACAGTTATTTATGGCCATATAAAGGCGGTATTAAAGCAGGACGTGCGGTAGAATCTTACCGTACACTTTTCCCTTTGCCATCCGCCGATTTAATTGCTAATGACAAATTAACACAAAACCCAGGTTATTAATCTTAGATAAGATATGAAATCAATATTATTAAAATCCATGGCGTTTTGCTTTATTGCTCTATCGTTATGGTCTTGTAAAAAAGACGAAACCCAGACCGTTGCAATTCCGGGAGCTGAGGGCACCCTAAAATCTTCAGTATCAACTGTCGTCTTAGATAAAACCATGCTAACTACCAATGTGATTACATTTAATGTTTCAGAAGGAAGCTTTGGTTACAATGGTGCTGTCAGCAATGTGCTGCAGGTTGCATTAAAAGGAACAAATTTCGCTACTGTGAAGGAAGCCCTTTTGGATGTCAGACCTACTACTAAATCGTTTACAGGCTTAGAACTGAATAATTTGCTGCTTGGTTTAAACCTTCCGACAACAAGTAATTCGGATGTGGAGTTTAGAGTTAAATCTACTATTTCTGCTTCTTTCACTCCTGTTTATAGTAATGTGGTAAGCTTAAGTGCGAGACCTTTCCCTTTAACATCCTGGATTTATGTTCCTGGCAATTATCAGGGATGGAATCCTGCAACTGCGGATAGTTTGGTTTCTGTAATGGGCAACGGTGTTTATACCGGAGTAATCAAGTTTGATGGAGGTAACTTTAAAATTACTACCGGGAAAAACTGGGATGTCGCATACGGATCTGCTGGTGAGGACAAAATAAGTACAACTGGTGGAGATATCAGTTCGGTTTCTGCAGGCATGAAACAAGTAACGGTAGACCTGAACAATAATACTATTGTAATTGCAGATGCTAAAGTCTGGTCTTTAATTGGTGCTGCCACCCCAGGTGGATGGGACAGTGATACAGATCTGAAAGTAGTGAACGATGGTACTAATTCCTTGTGGAAAGCTACTACCACCTTTAGTGCAGGAGAATATAAATTCCGTTTTGGTCATGATTGGGGAACCAGCTTAGGAGGCAATATCACCAATTTAGTGTTAAATGGGGGCAATATTAGTATGGCCACACCAGGCACATATGCTGTAACCTTAACTTTGAGTTACGATGGAACAGATACGCCAAAAGTTACTGGCGGTACTTTTACGTTAGCCACAAACTAAATTCAAACCCCTGCGATGTCTTAGAGATTGCAGGGGTTTATTTTTATTCAATCATTATATGTTCTTCACTGTTTTCCATTCGTTGCCTTACATTTTTTCCAAAATTTCAACCAATTTTTTGGTTTAATTATTTCCTATGCTTAACACTGTATTTCTCCATCTGAATATGAAAAAGTTACTGTTTTTATTGATGTTAGCATTTACTGGTTCAAATCTGCTTGCACAGAAGCTGGATCGTATTGAACCGATGTTTTGGTTCACCGGAATGCATAATCCTAAATTACAATTGCTTGTCCATGGCAATAATATCGCTAATAGTACAGTCTCCCTATATTATCCGGGAGTACAACTGGTTAAGGTAAATAAAGTGGAAAACCCTAATTACCTGTTTCTTGACCTTGAAATTGCTGCCGACACAAAAGCCGGCAAATTCCCTATTACATTTAATGTAAAAGGAACGAAAAAATTAAGTTACACTTATGAATTGAGAAACAGGGATGCTTCAGCTTCCCGTATTCAGGGTGTAACAGACAAAGATGTGATCTATTTCCTGATGCCCGACCGTTTCGCCAATGGCGATAAATCTAACGATGTGGTGAAGAGCATGGAAGAAAAGACCATGAACCGTGATTCTATGTATTACCGCCATGGTGGTGATATCCAGGGTGTGATGAACCATTTCGATTATTTTAAAGAAATGGGAATGACCACGATATGGATGACACCTGAAATAGAAAACGATGAACCACGAGCTTCCTATCATGGGTACTCAGCTACAGATCACTACAAAATTGATCCGCGCTTCGGTACCAATGAACTCTATAAAACATACGTGGAAAAAGCCCATGCCAATGGACTAAAAGTTATTAAAGACATTGTGCATAACCATATGGGCCTCCATAACTGGATATACCAGGACCTTCCGATGAAAGACTGGGTAAACCAATGGCCGGTATTTACACAAACCAGCTACCGTGATGAGCCTGTAATGGATCCTCATGCGTCTGCTGCCGATAAGAAAAAGACTGTTGATGGCTGGTTTGTTGCTTCGATGCCAGATTACAACGAAAAAAATATATACGTACAGAACTTCATTACCCAGAACCATATCTGGTGGATAGAATATGCCGGTATTGACGGACTAAGACTGGATACTTATGCCTATAATGATGCCGAGTACATGGCCGACTGGGCTAAAAAGGTAAAAGCAGAATTTCCAAGGCTGACTATCTTTGGTGAAACACTGGTCAACTCAGTACCTGCACAGGCATTTTTTACACAGGGAAATATCATTAACCGTGGCCTGGATACTCAATTGCCAGGGATAACAGATAATGTACTTAAGATGGCTGTTTATGAAGCTTTGAATGGGAAAAATGAATGGGTGGACGGTCTCTTCAGGTTATATAATACCTTGTCGCAGGATTTCCTGTATCAGGACCCATCACGTAATGTTATTTTCTGGGACAATCATGATATGAGCCGTTTCTATTCGGTAGTAAATGAAGACTTCGATAAATATAAATCGGGCATGGCTTTACTATTCACCATGCGCGGCATCCCTCAGTTGTATTATGGTACAGAGATCCTGATGAAAAACTTCTCTAACCCTGACGGCTTGGTACGCTCTGATTTTCCTGGAGGATGGGCGGGCGATAAGACAAATAAGTTTACAGCCGCAGGCCGTACACCAAAAGAAAATGAAGCCTGGAACCTGGTAGCTAGACTGGCTAACTACAGAAAAAACAGCACTGCATTACAATCTGGCAAGATGACACAATATGTACCCGAAAATGGGATGTATGTTTATTTCAGGATGGATAAGGAAGGCAAGGGTAAATCCGTTATGGTAATATTAAATAATGAGGATAAAGTTAAAACACTACAGACTTCAAGATTTGCGGAATCTATGGGGAATACATCCTCAATGGTGAATATTATCAGCGGTGAAAAATTAAATACGATTAAAGAGATAACTGTGCCAGCAAAAACAACACTGGTTTTAGAACTGAATTAATATGAAAGATACTACTATAGCGTGCATTTTTGATCTTGACGGTGTTTTGGTCGATACAGCAGTTTATCACTACCAGGCCTGGAAAAAATTAGCCAACTCTATGGGGTTCGACTTTAGTCACGCCCAGAATGAACAGCTTAAAGGTGTAAACCGTATGCGTTCGCTGGATATGATTTTAAACTGGGGCGGCATTACAAAAACTGATGCAGAGAAAGAAGAACTGGCAACGTTGAAAAATACCTGGTATGTAGACATGATCAATAAAATGTCGGCCACAGAAGTATTGCCAGGATCTGCAGATTTGTTGCAGGCACTGAAAGACCATGGCGTAAAAATAGCCCTTGGCTCTGCCAGTAAGAACTCTGGATTGATACTGGAAAGGACCAACCTCACTCATTTCTTCGATGCTATTGTAGATGGTAACTCGGTAACGACGTCGAAACCTGATCCTGAAGTTTTCCTTAAAGGAGCAGAAATGCTGGACACGGCACCACAAAACTGTATCGTTTTTGAAGATGCAGCAGCTGGTGTGCAGGCAGCAATAGCAGCAGGTATGGCTGTAGTAGGTGTGGGAGAAGCGGAGAACCTGCCGGGCACTGACTTGATCATTAAAGATCTTTCGGGAGTAACGGTAGCGCAATTAATCGCTCTAATTAAGAGTAAAACAGAAAAAAGAACAGCCTAATAGAAAAGAACAGCTTAACAGGGAGCCATGAAGAATTATATACAAGCAGAAGAATGGAATATCATAGAGGAAGGTTTTGATCCTCATTTAAACAAAATATCAGAAAGTATCTTTAGCCTTGGTAACGGCCGCATGGGCCAGCGTGCCAATTTTGAAGAGACTTATACAGGCGATTCTTTACAGGGAAATTATGTTGCCGGGGTTTACTATCCGGATAAAACCCGCGTAGGATGGTGGAAAAACGGTTATCCTGAATATTTCGCAAAGGTATTAAATGCGGCAGAATGGATGGGGCTGGAGCTTAAACTGGATGGCGAAGTGGTCGACTTAAATTTATGTAAGGTCGGCGAGTTCAAGCGTGTACTGAACATGAAAGAAGGTTACCTTGAGCGTACATTTACTGCAGAGCTGCTGTCGGGCAAACAGATCAAGGTGATTGCTAAACGTTTCTTTAGCATCGCTGATGACGAGATCGCAGCTTTGCATTATCAGTTTGTTGCACTTAACTTTTCGGGAGAGCTTACTTTAACTTCTTTCATTGATGGAGATGTTAAAAACCAGGATTCCAACTATGACGAGAAGTTCTGGGATGAGCTGAACAGGATACAGGACGGAAACGGTTCTTACCTGACGATGCGCACTAAGAAAACAGCATTCGATGTGATCACAGGATTGAAAACCATTGTCTTAAATAATGGGGAGAAGATTGCTTTAACTGCCGGAACGGAAATAAAAGATAAATATCTTGCAGAAGCTGCTACATTCAGCATTACTGCAGGTGAAACTGTAGATATTTACAAGTTTGCCACAAACCTGTCATCACAAAACTTTGAATCATCTGCGTTGCAGGAAGAAGCCGTTAAAGCAGTGAACGCTGCGGCAGCAAAAGGTTTTGACGTATTGCTGAGCGAACAGGCAGCAGCATGGGCTACGAAATGGGAAGAGGGAGATATCATTATTGAAGGTGATGTGGCTGCACAGCAGGCTATCCGCTTTAATATCTTCCAGCTAAACCAGACTTATACTGGTAAAGATGCCCGTTTAAACATCGGCCCTAAAGGTTTTACAGGCGAGAAATACGGAGGCTCAACGTATTGGGATACTGAAGCTTATTGTATTCCTTTCTACTTGTCGACCGCCCCGCAGGAAGTATCACGTAACCTATTGGTATACCGTTATAAACACCTGGAGAAAGCCATTGAAAATGCAGAGAAACTAGGTTTCAGCAACGGCGCGGCTTTATATCCTATGGTTACCATGAATGGTGAAGAATGCCATAATGAATGGGAAATTACTTTCGAGGAAATCCATAGAAATGGGGCAATTGCTTTTGCGATCTTCAACTATATCAGATATACAGGCGACAGCGGCTATCTGAAAGAATACGGGCTTGAGGTGCTGATCGGCATTGCCAGGTTCTGGAAACAGCGTGTAAACTGGAGCATCGACAAAAAACAATATGTGATGCTTGGCGTAACAGGGCCAAATGAATACGAAAACAACATCAATAATAACTGGTATACCAGCACATTAGCACAATGGTGCTTACAATATGCTGTCGAAGCTGCGGGCATTGTTAAGGCCGGAGATGTGGAACGTTATAGTGAGATTGTCGCTAAAACAGCATTAAAAGAAGAAGAGGAATTTGCCGACTGGACTGCTATCGCGGAGAATATTTATCTTCCATACAGCGAGGAACATGGTGTTTTTCTTCAACAGGATGGATACCTTGACAAAGAGCAGGTCCTGGTGAGCGACTTACCAGCATCATCCCGTCCGCTCAACCAGAAGTGGAGCTGGGACAGGATTTTGCGCTCGTGCTTTATTAAGCAGGCCGATGTATTACAGGGGATGTACTTCTTCGAAGACAACTACGACATGGAATCCCTGCGCAGGAATTTTGATTTCTATGAATCCCGCACGGTACATGAAAGTTCATTATCGCCCTGCGTACACAGTATTCTTGCTGCTAAGCTGAACGACGGTAAGCGTGCCTATGAGTTTTATCTGCGCACCTCACGTTTAGATCTTGATGATTATAACAACGATACAGAAGATGGCCTTCATATTACTTCTATGGCAGGAACATGGATGAGCATCGTTGAAGGTTTTGCGGGAATGCGCGTGCGTGATAATCAACTGGCTTTTACGCCTTTCCTTCCTGAAGAGTGGACCTCATTCTCCTTTAATATCGGGTTCAGAGGTGTACAGCTGAAGGTGAAGATCAATAAAGAAGCAATCAGTATCATCAATAATACTAAAGATGTTCTGGACATTAATATCTTTAACAAATCTTACGATATTCCGGAAGGTGAAACAGTTATTTCTTATAAAGGACAACTGGTATGAAACACCTCCGCTGGGAATTTATCGTAATCATTTTACTTGTTACAGGATTTATGAACGATGCTTCAGCACAGAACGGCAAAAAAATAATGATTTATCAGCTATTGCCACGGTTATTTGGTAATAAGCAACAAACGAATATTCCTTACGGAACCATTGAACAGAATGGAAGCGGCAAATTCACCGATATTGACAGTAAAGCACTGGATGGAATTAAAGAACTGGGTACAACTTACGTCTGGTATACAGGCATAATTGCACACGGTACTTTAACTCCTTACCCGGGCTTGCCAGCCAATAATGCAAATGTAGTGAAAGGAAGGGCGGGCTCTCCTTATGCCATACGGGATTACTACGACGTAGACCCCGACCTGGCCGTAGATGTTAAAAACCGCATGGCGGAGTTTGAAGCGCTGCTAAAGAGGACACATGAGAAGGACCTTAAGGTAATCATTGACTTTGTGCCTAACCATGTAGCCAGGCAGTATCATTCGCTGGCCAAACCTGCGGGAGTGGCAGACTTTGGTGCAAACGACGATCAGCAGCAGGCATTTAGTCCCGCTAATGATTACTATTACATTCCGGGAAAGGCGTTTATCCCGCCAGCTCCTAAATCTGGCCAGCAGACCCCACTATCAGGGCTGATGCAGCAGCAATACACAGAGATGCCAGCCAGGGCTACCGGGAATAACGTATTCTCTGAAAAACCGTCTATAGACGACTGGTATGAGACTATAAAATTAAACTATGGTGTAGACCATGCACATCAGTCGGCCAAACATTTTTCACCGAGGCCTGAGCTTTGGAACAAAATGAAGGACATTCTGGTTTTCTGGGCACATAAAGGTGTTGACGGATTCCGTTGTGATATGGCGGAAATGGTCCCTCTTGAATTCTGGGCATGGGTAATCCCTGAACTGAAAGCAGTAAATACTGATCTGATCTTTATTGGTGAAGCATACGATCCGGCTACTTATAAATCTTTTCTGACTATAGGGAAATTCGACTACCTGTACGACAAGGTAGGCTTGTATGATGGATTGAAAAGACTGATAAGGAGTGAAGATCATGCTGATGTGAATGATATCAGGAAAGTGTGGCAGGTAGAAAGTGCCGGCTTTGGCGATCATATGCTGCGGTTCCTGGAAAACCATGATGAAGAACGTATTGCCTCGGCAGGATTTGCAGGTAAAGCAGAACTTGCATTGCCCGCCATGGTGGTGACAGCTACCTTGTCCGGAGGTCCCGTGATGACCTACTTTGGTCAGGAAGTTGGAGAGCCTGCACGTGGTGCTGAAGGCTTCGGAACTGAAGATAACAGGACTTCCCTGTTCGACTATTGGGGCATACCTGAGCACCAGAAATGGATGAACGGTGGTGCCTGGGATGGTGGACAATTGGGGGCCGAACAAAAGGAATTAAGAAATTACTATACGAAGCTGCTTCAGTTTGCTGGTGCCGCTGAGGCCATTGCAAAGGGTGAGCTTTGGGAAATACCTGTAGGGGGGAACATGAACAAGAGAATGTACGGATATGTGCGTTATACTGACAATCAGCGCCTGCTGGTTCTTGTCAATTTTGACCGCCACTACAGAATGGAAAGCCATGTGCAGATTCCACCTCAGATATTAAAAAATAAACAGATAATTAATGCGAAGGACAAGCTTTCCGGTCTCGAAATAAATGATATTAAAGATAATACAATACCTGTATGGGTATTGCCAATGAGTGCACAGATCCTGGAATTTTAACAAGTTAAAATCAAAACCAATTATATCCTGATGGAACATACTAACGTTGCCGCTACTAAACCCAGATTGTCAAAAGCTCAGATATTTAATCTGAGTGCCGGATTTTTCGGAATACAGTTTGGGTTCGCTCTTCAAAATGGAAACGCCTCAAGAATTCTGCAAACCTTTGGTGCCGATGTGGAGCACCTTTCTCTTTTCTGGCTGGCGGCACCGTTAACAGGAATGATCGTACAGCCTATTATTGGCTATTACAGCGATAAAACATGGAACAAATTTGGCCGTAGAAGGCCTTATTTTCTCGTTGGTGCCATTTTAACGGCTATTGCACTCATATTGATGCCCAACTCGGCAACAATGGCCAGCCTGATGCCCCCTATTATTATCGGAGCAGGGATGCTGATGATTATGGATGCTTCTATTAACGTAGCGATGGAGCCTTTCAGGGCGCTGGTAGCCGATAAGCTGCCGTAGAGCCAGCGGAGCTTCGGATTCTCTATGCAGACTTTCCTGATTGGCGCGGGGGCGATATCAGGATCATGGTTGCCTTACTTTTTCTCAGAATATCTTGGCGTAGCCAAGGTTGCTGCGGCAGGGCAAATCCCGCTGAATGTGGTATACTCTTTCTATGCAGGAGCTGCCATCTTACTGATTACCATTCTATGGACCGTAATTACCACTAAAGAATATCCACCGGAAGAAATGGCCTTATACCATGGCGAAGAGCCGGAAACGGAAGAGAAAAAAGGTATCTTGTCTATCATCACCGACTTTTCCAATATGCCACGTACTATGAAACAACTGGGCCTTGTACAGTTCTTCTCCTGGTTTGCCTTATTTTCTATGTGGGTATTTACCACACCGGCTATTGCGCAACATATCTATAAAGTACTGCCGGGCGATACTTCTTCCGTAAAGTTTGCCGATGCGGGGAACTGGGTAGGTATTTTATTTGGCGTATATAATGGCGTTTCTGCTATTTACGCCTTGATTCTGCCCGCCATAGCTAAAGCTACGAGCCGTAAGGTTGCACACGCTTTTTCCCTTATATGTGGAGGGATAGGATTGCTGTCAATGTATTTTATCAGCAATCCTGATTATTTGATTTATTCTATGATAGGTATAGGATTGGCCTGGGGAAGTATACTTTCTATGCCTTATGCTATACTTTCAAGTGCTATACCTGCCCGTAAAATGGGTGTGTATATGGGGATCTTTAACTTTTTCATTACCATGCCGCAAATTGTTAATGGCTTTTTCGGTGGTATGATCGTGAAGCATTTTTATAACGGTGAAGCAATTTATGCGATTGTACTTGCGGGAGTATTCATGATCCTGGGGGCGGTGTCGGTATTGTATATCCGTGGCAGTAAAGCGTAACGGGGCTGAAGGCAGATAAGATAAGCTGCGGGCACCAACGCAATATTCATCTGAATAATGTTCAGATGAGTAATTAAGAAAGGGCGCTCTGTCTGGAAGCCGGATGCAGCGCCCTTTCTGATTCCTTTATGGAAAATTTCGATTTAAAAGATATAAGAGCGAAGATTAGGTCTGCCTGAACTATTACTCCAGGTTTTAAAAAAATTGGCCTTTATCTTTAGACCCTGAGGCAATTTATAGTTCTTCCTTTTAAAAGTTTAAAAGTTTGATCGCTGGTCCCACATCCTAATACAGGAAATCCAAAAAAGTTAAGACGACAAAATGTACCTTTAGTTCTAAATCGTTCACAACAGTTGGTATTCGTTTGAAATAAGTGTAATACTATACCCAAATTACCCAAACATGGATAATGAGCAAAAATCAAAAGAAATCGTACCAGTTCCTGATTTTGATGTCAAATCTTCAATTGAAATGCTCCTGAAAATCACTGCCGGCAATGATCACCGTCTAAGTGACATGGCAGACAATAAAGCCCAGATCCTGATTACAGTAAACTCTATTATCCTTTCAGCTATTGTCAGTCTTGGGCTTGGCCGTTTTAAAGAAGCGAGGTATTTAATTATTCCATCTCTCATTCTATTGGGCACCAGTCTGGTTACTTTAATCCTTGCTATTTTAGCAACCAGGCCCTCACTTCCAAATGGCAAATTCACGGACCATGATTTATCTGCTAAAAAAGTTAACCTTCTCTTTTTTGGAAATTTCTATAAAATGAAGATGAAGGACTATTCTGCAGGAATGACCCATGTCTTGTGTGATAATGATTTTTTATACCAAAGCCTCATCAAGGATGAATATACACAAGGTGTCGTTCTGGGTAGAAAGTACAGGTTATTAAGAGCAGCATATAATGTCTTCATGTTTGGGCTGATTATCGTCTTTCTGGCCTTTCTTCAATCGATGATATGGCATGATACGCTTAATCAGCTAGCCAAATAAATATTTTTAGCACAGCTTAGTGACGAAAAATATAACCGGGTGATGCTTTCCCTTCTGTAGCCATTTATTAATTTCCTGACTAAACGATATTAATCGAATTAGAATCCTGTTCGATGAGTTTTTTGGCAAGAACGTAAACCAGTACATGATGTGAACAACATCGTATCAGGAAGGTACACGCGTGCAGATGTTGCCTGACTGCTGCCCGGTTGTTGCCTGATTGTTGCCTAGGCATCCGTACCCCATCCGTACCCCAACTGTACTCCAACCGTACCCCATCTGTACCCTTAGGTATAGTTGGGGTACGGTTGGGGTACAGTTGGAGTACAGTTGGCCGGGCAACAACCGGGCGACTGTCAGGCAACAGTCAGGCAACATCTGCACCCGTCTCTGGATCGTCTCCGATACTGGTGTAGTACATCCCCGGAATAATACGACTGACAGGCGTATTTCAGGGTGGAAGGTGGACTTAATCTAACTGGTAGGAAATTTTATAAAATATTTTACCAGGCAAAGAGAGGTACTGTGAATTTTTAAATAAAATGCCTATTTTTACCGCCCACTTATGGAACAGATAAAAACGACGTTTGATTTTGAGAAACCTATTGCTGAATTGATGCAGCAAATTGAAAAGGTTAAACAGGTTGCTGATAAAACAAAAGTAGATATGTCTGCAACCCTTGTTGAGCTCGAAGATAAATTAAATAAAACCCAGAATGCGCTATACAAGAATTTGTCAGGCTGGCAGGAAGTTCAGTTATCACGTCATCCGGAGCGGCCACAGACGCTGGATTATATCAGCATGATCTGTGACGACTTTATCGAAATGCATGGTGACCGAACTGTGAAAGACGATAAAGCGATTATTGGCGGCTTCGCTACTATTGGCGGGCAGACCGTAATGATCATAGGTCATCAGAAAGGGAAAAATACTAAAGAACGCCAGTACCGCAATTTCGGGATGGCAAATCCGGAAGGCTACCGTAAAGCATTGCGTTTAATGCGCCTTGCAGAAAAATTCAACAAACCTGTCATCTCTTTTATTGATACCATGGGTGCTTATCCGGGTTTGGAAGCGGAAGAGCGCGGACAGGGCGAGGCTATTGCACGGAACCTGCTGGAAATGTCTGTGCTGAAAGTACCTATTGTTTGCTTCGTAGTAGGAGAAGGTGCTTCGGGCGGTGCTTTAGGCATTGGTATAGGTGATAAGGTATATATGTTAGAGCATACCTGGTATTCTGTAATTTCTCCAGAATCCTGTTCTTCAATACTGTGGCGCAGCTGGGAGTTTAAGGAACGCGCAGCAGAATGCCTGAAACTGACTTCAAGAGATATGTTAAACAATCAGCTGATTGATGGAGTGATTAAAGAGCCACTGGGCGGTGCACATCAGAATCCTGCTGAAATGGCTGCAACACTAAAAGAACAGATCCTGAAAGATTTAAAAGAGCTGAGGAAAGAGAAAACAGAAAAGATGATCAGCAACAGGATCGACAAATTCTGTGCAATGGGCGTAGTGCAGGAATAAGGTTATTATAAAGAACTTATTATTGAGTCCTGAATCAATTATATATTAAAAAAGGGGTGCTATTTTTAAAATAGCACCCCTTTTTTAGATCAGGTATTCCCGTTACTGGCCTTGCTGCTGTGCTGCAAAGTAAGGAGAGAACCTTGCTTCCAGTAGCTGGAACTGCGCGGCAAGTTTCTGCGACAGTTTATCCTGTTTTTGTTTTGAGGTGGTTTTCACCATCTCATTCAGGAACTGCAGGCCAATTTGTACATTTTGTCCCCCAACAAACATGTTTTTGCTTTTGGAAACATCTGCCAGGTAGGTCAGTTCTTTCTGTATATAATCTGCAGCTCTCTCCAGCAAGGCGTTTGCCCTGGCCGTTTCACCTAAAGCATATTCATTCTCCGCAAGGAAGTAGGCACCCATAACGGCACGCATACCATAGAATTTCGTCGGCATTACTTCATAATAGCGATCAACTACTTTTTTAGCATCAGCGATTTTGCCTTCTTTGATCAATCCGGAGATTGTAGTATTGAACAGGTTGTTGAAAATGGAAATATCATCTGAAGATTGGGTATCCAGGTAAGTCGCATTTTTTACATTTCCCCATTTAAACTTATTGTACATATTATGATAGAGGATATCAATATTCACCAGTTCGCTTTTTCCGGCTGCTGAATCAATTTTTAAAGGCAGCAGGCGTAAAGCAAGCCCTTCAGTATATAAATAGTTGTCAAGCCCGTTGAATTGATCTGACGGTACTGTACTGGCAAAGTAGATAGGCCTTTTCCAGTGGTTGTTGACCAGGATATCGATCATGGCCAGTGTACCTTTGGTTACATAGCCCTTATTGAATGTCCATTCCATTACCGGGGTGATTTTAGCAGAGTCGGCCGCTTTAACAGTTCCTGTTTTAATGACCTCCGAAGGATTGATGGTCAGCTTGAAGTTTTTAGTAGGGATAAAGTTTTCTTTCGTTCCGTTTTGCAAAGGAATTTTATCTTCATCATTATCCGACAGCAGTACATTCAGGATATTTTTCAATTCTACAGCACCCGCCAATTTATAATCTGAATAATACATCACATCTCTTACACCCTGAACATATTGTGAAGGCTTCATGCTGATAGGGAGAGGGGCAGACTCGTTCTGTTTACGCTTCATACCATCAATATACCAGTCTGTATCGAACAGACTCAGGTTGACCAGTCGGATGTCAGGCCGTATGTTTTCGACTTCCTGTGCGTACCAAAGCGGGTAAGTATCATTGTCACCATAGGTGAATAAGATTGCATTTGGAGCACAAGATTCAAGATAATCTACCGCAATATCATGAGCTACCATTTTGGTAGAGCGGTCGTGGTCATTCCATCCCTGGGCGCCCATAATTACAGGGGCCGCAAATAATCCCACTACAGTAGCGGCAATTGCTCCTGTTTGTGCATTCAGCTTTTTAAACACCCAGTCTTTCAGTGCAAATACGCCGAAGCCTATCCAGATGGCAAAAGCATAAAATGAACCCGCATAAGCATAATCACGTTCTCTTGGTTCAAGTGGTTTCTGGTTAAGGTAAAGCACAATAGCCACACCGGTAAAGAAAAACAGGAGTCCGACAATTCCCGCATCTTTCTGGTTGCGTTTAAAGTGCCAGATAGCACCCAATAGACCTAAGATTAAAGGAAGGAAGAAAAAGCGGTTATAAGCGGCATTGTCTACGATAGATGGCGGCAGGTGGCTTTGGTCGCCCAGCATCATGGCATCAATAGGTTTAATTCCGCTGAGGAATTGTCCCTGATAAACACCAGCACCCTGGTCATCATTCTGACGGCCAGCAAAGTTCCACATGAAATAACGCATGTACATATTACCGATCTGGTATTTGAACAGGTAATTCACATTGTCGAACAGCCCTGCAAAGTGGTTGTCGTCAAAGCCCATCAGGTTTTTATATTCTTCAACATGTCGCGGGTCGTCACTGTACATCCTTGGGAATACAGTAGTCCTGTCATATTCATAATCTGTTTTCTTGCCAGACACCTCATATTTTTCTGCCCCTTTGCGGTAAAGGTTTTTACCTTCCTGCAGGCTTACTTTTTCAGAATTGTAGTTAGGACCAAATAACAGTGGCCTGTCCCCATACTGTTCCCTGTTCAGGTAGCTTAAGAAAGAGAAGGCATTATCAGGGTTACTGTTGTTAAGGTTAGGGCTTGCTTTAGCTCTGATTATGATCATGGCAAAGGAGCAGTAGCCAAAGATGATTAGCACTGTAGAAAGCAATGCCATATTTAAAATCTTATTCTGGTGTTTAATAGAATACAATATCCCCCAGGTAAAGCCGGCGATAAGTAATAATGCGAAGCATACTACGCCAGATCCGAATCCCAGGCCTAAGGTATTTACAAAGAACAAGTCGAAATAAGCACCGAAGGATACTACATACTGGATAATGCCATATTGCACAAAGGCAAGGATCAATATCCCTATAGCGAGCGTCTTGAAAACACCCATATTCGTAGGCTTAGGTGTTTTACGGAAATAGTAAACGAAAGCAATAGCAGGTATCGTCAATAAGTTCAGCAGGTGAATCCCGATAGATAGTCCCATGATATAAGCGATAAACAGCAGCCATTTATCGGCGCGGGGCTCATCAGCATGTGCTTCCCATTTCAGGATACCCCAGAATACGATAGCAGTGAATAGTGAAGATAATGCGTATACCTCAGATTCAACAGCAGAGAACCAGAAACTGTCAGAGTAAGTGTAAGCCAGGGCACCTACTATACCGGCACCCATGATGGTGATGATATTGGTAAGCGTTAAATCATTACCACTTTTGATCACCATTTTCTTAGCCAGTGCGGTGATGGTCCAGAATAAAAAGAGGATCGTTGCACCGCTTGCAATAGCAGAGCCTACGTTCATAAAGTATGCTACTTTAGTTACATCGCCCAGGGCAAGCAGCGAAAAGAAACGCTGGATCATTAGAAACAATGGTGCTCCGGGTTGGTGAACAACCTGCATCTTCAGTGCTGAAGCTATAAACTCACCACAATCCCAGAAACTTACTGAGGGCTCCAGGGTCAATATATAAGATACTGTGGCAATGAAGAAACAGAGCCATCCTGTAAGGTTATTAATTTTTGTATAGTTCATGTTGAATAAGTATCTAATTTCGGCATATAAAAATGCTGCCGAAAATAATGAAATAGATTGATATAAATATACACATCAACGGAGTTTAACCAAATTTTAATGCCTTAAGGTATCAGAAAAGGTGCTTTTAAAATTATTTTCATTTTTTTTGCATTACGATTTGCATATATCAAAAATCTGCGTAGATTTGCATTCCCAATTCAAAGCAACCCTTTGTTGATTTGAAAGAAGATTGCCCGATAGTATAAAGGTAGTACAACGGTTTTTGGTACCGTTTGTCTAGGTTCGAATCCTGGTCGGGCAACCAAACAATATTCGGATTGTGAATAAACCCGCAATCCGATTTTTTTTAACCAGCATTGATACCCGTCTAATCATGCCATTGCAATTTAACCCCGTTAAACTTTGTGCCGGCAGCGGTACAAAAGGATTAGCACATAAAATTGCCGAAAACTACGGCAAACCACTAGGTAGTGTAACCCTAAGTAGATTTAGCGATGGTGAGTTTCAG
>JAATFQ010000117.1 GCA_015655115.1 Sphingobacteriales bacterium
CCGCAGAAGCAGCAAACTTTAACACCAATCAGCTCTGGCTGTCGCTAGGTGGAACACAGACAAAAGACAGAGAGCCAAAAGCCGGGCAGCTGCTGCTAAATAGTAAAACAACAGATGCCGCAAGAGAGGAGCTTAAAAAGATGGGGTACATATTAAGTTTCGGGGAACGTACCAGTGGGCCTGTTAATGCGATTTTCTTCGACTGGAAGCATGGTAGCCTTTGGGGCGGATCCAGCAATCATGGCGAGGATTATGGAATAGGTTGGTAATTTTGTTATTCTTCGAAATACATGAATTCTACGGTTACAGATTTCATAACAATCTGGTTTAACGCTTTTTGAGGATATGCTTAATGCTTTTTGTTTCCTGTATATATTTTTTCTCCTGCATTGATCTTAACTTTTAAACTATTCTCTTCTGGAGGCTGCGGACATTGATAGCCAGCACTATAAGCACAGTATGGGTTATAGGCTTTATTGAAATCTACTAGAACATGATTTTCTGTGATATCCTTCAGGCTGAGATCTATATACCGGCCTCCGCCATAAGTTTCATTCGCGTTGGTTTCATCTGTAAAAGGTAAAAAAAGATAGTCTTTATAGGCCTCAATTTTTGAAAGGGCAATACTTCTATATACGGTAAGCTGGTGCGGGGTACCATGTAAACTGAATTTTAAGAGGGCATAGCGGATATACGCTTTCGTTTTTCCACTATAGGTGGGCATGGGGAAGGGCTTTTCGTCTATAAGGAATTCAACATCAGCCTTTACAGCATAACTGCTGTCTGCTTCAAAGAAATGGAGGTCATTCAGGTTTTCCTTTTTTAGCGGAGAACCATCTTCTTTTAGAAAATCCTGTTTGTAATTTTCGCGGTGATTGGCAATTAAAGTATGATAATCCTGTGAATATCCTTTTAAACTAAATAGCAGCAGCAAACCAAGTATGTATTTCATGGGCTTAATATATATAATTCTGTTTAATAATTTACATTCCTGTGAAAACCATAATACTCAATTCAGGTTATATTGGCAGTCATATCGATAGCATTAATATTTAAATTATGAAAGTCACAAATAACCCAGTATGGTTTATTACTGGTTGTTCTACAGGTTTTGGAAAAGAGTTAGCTAAGTTAGTATTAAACAAGGGGTGGAATGCCGTCATTACTGCAAGAAATCCAGATCAGGTAAAAGAATTAGCAGAAGGACATCAAGACACTGCGTTAGTGTTAGCACTGGATGTTACCAATAAAGAACAGGTGGCAGCAGCAGTTGCCAGGGCCGAAGAGAAATTTGGTCAGATTGATGTTTTGGTGAATAATGCAGGTTACGGTTATTTCAGTAGTATTGAAGAGGGCGAAGAGGACAAGATACGTGCGCAGTTTGAAACTAACTTTTTCGGATTGGTAAATGTTACCCAGGCAGTTTTGCCAGGGATGCGCGAAAAAGGCCGCGGCCATATCATTAATTTCTCTTCTATTGGAGGATTAAGATCCTTTACGTCTACAGGTTATTATCATGCTACAAAATTTGCAGTAGAAGGTTTATCAGAATCCTTAGCTCAGGAAGTTGGTCCACTAGGTATAAAAGTACTGCTGGTAGAACCTGGTCCTTTCCGTACAGACTGGGCAGGAAGGTCTACCTCACGTACTCCTGTTAAAATTGCAGGTTATGAAGCGACTGTAGGTGCAAGGATGGAAGCTTCGCAAAACGGAAGCGGTAAACAGCAGGGAGATCCCGTTAGAGGATGTGAAGCTATTATCAAAGCGGTGGAATCTGAACATCACCAACTTCGTTTATTGTTAGGCGAGCCTGCTTATAAACTGGCATTGGAGAAAGTAGATATGCTGAAAGAAAACTTTGAAGCCTGGAAGGATCTTACGCTCAGCGCAGATTATCCGGAATCTGAAAGATAGTACTGTATGAATAATACATAAAGCTTAACAGTTCAACGTTTTTAAGGGATAAATATACCGAAAAGAGGGGGTGTCATAAATCATGATTACCCTCTTTTTATTTGCTTTTATTTTTATTCCGCTACACTGGAGCGGCCAGTGCTTTTATCTATACTCATATCAAAATAATAATCACCACCGATTTTGCGCTGAATTATTTCTTATCTTTAAAAATATTATCTGAAAATGGAAATATCACTTAAGAATTACAGCGTTTTATTCCCTTCTGAACTTTTATCAGGCAATCTTACGCCATTAGCTGTACTCTTTTGGTTAATGGTGTCCTATAACAGCAGTTATGGACAGCTCACACAGATCAACTATCACGGTAAAGCTATTGTACTGAAAGAGCAAGCGCTTTATGTAAATGCAAAACTTAAGGGCAAATCTTCAGGCAAGTATGTATTTACTTCGTTACAGGATGCCGTGGCCTATGCAAAAGACGGTACAGCAGAGCGACCTACAACGATATACCTTGAACCCGATGTATACTGGACGGATGATCCCGCTGCAGAGAATCTGCATAATAACCTGATAGGGCTGAAGATGCCTCAGGCATTTCTTACCCTGATCGGCCTTTCAGATAATGCTGAACATACAATTATTGCAGGTAACAGGGGTCAGATGGCCGGTGCTATTGGCAATTGGAATACTATTGGGCTTGGTGATGGCTTTCAGGCTTACAACATCACCTTTGGAAATTATTGCAATGTAGATTTGATCTACACATTGAATTCCGCTAAAAATTACCCCAGGCGGCAGGAGAATATTACCCAGGCACAGGTAATAACTAAGGCTAATGGTGATAAAATGGATAAATGGCTGTTTAAAAATTGCAGGTTTATTAGTTTTCTGAATGTTTTTGCTGGTGGTAATGAACCGCACCGGGCATTTTACGATCATTGTTTCTTTCAGTGCACAGACGATGCTATCGGCACAGGGGATATGAATGTCTTTCAGCAATGTAGTTTTAAGTTATTCTCTAATCATCCGTCAGGTAGCGCATCAAAGATTATTCAGGTTTACCTGGGTTGTATTTTCAATACTGTATTGAAAGATTCAAGGGTTAACCCGACAGTTTTTTTTGCCAAGCAGAATGATACTTTTGCGGTTATCGATTGTACATTTTCTGGCAATGCCCAGCGGTTGGAATGGACAGACCACCCTTTGAGTGATGTGCGACATTATGTACATCATAATGTTTTAAACGGAAAGCCGGTTGCCATCAGTGCCTCCAGGCCTGAGTTATCTGTCGGTCTTCATGGGGATGCATTAAGAGCTTATAAATTAGATACTACTTATAATATTTATAATTTGTTACGTGGTAATGATGGATGGGATCCGGCGGCGCAAAAAGAACAGATGGGTGCCTATGCCAATTTACCTTATAAATTACTACTGAAAGCAGATAAAATTCAGATTAGCCCGGAGTTTAGGGAACAGGCTATTATTTCTTATCAGCTTTATCCAGAGCGGCTCCGAAAGGCATTCCCCGTTAAATGGAGTGTGAGCGATCAAAGTATACTCTCGATTCTCGTAAATAAAGATAGCACTATAACAGTGACTGGATCAAATGAGACTGACCATACGCTGAAAGCCTACATCCAGGCAGAAACTGCAACAGGGATACTGGCAGTACTATACATTGAAGTATTGCCGAAGGTTTTGCCAGCACCAGTGTTCGTACGCAAACCGTCTGTAAGCGGACCTACAGACGGAATTGTCAACGTTAATTATGTTTTTGTCACTGATAAAAATCAGGATGCCGCTGGTAAAAGACATGGTGATGCTGATAAAAGATTGCATATCGCTGTTCAACAGGACCAGTCGGGTATTAACTGGTACAGATCGGAAAGGGCAGATGGACATGATTCTATCCTGGTGGCTGTTAGCAGGATGAATAATCCGCTAAAGAACTACCGGCTGAGCTCAGGCGATATTGGCTATTATTTAATCGCTAAAGTCACCCCAAAATACCCTTCTTCTGCTATTGGGAATGCTCAAATGAGCATCAGCAGAAAAATAGGGGCGAAAGATATAGCAAGCAAGACAATAGAGACGGATTTTAAAAATTTACCTACGCAAAAGAGCGATAGCCTTCGTAATGGATTCTGGATTATCGATGCGCACCGCCCAGCCGATCTAAGTGACAAATTTCCGTGGGAGCCAGCAAATTCAGAAATATGGACCTATGGAATGGGTAGCGGTGGTACGTTCGGCAAGTACGGATTAATGACTACCGGAAGAGGAGCAAGGATACTGTATTCCCAATCGGGGAAATATGAAAATATGTCTTTATCACTTGATTTGAGCCCCCATAAAGAATCGGGGCAGGGATTTGGCAGTGCAACAGGCCAGTATGTTGATGTTTACATTAAATTTGATCCGGCAACGTTAACTGGTTATGGGCTAAGGATCGAAAGGACATCTGATTTAGCAAAAGAAGTAAAGCTCAGTCTGATGAAATTCAATAATGGGATAGGTATAGCAATTGCTGATCCGGTAAACTCCTCTTTATTTCTACCGGGGTGCAAACTAAAATTGATAGTTAAGGGGAGTGTCCTTACCGCATTGTTGAGCAATACAAATGTAAATCATGGTGGGGACAAGGGTGATACTAGTCTCTCGTGCCCTATTGAGCGCAACCCATATGGTGGATTTGGGGTTCAGCATACAGGCACGGTATCTTCCGGGAACAGGCTGATGCTGGAAAGTATGACTGTCGAATATTAAACATTCCAGCCTCCATGAGGAGGAACGAATAACAAGTAAAATAATATTAAGTTATACAAAAAGAGGGTGGTCACGGTTAATGGTGCACCCTCTTTTGCATTATCTGGTGTAAGGTAGAATTACCTGCCCGGTCAATTTTAGGTTATTGCCCTGCTTCCAATGTTGCCAGTAACACTTTGGCTGCTTCTTCAGAAGAACCAGGATTTTGTCCCGTAATCAGTAATCCATCTTTCTTAACATAAGCGCCCCAGTCGGCCCCTTTAGTGTAAACCCCGCCAAGGCGTTGTAGTTCATCTTCCAGTAAAAAAGGAACTACATCAGTTAGCTGTACTGCATCTTCCTCAGAATTGGAGAAGCCTGTAACTTCTTTTCCTTTTACCAGCGGGTCGCCGTTTGCAGCTTTAACTTTAACAAGCGCTCCAGGAGCGTGGCATACAAACGCAACAGGTTTTTGGTTATTATAAAACGATTCAATTAATGAGATAGACGTTTCGTCATTAGCCAGATCCCAAAGCGGGCCATGTCCACCAGGGTAAAATACAGCATCGTAATCATCCTGTTTAACCTCAGTCAGTACCACCGTATTTGCCAGTTTTTCCTTAAGCTCCGCATCAGCATTGAAGCGTTCTGTTGCAGGCGTTTGCGCGTCTGCAGCTTCACTTTTAGGGTCAATCGGCGGCTGTCCTCCTTTTGGTGAAGCGATAGTTAATGTTACCCCTGCATCGGCAAGCACATAATAGGGGGCTGCGAACTCCTCAATCCAGAAGCCTGTTTTTTTTCCTGTATTTCCCAGCTCGCTATGCGAAGTGAGTACAAATAATACTTTCATATCAATTTATTTAAATTAGTAAATCATTTCAATTAGTAACTCATTTCAATAATTTCCTGCACATTAGCAGGGCTTAAGTTTTTATGCTCTCCCAGGCCAACCCATCCGCGATCTGTAAACCTGTTAGCTATCTTTTCTGCTGTTCCTTTAAAATCAGGTGTATATTCAGAAAGGGTGGTTTTAATATCCAGTGAATGGAAGAACTCTTCTGTTTTAACAATAGCAGCTTTGGCAATTTCATCCTTTGTACCTTCTGTAATTCCCCATACACGTTGTCCATACTGAGCTAATTTCTCTTTTTTGGCTTCAAAGTTAAAGCGGTAATGACTTGGGGCAACGATAGCTAAAGTCCTTGCATGGTCAATACCAAACAAAGCAGTAAGCTCATGTCCCATCATATGTACGGCCCAGTCGCCCGGTACTCCTTTTTGAATTAACCCATTCAGTGCCATGGTACAGCTCCACATAAAGTTTGCTGCAGCTTCATAATCTGCCGGGTTTTTAATAACCCTTGGTGCTACTTCTATCAATGTTTGCATGATACTTTCAGCGAACCTATCCTGCAGGTAACCACCTACTGGATAAGTCATATATTGCTCGAGCACGTGGGTAAAAGCATCAGTGATGCCGTTAGCCAATTGTCGTTGTGGTATCGAAGCTACAACTTGCGGGTCAAGAATTGAGAATTCAGGGAATAGCCCAGGACCGCCCATAGCAAATTTTTCCTGTGTTTCTGCACGGGTGATTACAGCGCCAGAGTTCATTTCTGAAGCTGTAGCAGGTAAAGTAAGCACAGTGCCGAAAGGCATTCCTTTTTCTGTTTTAATACTTTTGATCAGGATGTCCCATGGACTGTCACCTTCATATAATGCCGCTGCAGAAAGGAACTTAGTACCATCAATTACAGAACCGCCACCTACAGCGAGCAGGTAAGTGATTTTTTCCGCTTTAATCACTTTCAGCGCCTGCAATAATACCTCATATTCCGGATTAGCAGGGATACCGCCAAATTCCACCACCTCAAAGCCATGCAAGGCATTTTTTACTTGTTCATATATGCCGTTTTTCTTAATGCTTCCGCCACCATATAACATCAATATCTTAGCATCTTTTGGCAATTCTTTATTAAGGTTATCGATCTGGCCTTTTCCGAATAATATTTTAGTTGGATTCTTTAATTCAAAGTTTAACATGTTCTTTTTTATTATTTGTTAGAATTTAATAGTTTTTACTGTACTTGTAGATATACTCTCTTTATGAAGTCTTTATCCCTTTATTCAATATTTCTCCGCACTTACGATGGAATCTGCGATGAGGTATACATTTATAATTATTTCTGTTTGTACCTTTAGATTTTTACAATCATTTTTCCTTCATTCTTCCCGTCAAACAAATCGATAAAAGCCTGTGGTATAGAGTCGAAGCCATCAACTACGGTTTCGCACTGCGTAATTTTTCCTTCTTTGAGCCAGGTAGTTAATTGTTGAATACCTTCCGGGAACTGCTCTGCAAAATCAGAGATAATAAATCCGCTCATCGTGGCGCTGTTCACCACCAGGCGCCCCTCCACCCGCGGGGCCATTGCAGGTTCAGTATCATTGTATAAGGAAATTGCACCACAGATAACTATCCTTGATTTATATTTTATGTTTGCCAGTACCGCATCCGACACATTGCCTCCAACGTTATCAAAATATATATCTACGCCATCAGGGCAGGCATTTTTAACAGCATCTTCCAGGTTTGCACTTGTTTTATAATTTATGGCCTCATCATAACCGAACCGGGATTTCAGGCTTTCTATTTTTTCATCAGACCCGGCCAGGCCAACTACCCTGCAGCCCATTATCTTTGCAATCTGGCCAACCACATTTCCTACTGCACCGGCGGCACCAGACACAACTACGGTTTCTCCTGCTTTTGGGAGACCAAGGTTCCTGAAGCCGAGGTAGGCCGTTAACCCTGTCATACCCAATACGCCAAGATAAGCACTTAAGCTGGCTGCATCAGGATCAACTTTAGTCAGGCCCTTTCCATTAGAAATCTGATATTCAGCCCATTTAAGGGACCCCACCACGTATTCGCCTTTTTTGAAGTTATCATTTAAGGAGTCTATTATTTCGGCAATTATGCCCGATTGAACCGGCTGTCCCAGTTGAAATGGAGGGACGTACGATTTTGTATCTTTCATTCTTCCACGTAAATAAGGATCTACGGAAACATAAACCGTTTTTAATAATACTTCTCCAACTTTAAGTACGGGTAATTCTTCGTTAGTAAATTTGAAGTCTGTTAGTGCTGGTATTCCTACCGGCCTTTTATCTAGCAATATTACTTTATTCATCATATAATCTATTTATTCTCGATTTACCATCCATGGATGGTATTTACTTAAATTTTTTTACTTCCTTAATTTTTCCAGCAGGTCATTCAGCAAATCAGCTTCAGCATCTGTTATCGATATCTCTTCATTATCAATCAGGAATCTGGCTTGAATTTTACGTTTAAGCCCTTCTGCTGTTAGTTTTACATATACTACGCGCTGGTCTGACGCATTTCTTTCTTTCTCAATCAGGCCTTTTTCCAGCAATTTATTCAGCAATCGCGATACATTCGGCATCCTGTCAATCAGACGGTCTTTAATTAAATTAACAGTGGCCGTCTGTTTTGGCTGTCCCTGAAGGATACTCAGCACATTGAACTGTTGAAGCGATAAGCCCGTGGGCTTAAGGGCTACTGCGATCTTATTCAGCATCCAGTTGGAAGTGAAAATAAGGTTGGTAGCAGCGCGTTGCCTTGGACTTAAAAAATGGTGTTTTAATTCTTCTTCAATCTTCATAGATACCAGTCACTCTAAAATTCATTAAAACAATTCCCGTCACTTTATCAATTCTGTTGTCAATGGATTGCTTTTCTGTTAAGCGGCATAGCTAGAACAACCAGTAATCAGGAATGTTTCAAATTTATCATCCATGGATGGTAATAACAAAGAATTCCACTCCAATTTTATTGTCATACTGTCATTTTAACACATCATGGGTTATTAGGATTGCAGCCGGCTTGCCTGGTCAGTGATTATTTTGTGAATTAAGGTAAAGCTATACCTCATCCGCGGGATAGTGGTTCTCGATGCTATGGGATTTATAGTTAAGAAAGACTAAACATCGAAATAAGGCGTCAGGATGTTAACATCCTATAGTAATAGGATAAGTTTTGTCATAAAATTTCATCTTCAATTATTGAGTTTTGTATTCTGCCAATAAGGCAATAACCAAAATATAAACTTGCAAGCTCTTGTCCTTTAAGTAGTTTGTTTTGTGATGAATAATGAACGGGGTATGCAAACCATATCTGGTCATATTTGATTAACCGCGCAAAAGGTAATAAACCTGTTAAGCAGTTAAGCGGGATAAATATGTTCTTCAGCCACCACAAACAATACTTGTTTAGATGCCCGGTGAATCAATTTTATATTTTGTAATAAGGTCCTCTGCTATAGGACTCAATGTAAAAAAGAAAATATAAAGTGGGTAAAAACAACATCAGCCAGACCACGGGCTAGCTATTTATTGCAACCTAACCAAGTATAACATATGAATTCTAAAATTTTACCTAAACTTTCATGGGCTGTTTTGCTCATGATAATGGTCTGTACCACTGCTTTTGCCCAGCAGCGTAAGGTGACAGGCAAAGTAGTCGACAAAGCTGACGGCCTCCCCATGCCAGGGGTGAGCGTGGGACTAAAGGGCAAAACCAACAACGTAAGTACGAATGACAATGGGGAGTTTGCGCTCATGGCAGACCCGGCCACAGATGCTTTGGTATTTTCCTATGTAGGATATATCAGGCAAACTGTCGAGCTCCAGGGAAAAACAGAGATCTCTGTAAAGCTTGCCGACGATACCAAAGGACTTGATGAAGTTGTCGTTGTGGGTTATGGAACAAAAAAAAGATCGGAGATCCTTGGTTCCGTAGCTAACCTCAGGGCCGAAGATATCCAGGACCTGCCAGTCCCGAATATTGCAGCAGCCCTAAGGAACAGGATCGCCGGAGTAGGGGTAAGTTCCGTATCCGGAAAACCGGGCTCGTCTATTACTATTAATATCCGGAATGCATATGCGTCAGATCAGGCAGTGCTGCTAGGGGTCACCAATGAGCCGCTCTACGTTATCGACGGGATTACAGTAACAAGAGACGACTTTGACAGCCTTGACCCCACTATGGTAGAGAATATTTCTTTTTTAAAAGATGCCTCGGCAGCAATTTATGGTGCATCAGGCGCCAAAGGGGTAGTCCTCATTACCACTAAAAGAGGAAAAGCTGGCAAGCCAAAAATCAGTTATACCGGGTTCCGCGGGCTGACAGATGCGACTTCACTTCCTAAAATGCTTTCTGCCTATGAGCATGCTCAATTATTAAATGATAGTTACCGTATGGGAAATGCCCTTCCATCCAACATGTTCTCCGACCAGGATTTGGAGCAGCTTAAAAATAGCAATATAAAAGGCTGGTTTGACGAATTATGGGACGTGTCGGCCGTAAACAGGCATACACTGAACATCAGTGGCGGTAGTGAGGCTATCACATTTTTCGCCGGAGGCAGTTATTACGATGAAACAGGGAACTACGGTGGCATCAAATATAATAAATACAGTTTCCGTGTGGGTATGAACGCTAAAATCACTAAAGAATTGAATGCATCAGTGACAGTAAGTTCAGATAATTCTAAAAAAGAAAGTGATACTTATAAAAATGGGGGCGAAAACGATCAGTCCTTTTTCCAGCAGCTGATTACCACACCGAAATGGGTACCTATACAAATAGACGGACAGCCGGTAAACTATAATAATAACACTAATCCGCTGGCAGTTGTACAATCGGGAAATAATATAAACAGTAAAAACCAAAGTACTACCATTAATGCCACACTGGAATATAAACCAGAGTTCCTTGCCGGACTGGTAGCGAGGGTACAATACTCAAGATCTAACCGCGGCGGTAGCGACAATCAGTACATCCCGCCGTATACGGTCTATAATTTTAAAAGAAGCGGACAAAATAGCCTGCTTTTTACCAATGAGGTACTGAGTACTACTACAGCTGTAGGCGTTTCTAACACACAGCTATCCACCTCAAGCAGCACAGGTTCCAGCTATCAGGGTATCCTGTCTTTAAATTACGGCAAAACTATCGTGAAACATACCTTTGATATCATGGCTGCTGCAGATCAGTCAGAAAGTTTAACCGAAGGACTTGGTGTGTACTGGAGAAACCAGTTGCTTGCCGGTGTTAATGAATACTGGGCTTTTGATGCATCTACCCTGACGCTGGCCAACAGGAATGTGCTGGAAAGCGTTCAGCGTTCTTATATCAGCAGGCTGAACTATAACTTCAACAAAAAATACTTTCTGGAAGCTATTGCACGTTTCGACGCTTCCTCCAATTTTGCACCAGGCAACAGATGGGGACTTTTCCCAAGTGTAGGATTGGGATGGAACATCAGTGAGGAGAAATTCTTCAGCAAAAACCTTCCCTTTGTAAATTATATGAAATTGAGGGCTAACTATGGCCTGGTGGGCGAAGCAAGAGTCGCCGAACGGCTATGGCAGAACAGGTACGTTGTAGACCCTAATGGATATTCTTACAATGAAACCTTATTATCAGGCCTTAACCCATCCATTGTGGCTAATCCTGATATTACCTGGGAAAAATCACGGACCATTAACCTTGGTCTTGATGCTTCCTTATTTAATAGTAAGATCACGATTGGTATTGATGTTTACCGCAGGTTTACCTATGATATGTTCGACAAAGGGAACAATGAGAATTTCCCAATGTACGCGGGATTTGGTGCTCCGCTGGTGAATTATGGAGAACGTACCAGCTGGGGGTCTGAATTTTCAATCGGTTATCAGGGTAAATTCGCCAAAGAGTGGAGCTTTAATACCAGTGTCAACTTCGGCTTCAGCAACTATGTAACCAACAAGATGTTCAGGAATGAATTTCAATTATGGGATAACACCTATCCTGACCTGAAATATCAAACCGGCACAGACCCAAGAAAATATAACAATTCTAATTATGGGCTGATTTCAAAAGGTATGTTCAGGACGCAGGCTGATGTGGATGCCTTTTTGAATAAGAACCCTAATTATACCATCAACAGCAAGGTGCCTCAGGTTGGTTGGCTGTATTATGAAGACACAAACGGTGATGGGAAAATTACAGAAAAAGATCAGGTACTGATGTATGACAAGACCACACCATTAATAGGAATGGGGATTAACTTAGGTCTTTCTTATAAATCCTTGAGCTTAAGTACAAATATCGTGGCTAGAATTGGTGGCAAAGAGTTCTATGACTCTAAGTCGAAAGCTCCAGCCAGCACCACGGTAAATGTCCCGGTGTACTGGAAAGACCATTGGACACCAGAAAATCCGGATGCCAAATTCCCCAGATATGACGATGCATCTGTCGCAGCTGGCTGGAATTCAACTTTCTGGGCAGTTAATGGCACTATGATCAGGATCAACAACCTTACTTTAACCTATAAAATGCCGCGTAACCTGCTTACCCGTATTGGTGTTGCTGATTCCAGACTGGTGATTACTGGTAACAATCTGTGGACTATTGTGAACCCTTTACCATTTAAAGACCCGTATGCATCCACTATCTACGATTATCCAACCCTGAGAACAATTTCTGTAGGCTTGAATGTGAGTTTATAACCCATTAATTAAATTGAACAAAATGAAGACCCACTATAAAATAATTTTAAAAGTAGCTGCAGCCGTTTTGCTGCTTGCCCCGCTTTCTGGTTGTAAAAAAGACTTTTTCGATCTGAAAGACAGGAACGGTGTTGACTCGAGAATATGGAACGATGAAGGGGCTATCCAATTCTTTTTAAATGATACGTATGATGTAGTCATGCCCGATTATCCTTATGAAATTGCTGCAAATAATGTATTGTATTCCAGCGATGAGGATAAGCTATCTGCATCTGATGCCACCATGCAAAAAGCATTGGGACTGAAAGGCCTTCTTGTTTCTAATGATATCAAATACATTGCTTCTAAATATCAAAGTACTAAGGGGGATAATAAGTACTTTGATATCGCCAGATGTAATACGGCGATAAAAGGAATCACAGAAAGTAGCTTGTCGGCCGAAAGCAAAAGGAAATTCAAGGGTCAGTTTTATGCGCTCAGAGCAATGACTTATTTTGACTTGACCCGTTTATACGGGGGTGTACCCCTGGTGCTTAGCCCACAGGATCCTGACAATGTTCAGCTTCAGGGAAGGGTAAAAGCGGCAGAATGTTTTAAATCTATTGTGAGTGACCTGGATTCTGCTATGGTTTTACTTAATGGCATCACATGGAGCGACGGAACAGAAAGAGGTAAATGGACAAAAAGTGGTGCTGCTGCACTGAAAGCTAAAGCATTGCTGTATTGGGCCAGCCCTCAGTTCAATCCTACTGATAACCCTGGCCATCCATTTGATGCAGCGCGTTGGCAAACTGCTTTTAATGCGAGTAAAGAGGCTTATGATATTTGTAAAGCAGCGGGGGCTTCACTTGTGCCTAACTATGCCGATATCTTCCTGAAAGAGGGGACGAGTAATCCTGAAGCTATTATTGTAAGGTCATATTCCAGCAAACTGGCAAAAAGAGGGCAAAATGTTGAAGCTAAACTGCGCCCTGTAGAAGAAGGTGGAACGGCATCAGCATTTACACCTACTTTAAACCTGGTTAGACAATATACCATGAAAGATGGTACACCAATTACAGTTTCTGGCAGCGGTTATGATGCTACACTTTTCTGGCTGAACAGAGATCCTCGGTTTGATGCTACGATTGCCTACAATGGAGGGCCATGGAAATTAAGTGGCAGGGCGGGAAGAAAACAATGGGCCTATACGGGTGAAATATCCGAAGGTTCAAAGGTTACAGGATTTTATTCTAAGAAGTTTTCAGATCCTGAACTGGCTAAGGGCGCCGTTACGTATTCCAACGACTTCGGCGGAAATGGTTTAGACTGGATTGAGATGCGGTATGCTGAGGTGATTTTAAATTATGCCGAATGTGCCAATGAAGTGGGTGACCTGCCTTTGGCAAAGAGCCTGGTAAAAGAAATACGTATCAGGGCAGGGATCATCCAGGGGAGCAGGAATTATGGCCTTGATCTCGCAGTGAGCAAGGACCTGATGAGAAAACTGATCATGAATGAACGGATGGTAGAATTTGCTTTTGAAGGTAAACGCTTTCATGACCTACGCAGGACCAGGACATTACATCTTCTTGAAGGAAATATTGAGCTGATGGTATGGGACACAAAAACAGCAGATCTCAAAACATTTTTAGAAACTGTAAACAGCAATGGTGTAAGAAACAGGGATACCGTGAATGTGAATAATAAAGATACATTCAACAAGTTCTTTAAAACCAGTACTGCTATAGTGTCGGGTACAGGAGCATTTACTATTCCTGATTATTATTATTTCTTCGCTCTTCCCTCAACCTTCATGAATTCAAGCCCCTTGTTAGATCAGACCATAGGTTGGGATGGAGGCACATTTGACCCGCTTTAATTGATAATTACTTAAGATATAAAAAGATGAAGAATATAAATATAAAATATTTTGTAATGTTACTGATCGCATCCGCTTTCCTTTCCTCCTGCAAAAAAGATACTGAGAGCATTTTTAATATGTTTGATGATGTAACGGTAACCTACCATTCCAATAGCCCTTATGATGTGACAGATTATAAAGAAGTGAGTTCTGGTGATAGTGTCCACCTGGATTATACTATTGCATCTTCTAATAAAGATATGTATATGGTTTGCGTATACGAGGCCGGGGCCGCTATTCCTTTTATTAAAATACCTTTAACAAGTTCAGAACGCAGGACATATTCTAATGTAGTAAAGCTGAAGATGAATTCTAAGGTAGGCAAGACTTCTTATAGGATATGGGCTTTGGATAGCGGTGGTATTTATATCGGAGATGGATATAAAACAATTACCATAGATGTGAAGTCAAATTTTAATTACTGGTCTTCCCGTAACCTTTTTGTTCCTGATACCGTTGGGAAATCCAGTAAATCATACCTTTCGGTAAATACGGGTGATACTTATAGTTATACCGAAGGAGCTACGAATTCCGCAAATATAGACCTGGCCTTCGCCTTTAATGGTACGCCAACGATCTACTCGTTAAATGCCAGTCCGCTCCCCTTTACTCCGTACGATGTAAGCGGCTGGACGAAGAAAACAACTTTGGTTGCTGCTGCCAAGACTAACCAGGGGAGTGCTTTCCTGAACTTAAGAACGGGCGAGCAAATAGAAAGTGCCGGAAAGAGCGCCAAGCCGACGTTAAAGTCTGTCTCAGCCCTTGCTGCAGGAAGTTTGTTCTATTTTATTACTGCTGAAGGTAAATACGGGGCTTTTTATATCAATTATATTACCCAGAGCAATTCCAATAAAGGCACATTTATGAATGTAGACATTAAAATTCAAAGGTAGATTGCCCTCTCTAATGCTGGAGGCTGTCTGGGAAATTTTCAGGCAGCCTCTTTTTATTTAATTGGCCTCATCATCAACAGCATCCTGTACTGACGCATGTAAGTTTACATTTCAATACCCATCTATTAACAAAACAATACCAGAATAAGCCCCTAAAAATTATATTTTTGCATCGTTAATGGTGGTGTCTTTTTCTACAGTATAAGTATACAGGGAAATAATTATATTGATCATCAAAGTCTCCATCCAACGATTAAATAGCAATCAATAACCAGATGAAACCAAATATACTCCTAATCAGTCTCCTCCTCATGTCAGGTGCAGGAAATCTTGCAGCACAGTCTCTATTTAACACGGCTGCAGAAGCTAAAATCACGAAGCTTATCCGTAAGATGACGCTGGATGAGAAAATCGCTGTGATCCATGCCAGTTCTTCTTTTACATCCGGTGGCGTAAAACGCCTGGGAATTCCTGAGATAACCACGTCAGATGGCCCGCATGGGGTACGCCCGGAACATGGGCGCGACTGGGTGCTCGACGAAGGTGTAGATGATGCCGGGACATATTTGCCGACTGGGAATACACTTGCTGCAACCTGGAACCCAACATTAGGATATGCTTATGGTTCTGTGCTGGGCAGTGAGGCCAATTACCGCAGTAAGGATATCATTCTGGGCCCTGGTATCAATATCATCAGAAGTCCGCTGAATGGCCGTAATTTTGAATATCTAAGTGAAGACCCTTATCTGATAGCTAAGATGGCAGTAGGATACATCAAAGGTGTGCAGGACCAGGGAGTATCTGCATGTGTAAAACACTATGCTGCCAATAATGAAGAGGCAGACAGGGGAACAGTTAATGTACTGATGTCGGAGCGCGCATTGCGTGAGATTTACCTGCCTGGATTCAAAGCCGCCGTACAGGAAGGGCAGGTGAATTCCATAATGGGTTCTTATAATAAATTCCGCGGGCAGCATGCCACACATTCGGCATATCTTGTCAATACTATCTTAAAAGGAGAATGGGGATTCAAAGGTCTGCTCATGAGCGACTGGGGTTCGGTTCATGATACCAAAGAAGCCTTACTGAATGGAACGGACCTGGAAATGGGCACCGATCTTGTCTTAATGAACAGCACGGTATCACAGACAGCCTCCAATGGTGGTAAGGTACATGAAGATCTGTACAGCCAGTTTTTTATGGCTGATGCAGCTAAAGCAATGGTTAAAAACGGCAGTATCAAAGAAGCTGTAATCGATGAAAAAGTAAGAAGGATACTACGGGTGATGCTGAAGACCCATATGCTGGACGGAAAACGTATAAAAGGAGTATATAATAGCAAAAACCATCAGGCAACAGCTTTAAAAGTTGCAGAAGAAGGTATTGTCCTGTTAAAAAATGAGGGCGGACTTTTGCCGCTGTCTGCCGCAGGATTAAAGTCCGTGGCTGTTATTGGCGAAAATGCCACTAGGGAGAATGCTATGGGGGGCGGAAGTTCGCAGGTGAAAGCCAAATATGAGATTACACCTTTAGAGGGTTTAAAAAATCTATTGGGCAAAGAAACGCCGGTTAAGTATGCACAGGGATATAAAATCGCCCTCAACCAACAGGCAGATTCAGCGCTGATCCAGCAGGCAGTAACCGCTGCACGCAGTGCAGATGTAGCGATCATCTATTGTGGATGGACGCATGGTTATGATTATAGCAAATGGGATAATAATGCATATGACGCAGAAGGAGTGGATAAGCCTAACCTGGATATGCCGTTCGGACAGAATGAGCTGATCAAAGCAGTGCTGGAAGCCAATCCAAAAACTATTGTTGTGCTGATGGGCGGCGGACCTATCGATATCTCCGGATGGGTAGACCATGCCGCAGCGATAGTTGAAGGCTGGTATCCCGGAATGGAAGGGGGAAACGCCCTGGCGAAAGTTCTTTTCGGACAGGTGAACCCATCAGGCAAGCTGCCTATGACATTTCCTAAGAAACTGGAAGACAGTCCTGCTCATCATCTGGGCGAATTTCCAGGGAAGAATGGAGAGGTGCATTATAATGAGGGTATTTTTGTAGGCTACCGCTATTTCGATACTTTCAAAGTTAAGCCTCAGTATGCATTTGGTCATGGTTTATCTTACACAACCTTCACGTATTCAGCTATGAGTGTTAAACGTAATGGCAATGCCGTTACAGTTAAAGTAAAGCTTAAAAACAGTGGCAGCAGAGCTGGAGCTGAGGTACTTCAGCTATATGTGAAACAAAACCAGACTAAGATTGAGAAGCCTGAGAAAGAGCTTAAAGCCTTCAGGAAAATATTTCTTAAAGCAGGCGAAGAACAGCTTGTAGAATTTCAACTTACTGCAGATGCCTTTAAATATTACGATGAAACTCAAAAAGGATGGTTAACCGCTCCGGGGTCTTTCAATATTATGCTGGGCAGTGCTTCGGATGATATTCGTGGAGAGCGCACAGTTTTATAGGCCGCTTGCCAAAGCATTTCAGGAGTTACATGCTTCACTGGAAGCTGGATGCAGCAACTGTGCTGCACTTAAGTGTGCCTGCAAAAGAGAGGAGACTACCTTAAACAAGGTGAAAGCCAGTATCAATGGTAGCGCTACGCTACACACCATCTTGTTGTTGATGCTGGTACCGGAGTTCTTTACTCCCGAATCATACTATTTTGACGGTAGACTACTCTCGGTCTTCATGGGAATATCGCAGCTATGCTATCGGCAGTTTTTACTCTGTGGCCGATCAGAATGGTAAGAAAGATGAGCAAATAAATAAAGGAAATTGGGTTAAAGACAAATAAAGAATAGGGGGAATAAGATCCTTCTGCTATAAATTTTGTTCTTTGGTATCAGGTTTGCTTAGTCGAATGAAATTTTCTACTGTATGTTTTTTAGCTATACTTAGAAGCTACTTCATATAATAAGCATGGAATACAAGTGCTGTTATAAAAAGAAACTTATTAATCACTATTTTATTCAGTTTATTCCATCTTTACCAATTATGAAAAAAGAATACCCTTTCTACATTAAGGCACCTGTAATTTTATTAGGACTGATTATCACGGTATATATCCTGTACATCCTGCAGGATATATTGGTGCCCCTGGCTTTTGCAACACTGATTGCTATCCTGTTAAATCCATTGTCAAACCGACTGGAGAAATGGTTCCCTAAAGTAATCAGTATAATTATCACGATGCTGGTGGCGGTAGTGTTCATCGTTGCACTCCTGTATTTTCTTTCGTCCCAGGTGGCACACTTTTTTGACGACCTGGATGCGATCAAAGCCAAGCTTACCGAATTGCTCCATACTCTGCAGACATTTTTACGCAGTAGCTTTGGTATTTCTACCATTAAACAAATGCAGATATTAAACGATGCTGCCAATAGCAGTAAGGCCATGATCGGGCAGACGCTTAGTGGTGTGCTGGGCATGCTCAGTATTGTCTTTTTAA
Source organism: Sphingobacteriales bacterium (assembly GCA_015655115.1). Taxonomy (GTDB): domain Bacteria; phylum Bacteroidota; class Bacteroidia; order Sphingobacteriales; family Sphingobacteriaceae; genus Pedobacter. Next base: position 18,503 of record JAATFQ010000117.1, read on the forward strand.
TTCCGGTGTATGTATTTTTAATCATGTTGTACAAGGCGCTGATCCTTAATTTTTTCTATGAAGTGTTCTCTGAAGAAAACCAGGAGAAGGTAGGAGAGATTATTGGCGAGACTAAGTCTGCCATACAAAGCTATATTATCGGCCTATTGATTGAGACTTTTATAGTTGCGGTACTGAATTCTGCAGCTTTACTGATGCTTGGTGTAGAAAATGCTATTTTGATCGGTGTGATTGGTGCAATATTAAACCTGCTTCCTTATATCGGCGGTATTATCGCCATTGCGCTGCCTGTTCTGATGGCTACGATTACTAAGGATGGATATACAACACAGTTGTTAGTTATCGGCGCCTATGCTTTAATCCAGTTTATAGACAATAATATTTTGGTGCCGCGGATCGTATCTTCAAAAGTTCAGATCAATGCCCTCGTCTCTATTGTTATTGTACTGATGGGCGCTGCATTATGGGGTGTATCAGGAATGTTCCTTTCTATTCCGTTTATTGCTGTACTGAAGATTATTTTTGACCGTATAGACGGGCTTAAGCCATGGGGGAAATTATTAGGCGATACCGTGCCAACTGAGCACTGGGGTCAGATTAAGAGATTCAACAGAAGAAAAAATAGCAAGTTGGCTGTGAAACCGTAAAAGGGCAATAGCAATTAATGAAGAACTGTCCGGATAAGCAGACAGTTCTTCATTAATTGCTATTTATCCCACCAAACGCGGGATGTCAGCACGTCACCACCGGGAACATTATTGTGTGCCTGGTTATAGTTGGCAGTATTGGTACCAGCCTCAGTAACGGGGTAAGGGAAACGGCGCGGAATAGTTCCATTGGTCGAGTTTCCGGGGTATACAACGGGCACAAGTGCCGGGAATGCCGTTCTTCTCCAGTTGGCCCATGACTCGTAGAAATCTAGCATAGTATTTGTTAAAACCCAATATTGCGTATTGATCATGTTGAGACCATCGGCATCATTATAAGGATGCGCAGATAGGTAAGCTTCTGCATCGGCCTCTGAAACAGTTGCTGATGGGTCATACTGACTTAAATAAGTGATAGCAGCTTTTACCCCGTCATGATAATGCTGGGCAGCACTGCCGCCTATGTTGAAACGCTTCGCTGCATCGGCGAGCAATAGTTCTGATTCAGCATAAGTGAGCACAAAAGTAGGCCCATTCCTTTTAATCAGCGCCGGACTTGGTGAGGAGTAGTCGTTAATATCAGTGTAGCCTGCCTCCAGACTAATGCCCAGGCCAGGTGTAGCACTCAGGTCTTTTCCATTCGGCATACCTTTTTGAAGAGCAGGATTTGTGATGGCTGCCGGATTCTGAGTTTTGATTACATCTGTGGTAAAAGCATGAGTCACTGCAATAACACCCAGTCGCGGATCATCATTCGTTTTCAGGAAGTCAATAAATGTTTTAGACCAACGGGTATAGTAGTTCTCCTGCCCACCGTCACCCAACATCACCTGGCTGTTCCGGTTTGTTGTAGTCCTGCCGCCGGCAGCGTCCCCGAGTATAAAAGCATTGTCGTCGTTACTCGTCATCGTATTTCCAATAACCTTCTGTACATAAGTCTGTGCAGTTGCAGGGTCAACTTTACTCAGGCGCATCGCCATCCTCAATAAGAGCGTATTTCCGAAGCGTTTCCATTTGGCGATATCACCATTAAAGTAAGCGTCGCCGCTGGGCTTGTCTGCATTTGCATCCAGCTTAGCTGTCGCATCGCTTACCTCCTTCAATAAGTCGGTATAAATATCCTGCTGTTTATCATAAACAGGGAAGTAAGTCTGCGAATAATAACCTATTCCCGCTTGTGAATAGGGGACATCACCATAGAGATCTGTGATTCGTTCAAAGATCATTGCCTTCATGATACGTGCTATTTCATGCAGATTTTTGTATTGTGCTTTACCTGTGGTAGATTGAACAACATCTACAATTGGCCTCACCTGTTCAGGATAGGCACCATCACCGCCAGTAGGCGTGTCGGCAGAAAACCCCCAATAAGCAGCGGTATAAACGGAATTCAGTATATACTTATCGCCTGCCCAGTAGCCGATCACGGATGAAAATCCCTGCATCATCGTTGAACAATAAATTAAGTTGGCACGCCAGGTATCGTAGCTGAGGTCGGTACTGCCAGAATAACCTAACTGGGCGCTTGTAAATACAAAATTAGGATCGAAGTTAGCAGGGTTATAAGTAGCGGGGTTAGTATTGACTTCATCAAAATCTTTCCTGCAGCTGGCACTAATAAGTAAGCACAGCAGCATCAATAGTGTATGTTTTAAGATCTGTTTCATTTGAATAAGATTAATCGTTGATATTGATTTTAGAATTTTACACTCAGGTTTAAGCCATACGTTTTGCTGGGGGGTACGCCGCCGAGCTCTAAACCTTTTGCATTATAGCTGTAATCAGATTCAGGGTCTATATTTTCTGTCTTTTTCATCAGGTAAAACAGGTTGCGGCCCACAAGGCTGATCGTAGCACTTTGAAAAGTATTGTGAAAGAGCTTTGCTGGAAACGTATAACCCAGCATCACCTGACGGAACTTGATGAAGTTCGCGTTTTGTACAAAAGTGCCAGAGACATTATTAGCCAATGTGGTATAGTAATTAGCCGCTTCACGACCCAATGTTTCCCTGTTTTCCAGGGTATTCTGGTGCAAGCCAAAAATATAACCATAATAGTCTGTCGCAGAGAAGATTTTACCTCCAAACTTACTATCAATCAGGAAGGAGAGGCTGAACTTCTTATAGGTAAACTCATTGTTCCATCCGGCAACCCATTTGGCATAGGCAGAGCCATAAGCTTTGAGCTCTCCCTGCGCCGGGATACCATTGTCGTCCAGTACTATTTCCCCATTTTCATCCCTTTTATAATCGAAGGCCATAACCTGGCCAAATGGGAGGCCGACAATATTCTGGGTAAATGCATTGCCAGTGCGTGATGTGGCACCAAGTAGGGTAGACTGGCCTTCAGCCAGCGAAATAACAAGGTTGTTATTGATTGAGCCATTTATAGCGGTAGTCCATTGAAAACTGCTTGTTTTTATAGGCGTGCCTGAAATTAATGCTTCCAGTCCTCTGTTGCGCAACTGTCCGATATTCAGGATTGCACCGCTATATCCAGAAGTAATCGACGCTGGAGCCCTTACGATCTCATCTTTGGAGTTTTTATTGTACCAGGTAAGGTCTACACTCAGGCGGTCTTTAAAAAAGCGGAGTTCAGTACCGATTTCAAACTCCGATGCAATGGAGGCAACAAGATTGCTGTTAGGAATATAACTATTGGCGATTACACCAAGTGGTTTACCATTTAAGCTGGCATTGTTAAAGTTGTAGGCGAGCTGAGTCTGGTATGGATCAGTTGCCTGGCCCACCTGTGCAAAGCCCAGGCGCAGCTTACCAAAGCTGAGCCAGTTGTACTTCAGCAACTCGGAAAATACGAAAGATCCATTTACCGAAGGATACACGGCATTTAGTGGATTGTCTTTTCCGGGAGTAGCAAGAGTTGAATACCAGTCATTACGGACAGAACCACTCAGGAACAGGTAGTTTTTATAGCTTAGGTCCAGCGTTCCATAAATAGAGGCCACTTTATTCTCGCTCGGTTCATAAACAGGAGTAGTTTGTTTACTGGCATTTGTAATTACATAGACAAAGGGTACAGAGAAGTCGTTACCTGTCATGCGTAACAGTTCGGATTTCGTTCTCCTGTAACTCGCTCCAATATTAGGCGTGATGGTGAAATCGGTAATTTTAAAAGACTTTCCGAACAGCAGGTCCGTGTTCAGGTCTGAGAATTTGGTGCTTGTTTCACCTATTGAGCCAAGCGGGCGGTAGGCGGTCCCTGTAGGTACTACAGCTGTATACCTGTCGCTATACCCGTCACGGCCAGCCCTTCCCTGTATGAATGCGCCATTGTCAAAGTTGTACCGCAGGCTGATGGATGACAGTAAGCGTTCGCGCTTGGTATCATTAATAAACTTGTTAGCTGCAAACCATGGATTAGTAGAAAAGGTATTTCCCGAATAGGCATATTCACTGCCATCATCCTTCACGGTCTTTTTAAGGGTATTCACATCCACACTGGTAGGCAGCAAAGTAACATTGTAATTAGAGTTACCAGGTCCGTCACTTAAAAAAGGCCTGTTATTGGCTTGCTCCAGGATATAATTGACCCGAGCATCAACTGTAAGATGCTTATTGATATTATAATTTCCATTTAAGAGGAAGGATTGTCTGTTTAAACCAGAATTAGGTGTAATAGCTTTGTTGGTCAGATCGCTCCCAGAGAAACGTATTGAGCCTCCCTCGAAACTTTTATTAAAAGCCAGCGTATTGGTAGCGGTGCTACCTGTGCGGTAAAAATTGTCAATATTACTGCTGGCTGCGGTGTAGGGGCGGAGTACTCCGTCAAACTGAATTACGTTAGAACCGTCCAGCCTGGCACCCCAGCTCGACTGACCTGATTGAAATGCATCAGTTTCTGTCGCAGGCTTAATTCCGTTTACACCTTGTCCATACACAGTTTGCCAGTCTGTAGGGTCCATCACTTTTTCTATAACAAAATTGGAATTGAACTCTATAGTATTTCCTTTTCCACTTTTAGTGGTGATCAGAATAACGCCTGCCTTACCACGGTATCCATATAAAGCTGAAGCTGCAGCGCCTTTTAACACAGAAATCGTTTCAATATCGTCAGGATTGATATTGCCGATAGCATCGCCCAGATCGGGCACATTGTCCCACTGACTGCCTGCTGCACTATTTGGCTTATTCTCCATGGGGATACCATTGACTACATATAGCGGTTGGTTGGTCTGTGATATACTTGAAATACCCCGGATAATCACATTCGATGAAGCCCCAACGCCACCGGCAATGGAATTTACATTCAGTCCTGCAACTTTGCCTACCAGCGAATTCATGATGTTATTATCCCGTGCCCGCGTAAGCTCTTCACCTTTAACTTCAGTGACAGAATATCCCAGTGCTCTTTTTTCTTTCTTGATGCCCAGGGCAGTTACTACCACTTCACTTAGCTGCTTAGAATCTTCATCGAGCAAAATATTCAGCGCTGCCGGTGAGACAATGGTTACTTCTCTTTTACTATAGCCTAAATACGTAAATACAAGTACATCACCGATATTGGCATCGATAGTAAACTGACCATTTCTATTGGTAGAGACTGCCTTTTCTGTCCCCTTTATCTTTACGCTCACACCAGACAGGGGTTGTCCGCTGGCATCTCTCACCAGTCCCCCTATGTGGATAGTGTTGCTGTTCTCAGGGCTGCCCATCCCTAAATTCGGCATGCTTTCCGGGTTTTTGGCCACGCCGATATAGTTGCCTACAATTTTAAATTCCAGCGTTGTTTTTTCGTGCAGCTGATTGAGAACATCAGCCAGCTGCATGTTCTTGCAGGTCATGCTCAGTGCTGACAGTTTTCCGGTCAGTTCCTTATCATACACAAAAGTTACATTTGCCTGCTGTTCTATTTTTTTGAATACCTGGATAACGTCGGCTTTAACAACTTTGAAGTTCATTTCCTGTCCCCTGGTTTTATTTGCCAGCAGGAGTGAGGTACAACACATCTGTATGCCAATAATAATTGTAGAAATGCGCATGCATTTTCGGAGTATAGGCAAGGTTTTGCCGTAAAAATTGATCATATTTGTTTTGGTTTAATTTGTAAACTATAGCCTGCTGTTATGGGTCTCAAGCACGAACAGTGGCTAACCTTATTCCGGGGGCATTTATGTTCCCGGTTTTTCCTCTCTTAGCTGCTAAGCAGGGAAAGCCTATTTGATAACTACTGTGCTGTCATTGGCTATTTCATATTTAAAATGTTTAGTAAAGCTTAAGATTTCCATAACTGTGTCTAAGTGCTGGTTGCTTAGGGTAATGGATATGCGTTCATTGAGGAGTTTGCTGTCATTTACCTCTATTTTTGTATGGTATTTCGTTTCCAGTGCTTTAAATACATTGCTGAGATGTTCCTGTTCAAAAACAAGCGGGCTGCTGCACCATGTATTAATGGCAATTTCTTTAACAGCCTGTTTGGAGATATGCCGGGTTATTTTGCTGAGTACCACCTGCTGTTTGGGTAGCAGCATAATTGCGGGCTGTTTCAGGTTTCCGTTCAGCGTAACGCCCACTTTGCCGCTTACCACACTCACCTTGGTTGTTTCCTCCTTCCGATATGCCCTTACATCGAAGGATGTGCCAAGCACTGTTACATTCAGGCTGCTTGTTTTAACAAGGAAAGGCTGTTTGCTGTGGTGCTTAATTTCGAAATAGGCATGGCCCTCCAGTAACTCTACCTTACGCAGTTTATTATTGAATTTCTTCGGGTATCTGAATACCGTGCCTGCATTGAGCCATACTTTTGAACCATCCGGCAGGATAATCCGCATGACCTTAGACATTGGAATGTTTACGAGCTGCATACCTGGTGCTGGCAGCTTAGGATTTTTGTGTGGCCAGATAAATAAGATTAAGATTAGTATGGCGGCAGCAGCAAGAGGATGAAAATGCCATCCCGACGCTTGTTTTTTATGGAATGAGGTACTGTTGTAAGGTATTTTTACGAATGCCTTCTGCTGGAGACTATTTAATATCCTGGCTTTGACTTGTTCCGTTGTCTCCGGGTTTTTTGTGTTTACTTCTTCTGTTGCTCCATTGTGTATGGTGTCATACCATTGATTAAGTAAAGCTTTTTCCGCTGGACTTGCTGTGTTGTCCAGGTATTTTTGAGCTATTTTTTCCAGTTCTGTGGTATTCATCGGAATATCTATGCTTAATTTATAGTATAGAGTGTATTCACAATGAAAGACCCTTAGTTAAATTATAAAAAAATGCAAAATATATGAACAAGCGAAGCTTTTTGAGCTCAATACGTCTGTTATATTTATGTGAATGATTTAAAGATTTTTAAAAAGAAAGTATTACAAGAGTGTTGTGTCCTTATTTTATTAAAAATTCAAATAAAAGTCCAATACTGATGTTGATTACCTGCTTAAAATTAGCTCTGATAACACGTAATGCTTTTGTTAAATGAGCTTCGGCGGTTTTCTGTGTGATATTTAGTTGAGCAGCAACATCCGCCATAGATTTATCCTGCAATTTATTGTATTGAAAGACGAGACGGCATTTCTCAGGCAGTTTATTAGAAAGTTCTTCAATGATATCAAGCAGAATCTTGTCATCCATGTTAAACTCTGCGGTAGCAAACTCATTTGATAAGCCTATTGATTTTTCTTTTTCTCTATATCTTTTTTCATTCGTTATATAGTGAAATACAGCATAACGTGTCATCGCTGCAAGGTATGACTGTATAGACTGGATGTTTAACTTCTCCCTTTTTTGCCAAAGCATGAGGAATACTTCCTGAACGATTTCTTCCGCTGCTTCGGTATTCTTTAATAATTTATGAGCGATGTAATATAGTTTATCCCAATATCGGTTATAAATCTCCGTAAATGCCATTTCATTTCCTCTTTTGAGTAGTAAAAGGATGTTTTCGTCATTAATTTGGTTAAAATCATTCACGATACTTAGAGATTTAATTGAATTTATTGTAATAATAGCAATTTAAGCAATTATAAACTAAATAATTTGTATTTTATATTAAATCTCAATGATAATGTCTGTTATGGCGCGCCGCCTTTGCTTGTAATGGATTGTCTCATTAACTATTGTTCTCATTTTTTACAACTGCGGCGGTAACCATCAGTTGTCCCACATGTCTCATTGTATGTTCTGCAGCATGAAATAATAGGCCGATCACTGTGGAAGGCAAGCCGGCACGTCCGATACCACGGTAGTCTGGCAAGGTCCGTTCATCTGTATTTTTGAGCTGCACAAGAGCCTGGTCAACTTGCTTGTTAAAACGTTCAAGCAGTTCTTCCACTGAATATTTGTGTTCTGCATCTTTGCCTTCTTCAGCAAGCTGTGCGAACTGAAAATCGGAAAGGCTTTCTGCTCTGGCATAAGTAAATACCCTGTCTAAAACTCCGCTCAGATGTTGAAGATGGAAGCCGGTATTTGCCATTCCTGCAGGTCTGATCCATAGCAGATGTGCTGGAAATTCATGCATGTATTCGTTTATTTCTTCTCTTGCCTGCAATAAGGCGTGCGCTACCGGCTGTAATAAGGGTTTGATTTCTGGTAAGGGCCCTCTTTGCCATACTTCTAACTTTTGTTCCATCGGACTGGTGATTAATGATTTTTCAATATAACAATTAAATGGGTTTTCATTGAAATAATTAATTATAGAATATACAAGATACAGCCAAAGGCTGCAGCTACCGTTGAACAGTTACCAGCAAGTCATGCGGATAGCCTAAAGAAATGGCACTCAGCTGATCGAGTTGAAGAATATGACCGGGACTTAACTGAATAGACGCAGCTCTTAAACCATCATTGATATGATGAATTGTTCTTGCTCCGACTATGGGGAATGCACCTTTGGATAAAACCCATGCCAGAGCTACCTGACCAGGTGTAGCATCAAGCTCTGCTGCGATCATAAATAGCTGATCGATTATCGCTCTTGTAGTCTCACTTTCACGATAGTCCGAATTTGAGTTACGACTTAGCCGCCCTGCTTCACCTTTACGGTATTTTCCTGTCAGCAGGCCACCTGCTAATGGCGAATACATCATCGTACCTAAACCAAATTGTGCAGCCATTGGGATAAGATCGCGATCAGCAGTGCGCTGCAATAAATTGTATTCAATCTGACTGGCGGCCAAATGTGTTGTACTTGCTATAGCTGCTGTCTTCCAGGCAGGAAAATTTGCTAAACCCGTGTACAGTACCTTTCCAGCACTCACCAGATCCTCCATTCCTCTTACAATTTCGTCAATAGGAGTTATGCCATCATCGAAATGCGGCATATAAATATCAATGTAGTCTGTTCTCAGCCTTTTCAGGCTGGCATCTATCCCTTGTCTCATTGCCTTGCGGTGATTGCCGGAATTGCTGATTGCAGGATTGATTTCACTGCTTCGAGTATATTTAGTACTGATGATAAAGTTACTGCGCTGATGTTCAATAAATTTTCCAACCAGTTCTTCCGACTCACCAAGCTGATACCGGTCGGATGTATCTATAAAATTTCCTCCGGCATCTGCATAAGCAGTAAATATTTGCCAGGCATCTTCTGGGGTAGCTCCGTAATCGTTTCGTGTTCCAAAATTGGCAGCGCCTAATATGAGCTCACTGGCATATAAACCCGTGTTTGTTCCAAATAATTTATACTTCATTGTATCGATTTTATAATGTAAAGTTGAGTATACGAACCATAGTATACAAGTACGGCTAAATTTATCTATGTCAGATAGTATATTCGTATGACCTATATTTGGTGATTAAATGAGAGTGTGATGTATAATAAAAAGATACCTGTTTCCCTTGATTGTGGATTACACCTGTTCATGGAAGTGATCAATGGCAAATGGAAAATCAATCTGATCTGGTGCATTTACTCAGGGATTAAACGCCCGGGTGAATTACAGCGGAAAATTCCTAAGGCATCCAGAAGGGTTTTGGATACACAGCTGAAACAGTTATGCGATCATGGTATACTTCTAAAAGTTACATACGAAGAACTTCCATTAAAGGTAGAATATGAATTGACTTCTTTAGGAGAAACACTTATACCTGCTATTCAATTTACTGCCAAGTGGGGGGATGATCATCGCGGTGAATTAGAAAAACTGCTAAAACTATAGCATTGACGCTATCTTATTTTTTTAAATAAATATCATAAATGCTGGTGACAGAATCGAAATTATCATTTGATGTCGCCTAATACCAAAAAATAATGGATATTTTTGTTCCGAAACACACTTCTAATTTGAAAACTGATCTTTTCCTTGTTACGCCTCCCTTTACCCAGCTGAATACTCCGTATCCTGCAACTGCATATATCAAAGGTTTTTTGAATACTAAAAATATTTCTTCCACTCAGGCTGATTTAGGTATTGAAGTGATTCTGGCTTTATTTTCCAGGAAAGGATTAGAAGAGCTTTTCTTTCATGCTGAGGAGCAGCGGGGTCAACAGAAAAGCTTAAATGCTAAACGTATTTTGGCTTTAAAAGACGAATATATCAGAACAATCGATGCTGTTATTGCTTTTCTGCAAGGCAAAAATCCAACCTTAGCTTTGCAAATTTGCCAGGAGGATTTTTTACCGGAGGCATCAAGATTTACAGAATTGGATGACTTAGACTGGGCATTTGGTTCAATGGGAACACAAGATAAAGGTAAGCACTTAGCAACACTATATCTTGAGGATATTTCAGATTTTATTATAGAATGTGTCGACCAGAATTTTGGCTTTAGTCGTTATGCCGAAAGGTTAGGCAGGAGTGCAAATTCCTTTGATGAGCTTTACGGAGCTTTAAATCAGGGATATACCTACATGGATAGAATCCTGATTGAAATTTTAGAAAAGAAAATTTCGGTTATTCAGCCCAGGCTATTGGTTATTTCTGTTCCTTTTCCCGGAAATTTATACGCCGCATTCCGATGTGCCCAATATGTGAAAAGAAGCTATCCTGAGATTAAGATATCAATGGGCGGTGGTTTTCCCAATACAGAATTACGTTCTGTCTCTGACAAGAGGGTATTTGAATTTTTCGATTATATCTCCCTGGATGATGGAGAATTACCTATTGAACTGCTCTATAATTCGATTGTGAAAGGAGGGGATTTCAACCTGTATAAAAGAACTTTTTTATTAGAGAATGGTGAGGTTATTTATAAAAATGATGCTTTAAGAAGTGATTATAAACAGTTCGATGTGGGAACGCCAGATTATAGTGATTTGCAATTGGATCAATACATTTCGGTTATAGAGATTGTAAATCCTATGCACCGGATGTGGAGTGACGGCCGCTGGAATAAATTAACAATGGCGCATGGGTGTTATTGGGGGAAATGTACATTTTGTGATATTTCTTTGGATTATATCAAGGTTTATGAACCTGTTGCAGCTAAATTGATTGTAGACCGGATTGAAGAGCTTATTGAAAAGACGGGGCAGAATGGCTTTCACTTTGTGGATGAGGCTGCACCACCAGCCCTGATGAGGGAAGTAGCACTGGAGATCTTACGGAGGAAAATTTCTGTTAGCTGGTGGACAAATATCAGGTTTGAGAAGAGCTTTACCGGAGATTTATGTCTTTTGCTTAAAGCATCAGGCTGTATTGCTATTTCTGGTGGTCTGGAAGTGGCTTCGGATAGGTTATTAAAGCTGATTGACAAAGGCGTATCCGTTGAACAGGTAGCCCAGGTTACCCGCAATTTTACGCAGGCCGGAATATTGGTCCATGCATATTTGATGTACGGGTATCCAACGCAAACTATCCAGGAAACCGTAGATAGCCTGGAAATGGTTAGGCAGTTGTTTGAAGCAGGTGTTCTACAGTCTGGCTTCTGGCATCAGTTTGCGATGACCGCACATAGCCCTGTTGGCATGTTTCCAGAAAGATTCGGTGTGGTTAAAGAGACCGAAGCTATCGGGACTTTTGCCAATAATGACATCAATTATATAGATAAAACAGGTATAGATCACGATCAGTTTAGTTTCGGCTTAAAGAAATCGCTCTTTAATTTTATGCATGGCATCTGTTTAGACTACAAATTACAAGATTGGTTTGACTTTAAGATTCCTAAAGTAATGATTGCTCCGGATTTTATTGAGAAAGCTTTAAAGGAAGAAAGTAAGCTCGATACTAAGCCAACGGCAAAAGTGGTTTGGTTAGGAGGGAAGCCCGGTATAGAAAGCTTTGTGAAGTATAAAAAAGGTAAGGCTTCAGAAATGATGGTTTTAACTTTTCATGATAAAAA
>JAATFQ010000179.1 GCA_015655115.1 Sphingobacteriales bacterium
ATGTGCAGGGGCTACAAATTCTCTTAAGCCAATAACACCAACTTTGGTATACCCGGAAAGGTTGGTGCTGGTTCCTTTTTTCTCTATTAAATAGGTGCCAGGCCGGATGTTAAAAGTTTGTGCTGAAACTTGAGGCTGATATGAATTATCTTTATTTAAAGGAGTGACTGTAAAGTCTGTGCCGAGTCCGGGCAACATGATCTTCATTCGGTGTGCAGCGTATGAGATGCGCCTGACGACTCTATCCAGTGAATTTTTCCCAAAGGGATCATGAACATCAATCGCATCGGGCATGACTTCCAGGCGCCAGCAGTTATCCGCCAGCTGATCTAAAAAGTAGCTGCCATTGCCTCCATAATTCACTACACGGGAAAATCCCTCACCGGCAATATGTTTTAGTGAATGTACATTTTTGGGCACAGAGATACTGCTGTTACTATAGTAAAATGCAGTATCGGTATTCATTTCGCTGGACTGGCTGTTATAGCTTACTTTAAAAGCTCCGAATGTGGTATCTGCGGGGAAACTGCCATAAGACTGATAAAGCGGAGTCTGATAGAAAACCTGAGCTGCAATCATCAGGCTGATTGCCTTTGCAGGTGTATACGCCAGATTAAGGTAATGCGTTTGATATTCAGTGTTGGCATAGGCAGTGCCCATCGGATCGTAAGCAAACTGTGTGGCCCACTGGAATCCTGCGGTCTTGAAACTGCGTGCCATAGCGGGGTACATATAGGTCTGCTGTACATCCGCAGCATCAAATTCATAGATCATCCTAGCTTTGTTTTTAAAAGCGGGAATCGTATCAAAAGGAATGACATAGCGGTCTACATTAGGCAGGAGATTGCCCTTCAGCGTATGCCCGGAAACAAGACCTGTGGGATACCACTGGAAGCTGAAGCCACTTACATTGGATTGCGTTACGGCAGCAGCATAAGCAGGTGATTCGCTAATGTTATAAAACACAGGTTTAGTCCACCCTGCACGCTGAACAGCTTTCATCATTCTATTGATATAAGCCGTGGTAAGTGCCTGCGGACCACTATGGTGTGGTTCATTATTAATCTCTGTAGCGATTACAAACGGGTCGTTGCTATATGTTCTTTTGGTATAAGGATTTACATGTTTAAAAAACTGTTCCAGGTAACGTTCCTGTGCAACGATGGCTTTTTCATCAGCTACAGCTCCTTCTTTTCCATATTTCTCTAAAAAGCTTCCTGTATGTTCATCCTTATCGGGATAACCATTGCCCCAGAAAGCAATTGGGGTAATGATGATCCTGATCTGGCGCTCTTCCAGTTTGGCTAAGAGGTAATCAAAAAGCCTTAAATGTTCGTTTTCCTTCAGATTGCCTTCAGCGTCGCTGATCTCGGTATCCCACACATGTACCCTGAAAGCATTGATGCCCATACGCGCCATATGGTAAACATCCTGATCTATCGCCTGTTCAATATTAATCTTTAATGTTTGGTGCGACCGGTAGCCATAAGCGAAGGGCAAGGTGTAGTTTACACCAAAATAGCTTGCTTCCTTCCCGTTCTGTAAACGGATGACTCCTTTTGCATCAATATAAATTTCATTTGATGAGGACGCTCTCCTATTAGCCCTTTTACCGTTCACAGACCTGCTACCGGCATTTTTTATACCATTTTCCAGCAGATGGTAATTATTGGTACGATGGTTAGTTTCAACTCTCTTTTGCTGGGCGGAAACCAGACCGGAAGAATTAAGAATCAGGAAAAAAAACAATATCACACGTATTCGCATCAGCTATATATTTATTAAAATTTATCTATTAAAAATGCATCCATCGCCACGGTTGGTTTGCCGGTAACATCGAATGCACCCAATGTATAATTTTCCCAGCCGTTATATGCTTCAGGTTCCCAATAAAATACACCGAGGCCCTTGCCATTCGTTACACTGTTGTTTTTCGCAATGATGTCTGCCAAAAATGCTTTTGAGGCGAGTGAATCTGTTGCAGCCATGCCAACCTCACAGAGCATCACCTCCGTATTGTATCTGCTGACCATATCATTCATATTGGCCAGGCATTTTTTATCCATATCCTGCCAGGTGGCCTTTGTAGGGTATAAAGACATCCCAATCGCATCCCAACTGGCACCGTTTGCTTTTAAGCCGTCGAACATCCAGCGAAATAATACATTATCATTACCATTTGAAAGGTGAACGATAACTTTACTGGTACTGCTCACAGATTTTACAGCTGTATAACCAGACTGCACTAATCCGGCATAGTTTTTCATACTTACAGAAGCCTTACCGAGGTCCCAAAGCATCCCATCATTGGTTTCATTTCCTACCTGCACCCATTCTGGTGTTATTCCTTTATTCTTCAGGGCATTCATTACTTCAACAGTATAATTGTATACAGTAGTTTTAAGCGTATTGATATCCTGGCCCACCCATGCCGCAGGAATAGCCTGCTGCCCCGGATCGGCCCAGGTATCGCTGTAATGGATATCCAGCATGATGCGGAAACCCTTTTCCTTAGCTCTGACCGCCTTGGCAACCATATCTGCAGTATTACACCATCCGTTTGCCGGGTTTACCCATACACGTAAACGGATAGAATTTACTCCCTTATCTTTTAATATCTGTAATAAATCCTGTGCTGTGCCACTCTGGTTATAAAATTTAATACCCGCAGCTTCCATCTGTGTCATCCAGCTTACATCCGCACCCCTGGCAAAATTTGCCACTAGCGGTACGTCAGGAAAATTGGGCGACTGTATATCTTTAGTACAACTGCCCAAAAAACAGCAGGCAATTGATGTGATTAATAGCAATGTTCTTTTCATGTTCTTAATTCTTGGTAAGGGTATAGGTATAATTGCCCGGGTTGCTCACATTTAATACTATTGTATAATTGCCCGATGCCGGTACAGTAATATTGGCACCATTTAATTTGAGAAATCCATTTGGTGTATCATTGTTACCATAGTTGATCGCCCATGCGTGATTGGCCCTGAACTTGATCACTTTTCCACCGGTCAGGCTCGCAGTAGCACTCCATTCTTTACTTTCAGGATTATAAATCATTTCTGTATCGCCTTCCCAGCCACCGGCAACAGCATCGCCTACTATGCCAAAAGTTGTCTTTGTAGCTGACCATTCATTCGTTTTGGTATTGGCTGTGAGCAGGTAATAGCCGGTTGCAGGAACAAATAAATTTCCTGAGGCAGTACTGCTCATTGTCCCGCCTGCCCAGATATCTGTACTGGTACTGCTTGCCCATCCATAGGTTGTAGTCCAGTTTGCATCGGTAGTAAACTTGAATATAAGGTTCGCGGCATCGCCGAAATAAACGTAACCTTCATAGGCACCGTCATCTAAAACCGACGATACCCTTTCAGCGGTTGATACTGTCCATCCCTGATATGCAGCAGGCACATAGAGCGACGGATAAATTACGATTACAGGATATGGAGTTACTGTAAAAGTCAGCACATTGGAATATAGTATATTTTGATTAGTGGCAAGCTGCGATTTTACCCTTACTTCCATGTCGGCAGCAACATTAGGCGTGAAGCCCAGCAAGACCAATGCATTGTTTAAATCACCGACGGTCAATGCCTGTGATAACATGGAGGCATCAATGCCATATTCTTTAGGCGCCGCGAAATTATTGCCTTTCTTATCAATCTGCAGGGCGTATTTTATGGCGGCATTATAGTTGTAGTCTGCTTTATCCCAGCTGAATGCTACAGCCTGTTCGCCTGCGGTCTCCACGCTGAGCACTACCGAGGTTACCGATGCTTTCAATGTGGCAGCGGTACCTGTTTGTGCAGTAACCTGCACTAAATCTTTTTTGCAACTAGATATAATAAACAGTGCTGTTGCAGCTATTATAAGAGGTATTAGCTTTGGTTTCATAATAAAATGTTAGTATCCGGTGTTTTGGACCAGATTTGGGTTAGCAATCAGATCTGATGAAGGTATCGGGAATAGGGTACGGAAAGACTCTACTCCTTTTCCTGTTTTAGTACCGCCTTTCCATGGCCACAGATAGGTATCGCCTGTAAATATGCCATAACGGATCAAGTCGCTGCGGCGGAACCCTTCCCAATACAATTCTCTTCCTCTTTCGTCAAGTACAGTGTTCAAGGTGTAGCTGGTTAAATTCCCGCTGCTATTGCCATAAGCTCTGCCACGCAGCAAATTCAGGTACTGCAGTCCGGTGCTTTCATTGCCTCCTCCGCGTTTTGCGGCTTCTGCATAGATGAGGTACATCTCGCCTAAACGGAACAAGGGGAAATCCGTTGAGGTATACACACTATTTGCTGATGCCGGCACTGTGCCGTCAGAATTCATATTGCTGAATTTCGCTATTGCCAGGCCATCAGTAAAAACCGTGATGTCATCCATCTCCAGCTTACTGCCCGCAAACATGGCGCGTGTATCTGTATTACCGCTATAATCGCTAAACAATAACGGAAGGTTTTTAGTGGAACGCATACCTCCCCATCCTCCATTTTTAATACCAAAGGAAGAAGGCCCCATTGCAGCACTCACTGCAGCATTGATGAGGTAAGTTGTTCCACCATAAGTCTGTGAGTTTACGCCATCGTAATTAATTGAAAATATTACTTCAGGGTTGTTTAAATTATTATCAGCCATAAATAGCTTTTTATAACTCGGGTTAAGGCTAAAGCCATCAGCGATGACCTTCTGTGCATAGGTAGCAGCATCTGCGTAACGGCCTTTCCCCTGCCCCAGGTAAACCTCGGCATTGAGATACAACCTTGCCAGTAGTGCCTGTGCCGCAGCCTGGTCAGCCCTGCCATACTCGTTTTGTTTCGCAGCAACTAACAGGGGCTCTATTGCTTTTAATTCAGATTCTATATAGGTGAATAAATCTGCTCTTTTGGTCTGTGGAGGAATGAATTTACCAATAGGATCATTTTCGGTCACAAAGGGAGGATTACCAAACATATCCAACAGCACCCAATACTGAAATGCCCGGAGGAAACGTGCTTCTGCACGGTAGTGGCGGATATCATCGGCATCGGTGCCGCTGATATTCCGGCTGCTGATTTTTTCATCAGTAGATTCACGGATAAATTCATTGGCAGCGGTGATCTGGTACATACTACGGCTGTAGAGGCCTCTGATCAGTATATTTGTGGAAGTCCAGTTCATGACATGGAAGTCCTGCAGTCCGGGATCATTCCAAACAATTGCGGCCTCATCTGTAGTCAGCTCCTGCAAATTCCAGAACAGGCGCAAAAAGTCTGATGTTCCCTGGTCTATTCCACCTATATCACCTGCAGCAGCATCGGGACCAAGGTTTCCGGTAAG
>JAATFQ010000046.1 GCA_015655115.1 Sphingobacteriales bacterium
CCCGCCTGAGCGATCTTTTTACCTTAACAGAAGATTCAAAAGGAACACTGTGGGGAGGTAATTTAAATCAATTGATAAAGATTGACAAAACAGGGAAGAAACACCGGTTTTATGATGTTGGTTATACGGTGAGGGCTATCTATGAAGATGTAAATCATAATTTATGGGTGGGTACGGAAGGTGGCGGCATGTTATTGTTCGACCGCCATCTGAATAGGTTTACTTCCCGTTATACCACGGAAAATGGATTGTCCAGCAATTCAGTGCTTTCACTTGTGGATGATGGGGCGGGTAATCTCTGGGTCAGCACCTATAATGGGCTGGTTAAATTCAACCTGGCCAAACGGTCTTTTAAAATATTCTTCCAGAATGATGGCCTTCAGGGCAATCAGTTCCAGGTAAATGCAGCGCTGAGATTGAGTTCTCAGGAGATGGTATTTGGGGGTGTCCGGGGTTTTAACCTTTTTAAACCGAGCTTAATTGTTCCATCCGGGACGTCTCCTAATTTAAGCCTCACGGGACTGAATGTGAATAATGTTCCCATAGAACTGGATCATTCTTATGTAACAAACATCACCGGTGACCTGATCACCGAAATAAAGGTCCCTTATGATAAAGCGGTGTTCTCATTCGTATTTACGGCTTTGGAATATGCTGCTCCAAATAAGATCTCCTATGCCTATTATATGGAAGGCCTGGATAAAGGATGGACAAATTCGGGAAATACGAGAAAGGCAACCTATACCCATATTGATGAAGGTTATTATACTTTCAGAGTGAAATCTACAAATGCAGACGGCGTATGGGGTAAAAAGGAAATTGTACTGCGGATTGTTGTCCTGCCGCCCTGGTACAGAAGCTGGTGGGCTTACCTTAGCTACACATTGGCAATTTCTGCTTTAATTTACCTGTTCCTGCGCTACCGGACCAAACAAACCAAATTGAAGTATGAAGTAACGATAGCCAATTTAAATGCACAGCGGGAAAAGGCTGAATTTGAGATGGAACGCTCAGAACATGAGAAGGAGCGGATGATCAGTGAAAAAGAAAAGGAGCTCAATGAAAAAAGACTGACCTTTTTTACCAATGTGTCCCATGAATTCCGAACACCGCTGACGCTGATTATCAATCCTGTGAAAGACCTGATCGAACGGCTGAACTCCGGCCGGTCTGAAGAATACAGAGAACTGAATATCATCTACAGGAACGCCAGGAGGATGCTGAGCCTTGTAGATCAGCTGCTGCTGTTCAGGAAGACAGATACCGGCGCCGATCATATTAACGTTTCGAAACTTAATTTTTACAACTTGTGTAAAGATGTATATCTGTGTTTTACACAACAGGCAAATGTGAAAATGATCAATTATGATTTTGTTGCCGGGAATAAGGAGCTGGAGATTTATGGAGACCGCGAGAAAATCGAGATTGTGTTATTCAACCTGATCTCCAATGCGATGAAATATACTCCATCGCTGGGCACTATAAAGATTGAGATTGCCGAAACAGCCGGCGAAGTACTTTTCTCTGTGAGCGATACCGGTTATGGAATTCCGGCAGATGAGGGAAACAGGATCTTCGACCGCTTTTACCAGGCAAAGCGTACGGATAACCACTCTAAACCGGGGTTCGGAATAGGGCTTTACCTGGCTAAACAATTTGTCGAAGCACACTCAGGAGAGTTGTATTATAACAGTGAACCGGGTAGGGGGACGGTATTTTTTCTTAAGCTGCTGAAAGAGCATGCACATATTTCTACCACCATTGCAGAGCCCGGAGCCGACGATGAGTCTGTTCTGCTAAAAGAACTTGCTGCAGATGAGTTTGCAATACATATAAACGATGCCGATGAGGATTATGTAGAGGAAGAATTGGTGAGTGATAAACAGGCGATCCTGATTGTGGATGATGAAGCTGACATCAGGGCTTATATCAGGAATGTTTTTAAGTCGGATTATACCATTTATGAAGCTGAAAATGGTGAAGCCGGTCTGCAGGCTGCTTATGCACAGTTACCAGATTTGGTGATTACCGATTACAGGATGGAGGGACTGGATGGTATAGAATTGTGTATGAAGATCAAAGAGGACCCCGCACTTTCCTATATTCCTGTGATCTTGCTGACCGGCAGCTCATCCAGGGATGTGAAGCTGAATAGCCTGAAAGGCGGAGCTGATGACTATATAGCCAAGCCTTTTGAAAAGGACTACCTGGTTGCCCGGGTAGCTAATCTGTTAAAAAACAGGAATAACCTGCAGAGTTATTTTTATAATGAGATTACGCTGCAATCCAACACCATTGTGATATCAGAAGAATATAAAAAGTTCCTGGATAAGTGTATCACCATTGTGGAGCGGCACTTAAATGATGCAGATTTTGGAATCAAATCGCTGGCAAATGAAATCGGTATGAGCCATTCCAATTTATATAAACGTGTTAAATCAATATCCGGGCAGTCTGTAAGTGCTTTCATCCGGTTTATTAGGTTGCGTAAAGCAGCGGAGATCATGATCAACACAGCCTGTAATGTAAATGAAGCTGCTTTTCAAACGGGCTTTAACGATTCGAAATACTTCAGTAAGCAATTTTCTAAGCTGTTCCACCTGACTCCTTCAGACTTTATTAAGAAACACAGGCATTCTTTTAACAAGAAATATAAGATTAAAACCTGATAATTCGCTGTTCTGACGCCTTTAGATAGAGGTGGTTGAAAATGCACCCCTTCTTTACGATTTTGTACCCTCCTGTTTTTCATATACCCGCCATATTCGTATCAACCAAATACGCATATGTTATGAGCAACGTTGATGAATTGAGGTTTTTATGGGACAATACGAGAAATGATGATGAAAAAGCTTTTGCTTTGCTTCATCAAAATCTCTATCTGTCTTTATTCTCCTATGTGGTCAGAATGATTAAAGACGAAGACCTTGCGGACGACCTGCTGCAGGATCTTTTTATCAAGTTCTGGCAGGGAAGGGTTGGAATCGGAGCAATCAGTAATGTTAAAGCCTATTTTTTCAGGTCTATCCGGTCGATGGTTTTAAACTATATCAGAAGTAAACAATTAAAGGAATTAAAACTTGATGCCATGCCTGCACCTGAACTGGAGTTTTCAAAAGAAGAACTGATCATGTCTGATGAGTTTGACACTGATCTTAAAGAACTGATGCTGGCAACGCTGAATAAATTACCTGCCAAACAACGGGAGATTATCCATATGCGTTTTTATCAGGATCTTGACTATATGCAGATTACACAGATTACTGGTATTAAATACCAGTCGGTTATAAACCATGTTTACAGGGCCGTACAAACTTTAAGGGAAACTTGTGAGTTTTCTGAAATCTATGTAGCTTAACTCAGTAGTATAATCTATTTAAATACATTCAAATATGATTTTAAAGTTATTTAAGAGGTTAATGTTTCTCTTTATGTTACCGGTTATATTACCATCGACCGGTAGTATAGCACAAACACAAAGTAGTATAGCTCAAATACAAAATAAAATTGTACCCGGCGAATTATGGCCTGATCAAAACGGCAACCACATCCAGGCCCATGGAGGTGGTATTTTGAAAATGGGAAATACGTATTACTGGTATGGTGAAGAACGCAGGAAAGGTCTCGATTCTAATTACCGCTATGTAAGCTGTTATGCTTCTAAAGATCTCATGAACTGGCAATTTAAAGGAGACGCTTTGAAAATGACGGACCCCCACCAGCTGGGTAAAAATTGGGTGCTGGAACGTCCAAAGGTTTTTTATAATAGCAAGACTAAAAAATATGTGATGTATATGCATATTGACGGACAGGTGAAGGGGATGGAGGGCAATTATAAATATGCTCAGGTTGGTGTAGCCACGAGTGATAACCCTGCCGGCCCTTTCCAGTATCTGAAAAGCTTTCGTCCCCTGGGACAGGAAAGCAGGGATATCGGACAGTTTGTTGATGACGATGGTTCTGCTTATCTGATTTTTGAAGACCGTCCGGTGAAAGGCTTTCATATTGCTAAGTTATCTGATGATTATCTGACGGTCGAAAAGGAGGTGTGTCTGATCAAAGCCCCGCTTGAAGGTGGTGCAATAGTCCATTATAAAGGGCTTTATTATGCCATTGGGTCTGCGCTTACAGGATGGCAGGCTAACCCCAATAAATATGCAACAGCTACTTCTTTATCAGGCCCCTGGTCAGAATTTAAAGATATCGCTCCCCCGGAAACCAAAACATATGGTGCACAGTCTACGCTGATGCTGAAAATAGTGGGGTCAAAAACCACTTCAGTAATTTTTATGGGGGATATATGGAGACCAAAAACACAGTGGGATTCACGTTACCTCTGGATGCCGCTTGAAATTGGTGATGGGAAACTGTGGCTTCCTGAACCAAAACCGTGGACTATAAATGTTAAAACCGGCGAATGTACCAGCCCGATATAAACAGCTGGGCGCAGGATAAGCATAATTATTGTTTTAAATAAGCGTAATTTATTCTTTTAAAAAGTATGACTCATATTAAATACCAGCAGTATGATTTATAGCTGAGTATGACGAGCATTAATTTGTGTCTATTCATTAAATAGTGCCTTTGATCATTATGATGATCAAAGGCACTCAGATTTATAAGAATAAGCATGAAGAAAATACTATCTCTTACGTTTTTGATTTTGATGTTGCATGATTATACACATGCCCAATTAATAACCCACAAGGCACCTGAAGGTGTGCTGATTAATCAGGATTTTAAAGTATTGGTAAGAATGGGTGGCGGCCGATGGTCGTCCTTGCCTATCTATCTGGCGAAAGTAGCAATGATGCAGGAAGGTAAGAGTATTCCTCAACGTACTTCATTTTGTTATTTTGATACTTCCGGAGAAGTTGAACTTTCTGTCGCTTATAACGGGGGGTCAATTAAAGATGTTAAAATCCGTCCGCTAGCTTTAGGCATTAAACCGAAGATTAAAGGAAATAAGATCAGTTTTGTATTGAAGCGCAATCAGTATGTATCGGTTGAAGTTAATGGGGATATTCACCATAACCTGCAGGTTTTTTCTAATGCAATAGAAACCTATAAACCATCATTGTCTGACACAAATGTGCTTTATTATGGGCCAGGGTTGCATCGGGTAGGGAATGTGAATTTATCTTCTGGTAAGACCGTATTTATTTCTGGTGGTGCAGTTGTTTTAGGAAGTTTTAGCGTAAGTCATCAACGGAATGTACATATTCTTGGACATGGAATTCTAACGCAGCTATCTGAGCTTATTTCTGGCGATAAGGAAGTTTTAAAATCTGATGTTGTGGTTACATCCACCGCTGCTGTTAACAGATCCAGAAATGATATGTTAACAGTGGAGTATTCAGAAAATGTTGAAATAAACGGACCTATCGTATTGCCTCATAAATATAGCGTCCTGGTTGGTCAGTCGAAAAACGTTTCCATCAGGAACCTGAAATCTTTCAGTTATGAAGGCTGGGGCGATGGTTTGGATGTTTTTTGCAGTACGGATGTACTTATCGATCATGTATTTATGCGCAATTCTGACGATTGTGTCGCTATCTATGGGCACCGATGGAACTATTATGGAGATGTCAAAAATGTTACTGTCAAAAATTCTACGCTCTGGCCGGATGTTGCCCATCCTATTTTGATTGGTACGCATGGTGATTCCGCTAACCCTGATGTATTGTCTGATATGAAGTTTTTAAATATTGACATATTAAATCAGCGTGAAAATCAGATAGATTATCAGGGATGCCTTGCCTTGAATGCCGGGGATAGCAATACAATACGTGACATCTATTATGAGGATATCAGGATAGAAGATGTTTTAAAGGGCCAACTGGTTAATTTACGGGTGATGTTCAACCGCAAGTACAATACTTCTGCCGGTAAAGGCATTGAAAATATCTATTTTAAGAATGTTAGCTATAACGGCAGGAAACCCAATCTTTCGGTAATTGCGGGGTATGATGAATCGAGGACAATTAAAAATGTGGTATTTGAAAATCTTCGTATCAATGGTGAAGCCATAACAGATCATATGCCAGGTAAGCCTGCCTGGTATAAAACGGGTGATATGGCCGATTTTTACATCGGCGAACATGCCGGAGCAATCAAATTTATTCCCTCTGCAAATTAATTTAGAAATATAGAGTATGGCTGTTATAAGTTATTGTCTTAACAATAACAGGCCAACGACCCTGTCAAATATGATAAACCAAATATAACAATCTGATTATGATGAATTTTACTATTCGAACCAAATGGAAAGGGGTTTGCTTTTCCGTTCTTTTACTGCAGCTATTCAGTCTGGCTATATTTGCCCAAAACAGGCCGGTATCTGGAAAAGTAATTGACGCAGCTACAAATCAACCAATTCCGGGAGTAAGTATAACGATTAAGGGAGCTAAAAGTGGAAGCGCAACTACAATAGAGGGCACTTTCGCTTTACAGGCACCTGCAGGTGCAGTACTTGAAATTAAAAGCATCGGTTATACCGCTGTAACTGTGGCTGCGGATTTCACCAAACCTATGCAAATTAAACTTTCATCTTCAGATAATGATCTGAATGAGGTGGTAGTTGTCGGTTATGGATCAAAAAGAAAAGAAACACTGACGGGTGCCATATCGACGGTTGGTGCAGAGGTATTTAAGGATCGTCCGGTGACAAACACTGCCCTGGCTTTACAGGGAACGGTGCCTGGTCTGGTGATCCAAAGGACATCCAGCCGCCCGGGCAATGAAAATACGAATATCAGGATCAGGGGCGAATCTTCGATAGCTGCTGTGAGCCCGCTGATTATTATTGATGGAGTACCGGTAATTGGTGATTATGAATTTTTCCAGCTGAACCCTAATGATATTGAATCGGTAACTACACTGAAGGATGCTTCGGCTGCGATTTACGGAGCACGTGCCCAGGGAGGTGTAATTCTGGTGACCACCAAACGTGGTAAAGGTAAAATGACGATTGCCTATAATGGGAATCTACGTTTAAATACTCCTGGGATCCAGGTGCCATGGGCGAATATGTCGCAATGGGCACAAATGTACCTGCAGACATCAACCCAGGACCGGGTAGATCCGGTTACAGATGCCCCTGTTGAATATTTTCCACAGTGGACTAAAGAGAATCTGTTAAGGATGGCCAACGGGGAATCGTTCGATTTTACTAATGCCAATGGAACGGTTACGCATTATGGTGATAATAACTGGCAGGACCAGCTGTATGGAAATACAATGTCCCAGCAAAATAACCTGAGTATCCGTGGTGCAACAGATAAAACTTCATACTCTTTCTCTTTAGGCTATTCTGACGATAAATCTATCCTTAAAACCGCATACGACGGGGAGAAAAAGTATACTGCACGTCTGAATTACGACTATATCATCAGCAGTAAAGTTAAACTGGAAACAGGTATTTCATTTGATGACCGCTTTGTAAAGAGTCCTAAAAATGGTATTGGTAATGGCTATTTCGATCCGCCGATATTTCCGACATACAATGTAAACGGTGATTATTTTGACGATTACGGCTATAGAAATCCTGTCGCAGCCACTCAGGCCGGTGGAATAGTTAAAAACAATGAAGGTATTGTTCGTGGTAACGCCAAACTGACTGCCGAAATTCTGCCCGGACTGAAACTGAGTGGTAGCGCCGCCGTAACTAAAAGAGATGGGTGGAAAACGGAATACAATCAGACCTATAAATTATATAGCTGGCTCGGAGAAAGGGTGACTTCAACACAATATAATCCCGCCGGGCTTACGGAGACCATCGGCAATACCTTATACCAGAATTATGGTGTATTTTTAGATTACAATAAAACGATAGCGCAGAAACATAACTTTTCACTGCTGCTGGGAAATACAGCTGAGCTTACCGATAATAAAGCGGTTTCAGCAACGAGAACTAACTTGCAATACCCGGGTTTAACAACCTTAAATACTGCAAATACGACTACCCAGACCAATACGGGCACAGCAAACCATGTGGGATTGACTTCATATGTTGGCCGTCTGAATTACGACTATGATAAAAAATACCTGCTTGAAGTACTGGGCAGGAGCGATGCCTCCTCAAGATTTGATGAAGGATATAAAAGAGCCAATTTTTATGGCATATCCGGCGGATGGATTATCTCTTCTGAAGATTTCATGAAGAACATTAAGTTCTTGAATTATCTGAAATTCCGGGGCAGTTATGGTGAAACAGGAGGATTGGCGAGTTTAGGGTTTTATGATTATCTGTCTACCATCGGACAAGGTACTGCGTTATTTGGTACGGTAGCGGCTTTACAGCAGACGGCTTATCTGAGCTCAATCACGACTAACCAGAGAACATGGGAAAGAATGGTGAATAAAGATCTTGGGTTTGACTTCGCAACGCTAAACAACAGAATGAGCGGTACGTTTGAAGTATATGAAAAGAAAAATATCGGAATGCTGATCAATGTTGTTTATCCGAGTGTTCTGGGCGGAACAGCACCAACCACTAATGCAGGGACTTTCAGAAGCAGAGGCTGGGAAGCGTCTGTAAACTGGAAGGATAAAGCGGGTGAAGTAACCTATAACATCGGTTTATTAATGAGCAATACCAAGAATAACCTGCTGTCTCTGCAGGGACAGGATACCTGGACAGCCGGTAAAGTGGCTCAGCGCCAAGGCTATGCTCTGAACTCTCTTTTTGTTTATAAAACTGATGGTTATTTTAAAACACAGGCTGAGGCAGATGAATATACTGCTAAATACACTGCAATTACT
The DNA here is from genome assembly GCA_015655115.1 of Sphingobacteriales bacterium. Lineage (GTDB taxonomy): Bacteria > Bacteroidota > Bacteroidia > Sphingobacteriales > Sphingobacteriaceae > Pedobacter. Next base: position 8,764 of record JAATFQ010000046.1, read on the forward strand.
GGCGGCAACCTGAGCGTCTTAACAGGAAACAAAAAATTAAGAGCTGGTGATCTGAAAGTTGTAGATCTGGATGGCAATGGTGTAATTAATGCGACGGGCGACGGGAAGCCGGGAAGTGGCGATGTTTATTATGCCGGAGACTCGGATCCTCACTATACATTTGGAACAAACCTGGGCTTCCAGTGGAAAAATTTCGACTTTTCTACTTTCTTTCAGGGGGTGTTAAAGCAGAATGTTTTGCGCGGGGGTAATGCCAGGGCACCTTTTTTCAGAAATTATCTCAATGTCAACACCTCCTATATCGGCAATACATGGACACCGGAAAATCCGGAAGCAGAATATCCAAGGCTATCATTTGATAACGACAGAAATAATTGGAACTGGCAATACAATGATGTAAATATCCAGCAGTTAAGGTATCTGAGATTGAAATCACTCATCATTGGCTATTCCTTACCTAAGAAAATAGCCGAAAAAATGCGGATGAGCCGTGTCAGGTTTTACTTTTCAGGAAATGACCTTTTTGAAGTTACTTCTGTTAAAGATGGCTTTGATCCTGAAAGGGGAGAAACAGCGGATAATAGTTATCCATTCATCAGAACATATTCCCTGGGTCTTGATATAAGCTTATAATTTGATAAAATAATAATAAAAAGATCATGAAACACTTCAAATATATATTCATACTCATTGCTGTGTCGACATTGCTGATTACGGCATGCAGAAAATCCTATCTGGATCTGGACCCTTTGGACCAGGCAACAGAGGACGTTTACTTTAGCACTCCAGATCAGTTTAAAGCTGCTGCTAACGATTTTTATAATAAAATGTTGGGCTTCAGACCTGTAGGCTCTACTTCCTCCTATAACAGTGATATCTATGATTTTGTGGATAACGGAAGTGATTTGAGTACAGTAATCTCCAGTTATGGGCAAGGAGCCGTTGCTACTGCACAAACTGATAAATACTGGATCAATCCCTATGCTTATATCAGGGCAAATAATATTCTGATTGCTTAAGGCGAAATTTATACGGGAGACAAAGATGGGATTAAGCCATATATTGCTGCGGCCTATTTTTTCAGGGCCTGGCATCACTTCTTCCTTTTAAAGCGTTTCGGCGGAGTTCCTATTGTGACCAAAGTACTGGATGTAAACAGTCCGGAATTAAAAGCGCCGAGAAACTCAAGATATGAAGTGGCCACCCAGATATTGAGTGACCTTGATGTCGCCATTTCGGGATTACCATTAGAATCTGCTATTGCAGCAGCAGATAAAGGGCAGTTGAGTCAGCAGGCAGCTAAAGCATTTAAAGCAAGAGTGCTGCTCTATGAGGCGACCTGGGAAAAATACGTGGGCGAGAGTACTGATTTTGCTTCAGGGCAGAAAAAAGCTGACAATACCACAGCATACCTTACTGAAGCGGCAAATCTGGCTGCTCAGGTGATAAATGATGGTAGTTTTGAACTGTTTAAAGGGGTAGATTCATTGAGCTATTATTATTTATTTACGCTGGAGGATGCTAAGTCCAATCCCAAAGGTCTGACAAAGGCCAGTAACAAAGAATATCTGCTTTCCAGCAGATACGATTTCGACCTGTTGAAAGGAAATGCAAATTTAACACATACGCTGCCGGGTGCTGCACCAAGCCGCAAGATGATGGATATATATCTATGCACCGATGGGCTTCCTTTTACGGTCTCACCGCTGGCAAAGGGATATGCAAAGATGACAGACGAATTTGATAACCGTGAATGGCGTTTAAGAACACTCGTTAATATCCCCAAAAAGAAATACTGGTCTATGGGTGCAAGTACAGGCGCAGATTACACTAAAGCCAATTATATCAATTTATTTAATTTTCCGACGCTGATTGCACCATTTTACCCGGACCTTTCAACAGGAGTGAGGGCTGGTTATGCAAATCGTAAATGGGTTTCAGAGCACCCTTTAAGGGCAGACCTTCAGGAGTCTTACGATTATCCGCAAATTAGATTGGCTGAAGTTTATCTGATTTATGCAGAAGCTAAATGTGAATTGGGTAATGGTTCTATTTCAGATGCAGACCTTAATCTTTCTATTAATAAAATCCGTGCAAGAAACTATGTGGCACCATTAACCAATGCCTTAATTGCTCCTTATTCCAGTTTAACGATGCTGGGAGAAATACGGAGGGAGCGCGCCTTGGAGCTCTATCTGGAAAATAGCCGGTTCGATGACTTAAAAAGATGGGGCATAGCTGAAACGGAGTTGAATAAAGCTATCGAAGGTTGGGTAATGGTATATAAAGGAGTAGCTACAGAAGCCGCAACAGCTGTTAATCCGACCAATAATAAGCCCGTTTACACTGCCTCTGCTTATCCTTTTGGTATCGATCCAGCAAACGGAGCGCTGATACTAGATCCGGCAAGCAACAGGAAGTTTTCTAAGAAAACCTATTTATTCCCTTTACCGAATGACCAGTTGGTTTTAAATTCATCATTAATACAAAATCCAGGCTACTAAAATCAGGGGGTATTAAATTCCAGGATATTAAATATTATCCTGGATATATTAAATATTGATAGATTGTTATCTTCCTTTTTAGAACCGGTAACTTAATTGTTATCGGTTTTTTTATTTTATAGTTAACAGCGGGTAAGCCCCGGCCAGAGATGGCAGTTTTAACGATACCTGTGTGCTATTTAATAATTTTTATATACCTGGATCGGCTGACAGGGCGATGAAATAAATAATTGTATTTGCTTGCTAAACAGGTTTAGCTTTTATATTTTTGAATAACCAAATAGTATAAAATGTCACAACCCGCATCTTTATTTAAAAAACAGGCTGATCTTCAACAAGTGTCCTCGTCAGAAAACGGTGGTTTGAAAGAGGATCATGTAGCCGCTGCTGATATTAAAAGAATTCACAGGTTGTTTTATCCTGAATTATTAAAATATGCGTCTGTTTTAGTCCGCAATGAACAAATAGCGGATGACATCCTGCTAGACGTTTTTGTCGCGGCCTGGCGTGATGTGCATTTTCCAGCCAGGGAAAAAGAAATAGAGGTAAGACTTTTTAAATTGGTACGTATGGCCTGTGTATCGTTTTTACTGAATTCAGGAATGTCTGATTTTGAGGAGTTACTTTTTGATCAGCCCGTTATCCGGTTTGAACCAAAGGATCTTGATGCGGATGATTTTGAAACACAGCTTTTATTACTTAACCGCCTTTCCCCGCTTGACCGGGAAATTATTTACCTTCAAAATTGCTTTGATTTCAATCTCTATGAGATTTCTCTGATCACAGGGAAATCATATGCGCTTATTTTAGCCAACAATTGCTAATCATTGTTATTCTGCGATCGTATAAAAGGATTTATTTTTAATATTTATTGATATCAGGAGTATGTAACTGAAATTCTATTGTCTTATGGTTATGAAGACAAGGAGACCTTCGAATACCAAAGACGAAGAAAAACTGCCGTTTTCTTTCAGAAAAGATGAAATTTCGTCTCAAAAGATAGAAGAACACTGGCAGAAGATAACAGATAAGCTAACGCGGACCGGAATGAAACCTGAAGATGATGCTGAAGATGCGGAATATGGTCATGATCGTTCAAAACCTCGTAAATCATAATCCGGATGGTGACCATATTCAGAAACTTAGTGTTATCAGCCGCATCTCTATTCCTGCTGAACGCTTGCCAGGCCCAGGTTAACGCAGATAAAGCTATTCATTACTGTGCTGTACAGGCAGATAAAACTTTGAAACTAATTCCGGCTGATACCCTGAATATTCCGAGGAGCATCAGCAGCAATCAGCGGGACTGGCGTTTTGTAGGGTACCACGACTGGTGCAGCGGCTTCTGGTCGGGCATACTCTGGTATCTTTATGAAGGTACCGGCAACTCAAAATATAAAGCGGAGGCGGATAAATTCTCCCTTGAGCTTGCCCCGCTTGCTGTACACCAGGCAACTGACCACGATCTGGGTTTCCAGATCTTTAACAGTTTTGGTAACGGGTACAGGCTGACACATGATCCGGCTTATAAAAAAATCATACTGGCTACAGCCGATACACTGGCGACTTTATTTAATCCTAAAGTCGGTACGATCCTTTCCTGGCCGAGGGCTGTGCCGAATATGGAATGGCCACAGCACAATACAATTATTGACAATATGATCAATCTGGAAATGCTGTTCTGGGCCGCTAAAAACGGAGGAAGTAAAAAGCTGTATGATATAGCTGTATCGCATGCTACAGTAACAATGAAAAATCATTTCCGCCCTGATTTTACCTCATATCATGCGGTAGTTTACAATAAAGATACCGGTAAGAAAATTAAAGGAGTCACCCATCAGGGATATGCTGCTCATTCGATGTGGGCGAGAGGGCAGTCCTGGGCGATCTACGGATTTACCATGTGTTACAGGGAAACAAAAAATCCTGAATTTCTGGATTTCGCTCAGAAGGTCAGTGATGTATACCTTAAGGATCTTCCTGACGATGGGGTTCCTTACTGGGATTTTAACGATCCGGCGATCCCAAATGCTCCCCGCGATGCTTCAGCAGCAGCAGTGGTAGCTTCGGGATTACTGGAATTATCAACCTTTGTGAAGGATAAAGACAAAGCTGCTTACTACCGTCAACAGGCAGAGAAAATGCTCAGGTCCTTGTCGTCCGGAAGTTACCAGAGCCGGGAAAAGAACAGTGCTTTTCTGTTGCACTCCACCGGACATCAACCAGCAGGGTCTGAGATTGACGCTGCAATTATTTATGCTGATTACTATTATATCGAAGCTTTACTGCGGTTAAAGCAATTGAAAAACACACGCAGTAACAGACCATAACCATTATGATTTCACTTCATCACATCTATATACCCATTTTTTTGATCGCGCTATGGTGCGGGAGTATACATGCCCAGGAGATTGTCAGCGGATCAGAAAAAACTATTCTTTCTCCCGACAGTAATTTGTCACTCAGGTTCTACCAGAAACAGAACGGGGCGCTTCGGCGTACTTTTTATTATCAGTTAACCTATAAAGGCAAGGCGGTAATCAGTGAGTCTGTGCTTGATCTTCAGCTGGATAATCACTTGTCTGAAAGTGCAATGGCGCTGAAGGTGGACAAACAGGATAAATGGTTCGATAACCTGGTGGTGAAAAAGATAGTGGAGGCAGCAAAAGATACTTCCTGGAAGCCCGTATATGGCGAAAATTCCGTGATCCGTGATCATTATCATATGGCTACTGTGGAAACGGTAAAGGATGATAATCCTATATACCGGATGAATATAGAGCTGCGGGTTTATAATGAAGGTGCAGCCATCCGCTTTTACTTCCCTGAAAATGAAAAAGGAACTTATTACCGGATCATGTCCGAAAATGCGGAGTTTGTGATGCCCGAAGGAACGCAGGCATGGGTAGCAAAATGGGCACAGGCTCCTTATGCAAAGCTGCCTCTTGTGAATTGGGACGGTGAGGCTGAACGTCCTTTAACACTTGAATTGCCAAACGGGCTGTATGCTGCTTTAGCTGAAGGGCAGCTGGTGGATTATTCGCGTACTAAATTTAAGCTGAGCACCGTTAAACGCAATACGATTGTAACCTCAATGTTTACGCCTGCAGATCTGATCTCGCCATTGGCAACACCCTGGAGAGTGATCATGGTGGCGGAGAGTGCGGCACAACTTGCGCAAAATAACCAGCTGATTCTAAATCTCAATGAGCCCTCCAGAATTAAAGAGGATAGCTGGATAAAACCAGGAAAGATTATGCGTGTGATGTCGCAGACGACCAAAGATGCGATGAATAACATCGATTTTGCGGTCGACCGTCATCTGCAGTATATCCTGTTCGACTGGAAATGGTATGGCCCTGCATTTAGCTTTGATTCTGATGCCTCAAAAGTGGCAATTGCCGATTTTGACCTTTCGGGGATTATTCAATATGGAAAGGAAAAAGGGGTAGGCGTGTGGCTGTATGTCAACCAGCAGGCACTGTTAATGCAGACGGACAGTTTATTCGGTATTTACAAAAAATGGGGCATTGCAGGTGTGAAATTCGGATTTGTACAGTCGGGTTCGCACCGGTGGACAACCTGGATAGAGAAGGCCATCCGTCAGGCGGCGGCCAGCAGGATCATGGTAAATATACATGACGACTGGCGCCCAACAGGTGAGCAGCGCACCTGGCCAAACCTGATGACCGCTGAAGGGATCCGTGGCAATGAGGAAATGCCTGATGCGACCAATAATACGGTGATGCCATTTACACGTTACCTGGCAGGCGCAGCAGATTATACGATCTGTTATTTCGACAAAAGGATTAAAACCACACACGCCCACCAGCTGGCGCTGGCAGCAATTTATTTCAGTCCCCTGCAAACCCTGTACTGGTATGATCAGCCGGCTAATTATAATCATGAGCCTGAATTGGAATTCTGGGACAACATACCGACTACCTGGGATGAGACGCGGGTATTGCAGGGTGCACCCGGGATATATGTCAGTACCGCAAGGCGAAGTGGAAAGAACTGGTTTATAGGTACGATCACAAACACATCGGCACGAAATGTAAAGATCCGGTTCGGCTTCCTGCCGAAAGGAAAGCAATATACCGCGAAGATCTATAGTGATGATGATAAGGTGAAAACGGCCACTAAGGTAGGCATCACTACGCGAAAAATTACACGTGACACTATTCTCGAAGTTAAGCTGCAGGCTTCCGGCGGACAGGCAATCTGGTTGCAGGAAAAATAATTATATGAATCATTGAAAAAATTTCGTAATCTTAACATCACTAACCAAATATCATAAAAATCCAAGCATGTCACAAAAAGTATCTTTTACGGATAAAAAGTACGTAGTTACCTTAGTCTTTGTTACCTCTCTGTTTTTATTATGGGGCATGGCCATCACG
>JAATFQ010000230.1 GCA_015655115.1 Sphingobacteriales bacterium
AAAAGACCGGTTGTCGGATCTGAACCAATTCTGGATGGCATCAGACCCGACAGGTGCTGCATTCTTCAGCAGAGATGGAAAGCTGGAAGCTTACAATAATCTTCAGCTATATTACGTGGGCATGGGCGGTAACTATAATAAAACTACTCGTTTCCGTAAATATGACGGGAAAGAAAACAGGGAGCTCATTGCAGAATATACAGATTCATCACACCTGCTGGAAGCGAACAAGTGGTACCATATTGAGATTGTTGTACAGGATGATGACGTCTCGTTCTGGGTAAACCAGCAGAAATATTTTTCATTACGAGATCCTGCTGTCCTGGAAGAGGGCTATTTCGGCTTCAGGTCTACAAAATCTAACCAGCTAATAGACAATCTGAAAGTTTACCAGCTGAAGTAGACTTTAAATGTTAAATTAACATTTAAAGTCTACTATATTTGTAGAACTTATTGTATCTTTAACACGAACTAGTTCATGTACATATATATAGCGTTTACAGGCAACAGGATATAGTTCCTAGCTTGTAGCAGGCTGTCATTTAGCAATATGTTGAAGGATAGAAAGGAGGAAAAAATAAGGTAAATAATTACAATGTATAAAATAAGGGAAATACAAAATGTATTTCCCCAGATTGCGATCATAGAACCGGCGATCAATTGGCGTTGCAGCCGGCTCAGCTATTCACTTAATCATGATAAATTTATGAAAAAAACCGGAAAGTCCGGTATGGACTCCTATGTCTCTTTTTTTACGGATATTTTTTCGGGGAAGAGGTCAATACTAATACTAACATTTACTGCCTTTATTCAGTTTTCTACAGCGGTTAATGCGAAAGAAATTCATTCGGCAATCGCCATACCTCAATCAACAGCCGCAAAAAATCAACAAATGGCCACAGGAAGCCAAACAAAAGTTGCAATAACCATTAAGGGAAAGGTAAACGATGAGAAGAACCTGCCATTACCTGGGGTAAGCGTTCGTATAAAAGGTACCGCGAGAGTGGTATCAACTGATAAAGACGGCTATTTTGAAATAGCATCAGCTACCAATCAGCCGACACTTGTATTTAGTTATATTGGATTTAAAACGAAAGAAATACTATATAACGGACAAATTTTACTAAACATTAAACTTGAATTAGATCAGAGTGCACTGACAGAAGTTGTTGTTGTAGGCTATGGAACACAGAAAAAAGGAAATGTCCTTGGCGCTGTGACCTCTTTCAATGCGAAGAACATTCAGGAAAAACCTATCACCCGGGTTGAGCAGGCTTTAATTGGGCAGATGCCAGGCGTGCAGGTAAGACAGCAGACAGGCATGCCAGGCAGCGGGCTGAGCATCCTTGTCCGCGGTGGCGGATCAATAACTGCGGGAAATGAACCACTTTACGTAGTTGATGGCTTTCCTCTGGATGTAGCCAGTCAGGGTTCATCGGGAGCTATATCCTCGAGTCCGCTGGATAACTTCAGTCCCAGTGATATTGAAAGTGTGCAGGTGCTTAAAGATGCAGCTGCGGCAGCAATTTATGGTTCACGAACGGCGAATGGTGTTGTCATTATCACCACTAAAAGAGGCACCAGCGGAAAACCTGTAATCAGCTTTAACGGCGTTACCGGGGTTAGTAAAGTAGCCAAAAAACTCGATGTACTGAGTGCTGATGAATGGGTGGCTATGGCCTCTGAAGTGGCCAACAGCAATTGGGTAAAATCGGGTGCCGGCAGGACAGTAACGCAGACTAACGCAGAACGTGCAGCAATTTTAGGTATTGGCGCGAATGATATCAATGTCTCTTATATGGCAGATCCGCGCTGGAGTTTGCCTGGGCACCCCGGTCTGGACTATGTAGATTGGCAGGATGAGGTATATAGAAAAGCTGTGTATCAGAAATATGAACTGTCCGCCAGTGGAGGATCTGAAAATGTACATTACTTTATTTCAGGAAATTACCTCGATCAGAATGGTACATTAATCAATTCCAACTATAAAAATTATGGGCTGAGGGCTAACGTGGAAGCTAATGCCAGTAAAAAGCTGAAGTTCGGGATTAACCTGGCACCATCTTATTCTATTAACAATTCGCCTCCGGCAGAAGGTAAAGATAACCAGCTGATGAAACTGGCTCAAATGGTGCCGGTGGTAGAAAGTTCCGCTGGAATCAATACGGGGGCGTATGGCAATAAAACATATACTTGGGCAAGCGATAAACTCATCAGCCCTTATGCATTTCTCGAAACGGCGATCAATAAGATTAAAACCTCAAGATTGCTGACTTCAATCTATGCTGACTACGAGATTGTGAAGGGGCTTTCCTTAAAGTCGACCGTCAACTATGATAACGTAGACAGGAATACAATGAAATATACATCAGACCAGGTAACTGTGGGGGCAGCAGCAGCATTGCTCACCAACCCCGGACTGAATTCTTCTGGTTCTTATCTCACACTGAAGAAACAGAATTTTCTAAATGAAAATACCCTGAACTATACTACTACAATTGCCGAAGATCATACGCTGTCTGTTGTAGCAGGGGTATCTTATAATATCGTTCATACTGAAGCATCGAGCCTGGAAACAGCAGGCGGATTTGCGAATGATATCGTAAAAACATTGAATAACGCTATTGCAAATGCCGCCGGGGTAACACTGACAGGTTCGACATCGGAAAGTAATAACACTTTGTTTTCTTACTACAGCAGGGTACAATATGCGTTTAAAGATAAATATCTCCTTTCGGGAACCATCAGGAAGGATGCCTCTTCGAAATTTGGCAAAGAAAACCGCTGGGGAACATTCCCTTCTGTTTCTGCAGGATGGAGAATTTCAAAGGAATCTTTTTTAAAGAACGTAAAGGCCATTGACGATTTAAAATTAAGATTGAGTTGGGGTAAATCTGGTAATAATAATATCGGGGATTATAATTCTATCGCTACCCTGGTAGGCTCTAATTATGTATTTGGTGGCAATACGCCTGTAAGTGCTACAGGACAGGTAGTTTCGGGACTGGCTAACAAAGCATTGAAATGGGAAACTTCCAATACTTATGATGCCGGTTTAGACCTCAGTTTACTGGCGAACAGGATCAACTTTACCTTTGATGCTTACCAGAAAAAGAATACTGATCTGCTGCTGAACCTTCCTGTTTTATCTGCCAGTGGCTTTAGTGCCGGTTTGCAGAACATAGGTGCTGTGGAAAACAAAGGGCTGGAATTTAGCCTGAGTACAATTAATGTAAGGACAAAAGATTTCCAGTGGTCTATGAATGCGAACATTGCATTTAATAAAAATACAGTTACAGATCTTGGTCCGACGCATGCCGATATACAGATTGCTTCCGCCTATAGCGGCAGCAATGCACCTTATCTGCTGAGAGAAGGGCTGCCAGCCTTTAGCTATTATATCACTAAAGTAGTGGGGATCCTGACTGCTGAAGATATTGCGGATGCCAAAGTGGCCAAGCTAGCTAATCAGACAGTAGGCGATGCCAAATACCTGGACGCAAATGGTGATGGAGTGATTAACGCTTCGGATCGTGTAGTTGGCGGGCAGCCGACACCAAAATATACATGGGGCTGGACAAATATCTTCAGGTACAAAGATTTCGATTTAAGTGTACAGATGTACGGGCAGCATGGTGGCTCTTTATTATCCTATTTAGGTCGTGCAATAGATTTTTCAGGTAGTACCACTGCAAATATTCTGGGCACCTGGAGAGACAGGTGGACAACCGCCAACCCTGATCCAAATGCAGTAAGAGGTAAATTTGGCGCTTCCTACACTTATCCGCATGTTACATCCGACTGGATATACTCTACTGACTTCCTGCGTGTGCAGAACATTACATTGGGGTATAACCTGAAAAAACTAATCCCTACGCCTAATATTGGCTCTGCCAGGATATTCATTTCCTTGGAGAATTATTTTTCACATGATAAATATACTGGAGGAGTGAATCCTGAAGCCCAGAATACCAATGTAAGTGGTAATAGCAGTTACGGAGTAACGGGAGATTATGGTGCTATGCCATTAAGTAAAACGGCTTCTATTGGTGTAAACTTTGGATTCTAAATTAAACTGATTGACATGAAAACGAAAATATACTTGTTTATGCTTCCGCTGCTGGCTTTAATGGTCAGTTGCGAAAAACAACTGGATCAGACTCCGGTATCCAGTATCACTACAGAAAACTTCTACAGTAATAACAACGACTTTTTACAGGGGGTGAATGGCGCATATGCACAGTTGAGTGCCTATCCAAGTCAGGCGCTATGGCTTGGCGAAATGAGAAGTGATAACATCAATGCTACGTCAGATGGTAACAGGGATTGGGACGGCGTTAATAACTTCTCTCCCAATATCACCACTGTGGGCTTTATTACCAATGCATGGAAAAATAATTTCAATGGTATATACAATGCAAACAATGTGCTTCAGGCACTGGAAACAAAAAGCAGTGTGATTGGTGATGAAAGTTTAGTGAAGAGGTACACTGCAGAATGCAGGTTTCTACGCGCTTTTTATTATTTTCAGCTATTGCGCTTATATGGACAAGTGCCTATAATATCAACTGTAAAAAGTGCAACAGAGGTTAATACTATCCCCCGCAGTCCTGTCGCTGATGTATATACATTTATAGAAGCAGATTTGAAATATGCCGCGGATAATCTGCCCACAACCTATGCCGTTAATAATTCCACCATCAATATCGGCAGGGCAACTTCTTATGCCGCCAAAGGAATTCTGGGAATGGTTTATCTGACTAAATCAGGTCCGGATTATGGCATAAACGGCCCCGGATTGAACAGCAATGAATATAGCAAGGCGGCAGCATTGTTTGATGAGATCATATCTGGCGGTGCTTATAGTTTTATTGAAAATTATACTTCTATATTTTCTTATAGCAATGAGAACAACAGCGAAGTAGTGTTTGACGTACAATTTGCCAGCAGTATCAATGGTGCTGGATTTCCTTCACACCTGGCCCCGGTAGCTTATTGGACATCGCTGCCGGTGCCGCTTTCAAATACATATGGGAATGGTTATGGTTCAAGTACCTTCCCAGTCACTGCCAGCCTGGTTAAATCTTATACTACCAATACGGTAAGCGGTACTGATGTTCGTTATGCTTTCAATGTAGCTACAACCTATACTAAAGGCCCTTTTATCAAAAAATATATTGATATCTCTAAAAAGGGAACTAATGGAACGGACTGGCCTATCAACTTTATCGTTTTGCGTTACACTGATGTTTTACTGATGAAAGCTGAATGTATCCTTCACGGTGCCGCAGGTACTCAGGGCGATGTAGATGCTATTGTCAACAAAGTGCGTGCTAGGGCAGGGGTAGGCGCGCTATCGAATGTGACGCTGGCTACATTAATGGATGAAAGGCAGCGGGAATTCCTTGGCGAAGGCCTGCGCTGGAACGACCTGGTAAGGTCTGGACTGGCCGTAACCAGGATGAATGCATGGAGAATTGCTGATGGGATTACCAAGATCAATGAGATTGTAGCCAATTATGTGATTTATCCCGTGCCGGCAGCAGAACTGCAAACAACGCCAGGATTATACTTACAGAACCCGGGATATAACTAATTTTTTTAATTGTACGGGTGTCCGTTTCAGGGATATTTACTCCTTAACTGAAACGGACACCATTTTTTTGCTTCCAGATAAAGCTGAACATTTTAATATTTGCGCTTTTCTAATTGTATATCCTGCTAACATTTTTATATTTGCAGTACGGAAATGGTGTCTTCCGACTTAACCGCCTTAAAAAGCTAATGGCGCCTACAAAGATTGATTGACAAGCAATGCCGCTTCTCAATGTTAAATATTTTGTAGGTGAAATTTTCAAAATCAGTACTCAGCAGTAATTTTCAAATATCCCACAACAAGGGTAACACTAACATTTCGTCACTTCATCTATTAAAAAATATCCTAAGATGGATTTTGCTGATCCTACCGCTGGCCATTGCGGTTGGTACGTTTATAGCTTTTTTTCTATGGGCGCTAAGTGCAGCCATACACCTCAGGTTTCACTATAAGTGGTTGCTCTACCTGCTGCCATTAGCAGGAATAGGTATCCACTTCATTTATCAGTCCGTCGGAAAGTCATCTGAAAAGGGAAATAACCTGATTATGGAAGAAATCCATCAGGAAGGGGGCGGTGTGCCATGGCATATGGCACCAGTGATATTAATCACAACTGTGCTTACCCATCTGTTTGGTGGTTCGGCAGGGCGTGAAGGTACCGCGGTACAGATAGGCGGCAGCATTGCGGCATTGTTTGGTAAATGGTTCGGATTGAATGCCAGCGATACCAAAGTTATGTTAATTGCAGGTATAGCTGCAGGTTTCGGTGCTGTTTTCGGTACCCCAGTCACAGGAGCAATTTTCGCTATCGAGGTACTCACATTGGAAAGGATGAGATACAATGCACTCCTGCCTGCTTTGCTGGCAAGTTTGGTTGGTGATTTAACAGTATCAGCATGGAATGTACACCATACAGCTTATCATATCGATGCAATAGCTAAAACGTCCTATTTCTTATCCGACTATCTTTCTATTGATCTTTTTCTACTCAGCAAGATTATAGCCGCCTCGGTCATATTCGGACTTTCGGGCCTGTTGTTTTCTACAATGGTCCACCAAATTAAAGGTTTCTTTAATAGGCTGTTCAGTATAAAATGGCTTATCCCGGTATGCGGGGGGATGATTATTATCCTTCTGACGCTACTCCTACAGCGTCCTGATTACCTCAGTTTAGGTATTGATGCGGAATATCCAGGTGCCATAACTATCCCCTCCGCATTTGTTCATGGCGGTGCGGATACCTGGAGCTGGCTCTGGAAAACGGTATATACAACCATCACTCTGGGTACAGGGTTCAAAGGTGGGGAAGTGACCCCCTTGTTTTATATTGGGGCGACGCTGGGCAATACCCTTTCAGGGATATTGAATGCGCCAGTGAGCCTTTTTGCTGCTATAGGTTTTATTGCTGTATTTTCGGGTGCAACAAATACTCCTATTGCATGTACTGTGATGGGAATGGAGCTATTTGGTACAGACTACTCGCTATTCTTTGCTGCCGGATGTTTTACTGCTTATCTCTTTAGTGGTAACAGAGGGATTTACAGTGCACAGCAGTCGGTCGCCTCTGAATTACATCGTAGTAAAACCTATTTGCAGCAAAAGCTTTCCAGGTATCGAATTCAGCGAATAAAAAACAAATAAGCAATTCTTTAATAGCTTAAAATAGATTTGGCCTTATCCCACATATATTGTTTGATACCATTTATTCTGCTAATAAATTTAATTGGCAGATGATTGTATTTTGTGGTATTTTGCAATTCAAATTATGAAATTTTAGTAAATGTTGAGTTTCTAGCCAGCATATCATTCAAAGCTCCAGTTTATGATGAAAACATTACTTTTTTCTTGCCTGATTATCAGTTCGGTAGTAGTCAATGCACAAAATATTCCTGAAGGCGATAAATCGCTGCTAACCGGGCTGAAAGATAGTGTAGTTATAAAAGTCCATCCATCCTATCAACAGGTGACTGGTGCCCATCGCTGGCTATTTGGTGAAAATTACCGTAAAGAATGGGCAACAGCAGTAAAGCTGCCGATGATCAGGATATCGAAGATTTACGGAGGCCTCATTCCAGTTAAAGAGGGGGGTGGCATGCAGTCTAAATCGCTCCGCCTGGCCGACAAAGACGGGAAGGAATATGTATTGCGCAGTGTGGAGAAGGCACCAGAAAAATTGCTGCCAGTAAACCTGCAGGGTACTTTCGCTGTAGACTGGCTTGACGATGCAATGAGTGGGCAGCATCCGTTTTCTGCATTAATAGTACCTCCACTCGCAGCGGTCGCGAATGTGCCACATGCCAACCCTATAATTGGAGTGGTAGCCGAAGATACTGCATTGGGAGAATATGCAAAAGAATTTGCCGGTATGGTGTGCCTTTTTGAAGAGCGTGAGCCAGCAGGAGAGTCGGACAATACGCCCAAAATGTTAAAAGCACTGAATAAGAACTATGACAAACGCTTTGATGCTAAGGCTTTTTTGCGTGCAAGAATGCTGGACTTATTAATAGGGGATTGGGACCGTCACGAGGACCAATGGCGCTGGGCAAGTGACAAAAATGAAAAAGAAGAAATTTATAAGGCAGTTCCGCGTGACCGAGATCAGGTATTTCACCTTTCTGAAGGTCTTTTTCCTTCTATAGCTACCCTGCCCTGGATAGATCCGCTATTGGGCGATTTTGAGGGTGAAATTCCCCGTGTACGTTTCTCTATCTTTAAAACGAGGTTTATGAATGCCTATCCCGATGCACAGTTAACTGCAGATGAATGGATGCGCATCGCGAAGGAATTTGTTGCAGCAGAAACTGATGAAGTGCTGGAGGCAGGACTTCGACGTCTGCCTGCTGAAGTGTATGGCATGCGACATGATGTACTCCTCAGTAAGCTTAAGGCGCGCCGAAACAATATTCCGGCAGCCATGATGGATTACTATAAGTTCGCCAACAGGATTGTTGACCTCCGGCTGAGTGACAAAGATGAGCTGGTTACTATCGATGATGCGCCGGGGAAAGGATTGCGGATCGTAGTTACCAAACTGGATAAAAGCGGGGCACCAAATGGCTTGAGTATGGACAAAACCTACGATGCTGGCATCACAAAGGAAATAAGGCTGTACGCAGCTAAAGGAGAAGATCAGATCGTAATTAATAACGCTGCTTCTGCTATTAGGCTGAGAGTGATAGGCGGAGAGGGGAATAAGGTTTACAGGTCCGCACAAACAGCCGCTGAGGCTAAAATTTACGATACGCCGGCAGCCGCCTTTGAAGGGGAGGCTAAGCTGTTCAATAAACATATTTCCAATGATACGCTGAATACTAATTATGTGCCCACTAATCTGTATAATGTATGGATGCCGCTGGCTACCGCTGCAATTAATGCGGACGATGGTTTTCTTCTTGGAGTGGGGTTTAAGTACACCCATTATTCGGGATTCAAAAAATTGCCATATGATTATACGCAGCAGATGATGATCAGCCATTCTTTTGCTACCAGTGCTTTCCGCGTGAAATACAGTGGAGAGTGGATCAAAGCTGTGGGAAATGCAGATTTTATCGTGCAGGCAGCAGTTAACGCACCGGACAATACACTTAATTTTTTTGGTCGTGGTAATGAATCTGAACTGCTGAAATTTGACAATTACCGTAAGTACTACCGTACCCGGTACAACACTTTTCAGATAGATCCCGCCCTGCGCTGGTCTGCCGGAAAACAAAGTACAATCAGTGTAGGCCCTTCTTTTCAATATTATCACCTGGATCTTACAGAAAATACAGGGCGCTTTATAAACAATGTTAACCAGATTAATTCTTACGACAGTGCGACAGTTTACAAAGACAGGGCACATCTTGGTCTTTCCGTAAATTTCCTTAGCAATAAACGCGTAGGTGGGATACTGCCTGTCAGTGGCTATTATTTAAGTATATCATTGCAGGGCTATTCAGGATTAAATGACTATTCCAAATCATTTGCACAGATCAGACCAGAGTTTACCTTTTATCAAAAGCTGAATCACAGAGGTACTGTTGTCCTGTCGGATCGTATAGGTGGTGGAATAAGCGTCGGCAAACCTGCATTTTATCAGTCCATGTTTTTAGGGGGACAAGGGAATTTGCTTGGTTATCTGCAAAACCGTTTCGCCGGACAGCATATGTTATTTAATAATCTGCAGGCCCGGGTGAAGCTGTTTAACATCGCAAGTTACATCCTGCCCGGACAACTCGGATTGAGTGGTTTTTATGATGCTGGACGGGTGTGGATAAAAGGGGAGAAATCAGACCAGTGGCATCAGGGACAGGGTGGCGGTATCTATTTTGCTCCGGCGGGACTTACTATTTTCCAGGTGCTGGCAGGGCATTCTGAAGAAGGCTGGTACCCTTATGTATCCCTTAATTTCAGGATCTAATCATTATAACATGGTGAGCCTTATTTTTCCACACTCCATTTTAAGCAAAATTCTGTGATAAAGCATTCCCTGAAGAGGATGCTTTATTAATTTAACGTGAGTTCAGATAGGAAGTAAGTAGTCCGAATTCGGATTAACTTATAGTTTATTCCGGAGTAGATTTTATGCTTATCGGTGAGGTGTAATTAGCTGATCAGCTATTCTGATAGAATTTGGTGATAATAGATTTCATTTACCAAAGCTTTTGTATTGTTTTACAGATATTGGGCGGTTTAAATTTAAAGCCTCTGCTGCGCTATTTTTTATGGAGATGGGTTATTGTGTCACTTTACTTATTTCCTTTCTTCAAGAGGCTAATTTATTCCTTAATTTCAATGTTGATCAGCGAAGCTGAGCCGGGATTTTTGTATTTTAAAACACGAGGTGT
>JAATFQ010000161.1 GCA_015655115.1 Sphingobacteriales bacterium
CTTCATAACCTATAAAAAACAAATATTTACTGATGAAACCTGCATAAGCTTACCGCTTACAAACTGAGATGAATAAAGCTTATGCAAGCTTCATAACCTATAAAAAACAAATATTTACTGATGAAACCTGCATAAGCTTACCGCTTACAAACTGAGATGAATAAAGCTTATGCAAGCTTCATAACCTATAAAAAACAAATATTTACTAATGAAAAATAACGTACTGCCCGGACTGATATATCTCTTTTACATCACAACTGTGATATCGGGTTGCAAAAAGGAAGATAAACCTGTTGTTTTCCCTTTACGGTTGTATGCAGAAAAAGCTGAAGTGAGTTCCAGTACTCGTCTTTTTGCTAAAAACGGTGAAATCAAAGACACGAAAAAGATCGCTGAATTCTCCGCAAATTCAGCATACTTTCATGCTGAAGATAATTTTACTGGTATTGGTAAATTATACGTTACCTTTTCTTCCAAAGAGAAGGCTATTTTTGGGGACGGAAACAGTACCTCACAATTTGTAGTGGCGCAATCCGGAGATCAGTTTCTTTTTACCTCGGAACAGACTTCTGTTATGCCTGAAAATCAAAACGATTACACATATGATATTTTTAAATATCAGCATGTCGTTGGTGTAATACCATTTGGCGGTAGTATAATCAGTGAAATGAGAGTAGGTTATGGGGATTATACACAAATGAGATTTCCTGTTCTCGCTTATTATCTTTTAGTCAGGAATGGTTCAGCTGTTTCGATGCAAAGCGGACTCACAAACAACGAATTTAATGAAGCCGTTCTGGCTAAACTTAAAAATAATGATACTTTGGCAGTTAAAGTATATATGATGACCTCCACAACAAAATAAGCCGGATAATGAAAAACTTCTATCTTGCAGTTTAAATTCAGCTTATGGAATACGTTTTAGGAATAGATATAGGGACAGGAAGTGTCAAAGCTGTGGCAGTGGACCTGGAAGGCCAGTCTGTTGAAGCCTCGAATTATACGTATTCATTTCAATCTGTTAAACCAGGTTATCACGAACAAGATCCGGACCAGATCTGGGAGGCATTCCAGTACAGTATCAGGGATATTATTGAAAAAACAGGTTCCCGGCCACTTTGTATCAGCTTAAGTAGTGCAATGCACAGTTTGATTGCCGTAAATGATAATGGGGAGGCATTAGCGCCGATGATCACCTGGGCAGACAACAGAAGTTCGGGTATTGCCAATCGATTAAAGGCCACTGAAGAGGGAATGTCTATTTACCGCTCAACAGGAACACCAATTCACCCCATGTCCCCTTTGTGTAAGCTCATCTGGATCAGGGAGAACGATCCGGAGCTGTTTAGTAAAACATATAAATTTATATCTATAAAAGAATACATCTGGTATAAACTATTTAAAGAATTTAAAATAGATCATTCTATAGCTTCCTGCACTGGATTATTTGATATCAATACACATGTATGGCATGAGAAAGCGCTTCTTATAGCTGGTATCAGTGGAGAATCGCTGTCAGAACCTGTACCTACAAATTATTTAAAAGTACTTGATCAGCATCCCGGATTGCCATTTCTTAGAAGTAGCCTTCCTGTAGTGATAGGAGCGAGTGATGGTTGCCTGGCAAATCTGGGCAGCATGGCCACTAGTCCGGGTATAGCAGTGATGACCATCGGGACAAGCGGTGCAGTAAGGATCACCAGCCCCAGGCCTCTGCCTAATAGCGGGGCCATGACATTCAGCTATATCCTCGATGATCAGACCTTTATTTGTGGTGGCCCCATTAATAATGGAGGGATTGCTTTGCAATGGTGGTTAAAGCAGAGTGGGCAGCAAGGGTCGGCATCAGATTATGATGCACTTTTTGAAAAGATAGCAGCTGTACCTGCGGGAAGTGAGGGACTGATTTTTCTGCCTTATCTTACGGGTGAGCGCGCGCCGATCTGGGATAGCGAAAGCTCCGGGGTCTTTTTTGGGATTAAGCTTCAGCATGAGCAGGCTCATTTTTCGCGATCGGTTTTAGAGGGGATTTGCTTTGCAATGAGGGATGTATTGGAATCCATTACCGACAACTATCATATTGATGAAGTCTATATCAATGGAGGATTCATACGGTCGGCCGTTTGGGTTCAGGTACTTGCTGATATGATCGGTAAAAGAGTGACCATTGTACAAACTGAAGACGCCTCAGCAACGGGAGCAGCCTATCTGGCGATGAAGACAATTGGCCTGATCAACAATTATCCCGTAAGTAATGCCGCAATATCAAGGACCATAACGCCCGATCTTTCGAATACGGCCATCTATTCAAAGAATTTTAGCATCTTTAAGAAGATATACTCCAGTTTAAAAGAAACCATGCCCAATCAATAGAGTAGGATTGAATGGGCTGAACCAAATATTTAATATGTCATTACTCATCGTCCTATCAGGCATAGCGTTGCTTTTCATCCTTATTTTGAAGAAGGTTAGTCCGATGATCGCCTTACTCATCGTGGCTATACTAACGGGATTATTTCTCGGTATGCCCGTACAAAAGGTAATGTCTACTGTTGCAAATGGAATTGGAAGCACCCTGGGAAGCATGGTCATGGTACTGGCCCTGGGTGCGATGATGGGAAAGCTGATAGAGGATAGTGGTGCGGCAAAAAAGATTGTGGCTATATTAATGCATTCCTTTGGATATAAAAATATACAATGGGCAGTTCTGCTTACCGGCATACTGGTCGGCATCCCGCTTTTCTATAACGCAGGCTTTGTGGTGCTGATACCCTTAGTATTCGCAATTTCTTCTGCTACCGGATTACCAAAGTTATACATTGGTATCCCTATGGCAGCTGCACTTTCTGTGACTCATGGTTTTTTACCACCTCATCCCGGACCGGTTGCTCTTGCTGCACTTTTTCATGCAGATTTAGGTAAAACCTTAATAATGGGCCTGAGCCTGGCTATACCGATCGCCATAATTGCAGGTATCCTGTTTCCGCGGATGATCATCAAAAATATAACATTCGATAAAGCAGCAGAACTTTCCTATTTATCAGATGAAAGCCTGCCCTCTGGCTTCAAAAGCTTTTTTGTGGCTTTATTACCTGTGTTTATTATTGCGGCCGGCACCATTGGAGAAGGATTTGCAGCAGATACGCCAATGCTTACCTTCTTTCAATTTATATCAGACCCTACAATCGCATTGATTATTTCTGTGGTGGTTACGGTAATCTTACAAGATATACCTATGGCCAAAGCTATGGAATCCTGCACAGAAGGGGTGAAAGGCGTTGCAATGATCATCCTTATCATTGCGGCCGGAGGTGCTTTTAAGCAGGTGCTGGTAGACAGTGGGGTGGGCAATACCGTGAAAGATTTTTCCGCCCAACTGGCACTGTTGCCCTTATTCCTTGGCTGGCTGATCACTGCGCTGTTAAGGATTACCCTTGGGTCGGCCACTGTTGCCGCTTTAACTGCGTCCGGAATGGTGATACCGCTCATAGGTCCGGGTGTGTCCCCTGAATTGATGGTGCTTTCCGTGGGTGCCGGGAGCCTGATGTTTTCTCATGTAAATGATACAGGCTTCTGGATGTTTAAAGAGTATTTTGGGTTGTCGCTCAAACAAACCTTTGGCACATGGACCATAATGGAGAGTATTGTTTCTATAATGGGTTTAGGAGGAGTACTATTGTTAAATCTTGTACTATAGTACAGGGACAAAGAAATGTCGCACAAAAAGATGAGTCCCGAAGCTGAGTTGTCCATTAATGATGTTCAGTTGGAATTTTCAGCCATTCCAATGCTGCTGAGTATGAAATATTGTCCAACTCTTCTTCAATCTTTGCATACTTGGGCTTTTGATAGAAAATCATAATTATCTTTCCGCGTGATTGAACGCTTTTTATAATTAAGAATTTTAATCTATCCAGTAAATCTAAGAAATGAACCAAATATCCAGGCAAATTCTCTTTGTTGCCATATTGATTTTTCCAGGCACAATACAGCTTCAGGCCCAATCTGGCAAGGCAGTAATCTATGTTTCCACCAAGGGTGACAATACCCATTCAGGTAGTAAAGATGCACCTCTTTTAACGCTGGATATGGCACTGCGCAAAGCCCGGGAAATGCGGCGGACCGCAGACCCTGCAATACAGCAGGGGCTACATATATATGTCGGCGGCGGAACTTACCAGCTCAACGAACCTATAATTTTAAGGCCCGAGGATTCGGGCAGCCCGGTCAGCGGGACAGTAATCGAATCTATACCTGGCGAAAAGCCGGTTTTAAGTGGAGGAATACAGATCAGGGGCTGGAAGAAAGCGGGAAGCGGAATAGCCGGATTACCAGCAGCAGCTAAAGGAAAGGTATGGGTGGCCAATGCACCATTGTCGGGCGACCAGGTGATAGATTTCAGGCAGCTATATGTGAATAACGAAAAAGCAGTGCGCTCCCGCGACACCAAAGCTGGAGTGATGAACCGCATCTTGTCGTGGGACCATGAAGCGCAAACCTGTTGGATTCCCAGACCTGCGGCAGACCTGCGTGAGGCGAAAGGGCTGGAAATGTTTATACACCAGTGGTGGTCTATAGCGGTATTGAGGGTCAGGTCGGTATACTTCCGTGGTGACAGCGCCCAATTATCTTTCTGGCAGCCAGAGAGCCGTATCCAGTCGGAACACCCATGGCCGGCACCACGGATTTCAAAAAAAGATGGCAACTCTGCATTTTATCTGAGCAATGCTATCCAGTTTTTAAATGAACCCGGAGAGTGGTTCCTGGATAAGATGAACCAAAAGGTGTATTACTGGCCTAAACAAAACGAAAATCTACAAAAGGCTGTAATTACAGTGCCAGTACTGGAAACGGTACTGAAAATAGAAGGTACGATAGACCGCCCTGTAGCTTATATCTCCTTCAGGGGGATTGCCTTTGAACACACTACCTGGTTAAGGCCATCAAAAGAAGGGCATGTGCCGCATCAGTCGGGCATGTACATGACCGACGCTTATGCATTAAAAGTTCCCGGAACGGCAGATAAAAAAACACTGGAGAACCAGGCCTGGGTGGGTCGCCCGCCATCAGCTGTAGAGGTTACCTTCGCCAATCATACCCGGTTTGAGCAGTGCCGGTTTCAGCATATGGGTTCCTGCGGACTGGATTATAAGCGTGGTACGCATGATGATGTGATCATTGGAAATGTTTTTAAAGACATTGCAGGCTCGGGCATTCAGGCAGGAGTATTTTCTGACGCAACACATGAAGTCCACTTTCCTTATCAACCGGCAGACCTGCGCGAGGTATGCCGGAATTTGCTGATCAGCAATAACCTGATCACCGATGTCACGAATGAGGACTGGGGTACATTAGGCATCAGCGCGGGCTATATGAATGGGATAAATATTGAGCATAACGATATCAGCGAGGTATCCTACTCAGGGATTTCAGTAGGCTGGGGCTGGACAAAAACAGTTAATGTAGCCATGAACAACCGCATTGCCGGCAATAAAATTCACAGGTATGCCAGACATATGTATGATGTATCTGCCATTTATACGCTCTCTGCACAGCCTGCTTCGGTAATTGAAGAAAATTATGTGGATAGTATTTATAAGGCCCCATATGCGCATGATCCTAACCACTGGTTTTATCTGTATACAGATGAGGGCTCTTCTTTTTTTACTGTTAAAAATAACTGGACACCCAGTGATAAATACCTGAAAAATGCAAATGGACCTGGCAATGTATGGGAGAATAACGGGCCGATGGTGGCCGATAGCATTAAGCGTGCCGCAGGGTTACAGCCTGACTTCCGCTTTCTGCTGAAAGATATTGCCCCTGCAGCTGCATATTGGGAAATTAACCATGCTCTGGTACCAAAAAATTAATTAATAACCATTTATAACCTGTATTCAAATGATCAATTTCATCTATCACAGAATTCTTTTTGTGTTACTCTTTGTCTTACTGCTTTCTGCTGAAGGAGTGATGGCCCAATCTAAAGCTACCTGGATCTGGTATCCCGGAGATTTTGAAGTGTGGCTGGGCAATAAAATGCAGTCCCGGCGAACAGAACGGGGTACTTTCCTTCCTCCGTTCTGGAAATTTGACAGCCATTATGTGCTGATTGATTTTCATAAGGATTTCGACCTAAAAGAAGGGGAGGTGGCCGATCTTTTTGTTGAAGGGCAGTATAATGTGAAGATCGATGGAAAAGCGGTTTTCGGTTATCCAACGCAGCTGACTATTCCTGCCGGGAAACACAGGATTAGCATGAAGGTGTACAGCCAGGATAAAGTACCTGCAATTTTTGTAAAGGGCAAAACGGTAGTGTCCGACTCTACCTGGCTGGTGACTTATGAAGATAAAGAATGGATAGACCAATCTGGAAAAGCATCTGACCAGTCAGGCACCACCTGGTTAAAAGCCGCCCAATGGAACTTCGACAGTCCTGCTGCGGCGCCCTCCAGATTCGCATTGCCAACGCTGCCCGTATCTGCAAAAAAAGTAGAAAAACAGGGTAACTCGGTACTGCTCGATTTCGGTAAGGAGACCTTTGGCTTCGTGAAGCTCCATGGGGTAAAAGGAAAAGGGGAGCTGGGTATTTATTACGGAGAGTCAAAGGAAGAAGCTTTATCATTAGATAGCGGCGAAACATTAGACCGCCTGAAACTGGATTTTAACAAGAAAACGGATACTATAACTACGCTCACTAAAGCTTTTCGCTATGTAAATGTGCAGCTTGCTCCCGGCATGACGATGGATTCTGTTTCTATGCTGTACGAATATGCAGCTGTGACCGATAAAGGAAACTTCCATTGTTCAGATGAAGAAATTAACCAGATTTATGATGTGGCAAAATACACTTTCCACCTCAATACGAGGGAGTTTTTTATCGATGGCATTAAGCGCGACCGCTGGATCTGGTCGGGCGATGC
>JAATFQ010000288.1 GCA_015655115.1 Sphingobacteriales bacterium
TATTGTTTTTTAAAGGTGATGAAGCTATCATGATTTATATTAATTCCGTTATGTGATTTGAAAAATCATGATGGTTTCATTAGTATATATTGTTTTTTATTTGAATTCATGAGCTCGCAAACTCGGTTCGTTATGTGAGCTGTAAGCTCATGACGGTTTCATAGGATGTTTTTTAGAAAGAGGAGGACAATGCCTCCTCTTTAATATTGGATGAGCAGATGAGACCTGGTAAAATCAGTTTAACAGGTTAAAATTTAACAATTAGTAACCTGGATTCTGAGTCAGCTTATCATTGAGTAAGATCTGATTATAAGGGATAGGCATCAGTACATTGGTAGACTTCCAGGTAGATCTTAAAGCACTCATTACGGCGTCAGCCTTGCCTGTGCGTTTCAGATCAAACCAGCGCTGGCTATATTCTCCAAAGAGCTCCACTTTCCTTTCATTCAAAATAGCTGTTAACAGGTCTGGCTGACTGGCGGCCGTTGTTCCGGCTAAACCGGCTCTTGTTCTTACCACGTTCAGATCGGCCTGTGCACCGGTAATATTTCCCTGTTGTGCACGCGCTTCCGCACGGATAAGATATTGCTCAGCCAACCGCAGGATGACGTTATATTCATTTCCGGTTGCCGTAGCGGTTGCCGTATTTTGTTTGTATTTTAATATCCGGTAATATTTTACACCATTATAAGCTATAGAGTCGACCCATGCGGTTTTACGGTTATCACCAGTCTCAAAAGATTTCATAAAGTCAGCTTGCAGTACGTAAGTTGGAGGTGTGAGTGTAGCAGCTGATGTTCTGTAAGTTCCTCCGAAAGTAGAAGCGCCATATAAGGTGCTAAACTGTAATATGGTTTCAGTACTGGTATTAATGAAAGCATTGCTTAAAGCAGTCATACTGTACACACCAGAACTAATTACCTGTGTAGCCTGCGCCTCAGCATTGGCATAGTCTTTTTGATATAAATAGGTTCTTGCCAGCAATGCAGTCGCCGCCCATTTATTTACCCTCAGTTTCATGGCGGCAGTTCCGGCATAAGCTTCAGGTAAGGTACTTTGTGCATCCTTTAAGTCACTCACAATCTGTGTATACACCGCTTCGGTGGTAGAGCGCGGCAAATAGGCGTTTTCAAGTTCTGAAGTATTTACAGCAAGAGGAATATCTCCAAGGTAATTGACCATATTGAAATTCAGCCATGCCCGGAAGAATTTAGATTCGCCCAGCAACTGATTTTTAGCAGCAGTTGTAATCGTCGCAGAGTTGGTTACTCCGGCTATGGTTAAGTTAGCCTGCCTGATCACCTGAAAAGGGTAAATCCATAAATAATTCTCATTATTACTGTTTGTAGTTGATACGGAAGACTGGCCAAATTGCATCAGTTCTGCTGTTGATCCAGTATACTGAAGCTCATCTGAATAGATGCCGCCCAGGTAACTGAAGTATCCCACGCAGTAAGTTGTCGGATAATAAGAATACAAGGCAAGCACAGCGCTTGTGGCAGAGGCATCAGTAGAATAGGTATCCTCAACAGTTAATTTATCAGGTGAGACGTCTAGGTCGACATATTTTTCACATGATGATAGCAGTAAAGCTATTGTCATCATCACACCTATATGTAAATTTCTAACAGATATATATATTGATTTCATAATTTACTTTAATTTAAAATGAACAATTTAATCCTATAACAATAGTACGCAATTGTGGTAATGCTGAATATTGGCCAGTACCTAAAGCTGTTCCTGTACCGGATACCGTGGTTTCGGGATCGAATGTATATTTCTGCTTAGCGGAAGTAAAGATGTTCTGGCCCTGTAAATAGACGGTAGCATTAGACATCTTCAGCGCCCGGATCCAGGGCTTTGGTAATGCATAATTCAGGCTTACCGTTTTAAGTTTCAGGTAAGAGGCATCACCCCAGTTATAGTCGGAACTTGTCAGTGTGGAATACCCGCCACTATAAGCAGCACCAGCTGCGGGTAAAGTTGCAACGTCACCAACTGCCATCCAACGGTCTAAAACAGCTGTAGTCTGGTTGGTATAGTTATAACCAAATGGATTGTAATTATTTGCAATACCCGTGTTTAAATAACCGTAACGGTGATTATACTGGAAGGTGAAATCAAGTTGGAAACTTTTATAGGTAAAACTATTTGTGATGCCGGCATAATAAGGATGTCCGTATTTTGCAATATACCTGTCGTCAGCAAACGCTACAGCCCCATCTCCGTTAAAGTCCTGAAAAGTTGGCAATCCTGTAGTCGGATTCACCCCTGTATAATGATAGAGTTTGGTTATGTTAACCGGCTCACCAATAACAAGGCTGGTTTTATAGCTCGATATAGCCAGGTTTTCATATGAAAGTAATTTGTTTTTATTTAAGGTGAGGTTCAGTGTTGTTGTCCATCTGAAATCTTCTTTTGCGATATTGGTGGTGTTCAGTTCAAATTCCCAGCCTTTATTTTGAATCTGTGCATTTACATTGCCCAGGTAGCTGGTTGTGCCGCTCTGGGCAGGCAAACTGATATAGTTCAGTGCATCAGAGGTGCGGTTTCGGTAAAAATCTACTTTGAACAGGATCCGTTCTTTAAAAAAGCCAAGTTCTGCAGCGATATCTAGTTTTTTAGTTTTTTCCCAGTGCAAATCTTTGTTTTCAATATTGGATACATATGCTGTTGATGTTCCATTGTAAGAATAGGTTGAACCTGTAGAATTATATAAAGTATAATACTGATAATTTGGAATTTGATCATTTCCGGTGATGCCATAACTGGCGCGAAGTTTACCGAAGCTCAGAAAGGCGACGTTTTTCATGAAATCTTCCTGGGTAAATATCCAGGATCCACCAAGAGCACCGAAGTTACCAAATCGATTATCGGGACCAAAACGTGAAGAACCGTCTCTTCTGAAAGTCGCATCGACGATATATTTCTCATCCCAGTTGTAATTTAAGCGGCCAAAAACAGCATTGTATTTATAGCTGGAATTGGCATTGCTGGTGGTAAGTACACTAGCAGCTGATGTTAAGGAGTATATCTGTGCTTCGTTGCTAAAGCCGGTACCCGTTAAGTAAACACCTGTAGCTTTACTTTGCTGGAAAGTAGTCCCAATCAAAGCCTGTAACTTACCTTTACTGATTGTAGTCAGATACTCTGCCTGTGGCTCAATAATGTAATTTGAATTGTCATTATCTGCATACCTTGAAGTGCTGACCGGTGAATTTGCCGGG
Source organism: Sphingobacteriales bacterium (assembly GCA_015655115.1). Taxonomy (GTDB): domain Bacteria; phylum Bacteroidota; class Bacteroidia; order Sphingobacteriales; family Sphingobacteriaceae; genus Pedobacter. The sequence continues at coordinate 3,231 of JAATFQ010000288.1, forward strand.
TTCTGTGCACTCGCAGGAATAACCTGTGTTTGATGTAAGCTGGTCAAAGTATAACCCAGATTAGCTTTAACACTTAAGCCTTTTATTATTTTGTAAGCGATGTTTACATTGGAAATCAGATTTGTAGTTTGTGCTTTCGTTACATTGGATAAATAGGAAAGCGGATTAGTCGAAGTCCAGTTTAAAGTTCCGTCAGCGTTATATATAGGGTAATTGGGTGCCAGTGTATACAGACTACTTAAATCTGTATTTGGAAGAGTAGTGTTCATGCTCGAATAATTTACCGAGGCATCAATACTAAACCTGCCATTCGTACTTTTATGGCCTACATTTAGCCGGCCCGAAAAGGTATTTGCATCAAAGTCGCCCTGATAAACCGTACCTTCTTTACGGTAATTAGAACTGAACAAAAATGTATTATACGCATCACCTCCGGAAATTGTTGCTGAGGCATTGGTGGTGTGTGAAGTACCGCCAATTGCCCAGTCCTGCCAATCGGTATAGGCATTTTGATCCCATACGGTGAGATCTTTTGCGTTTGAAGTTGTTGCTGTTATGCCCGAATTGGTATATGCCTGCTGGCGCATAGCCAGGTATTCCTGCGTATTCATCATTGGGATAAAATGAGAGACTTTACTGATGCCGTTGTAAACATTAACATTAACAGCAGTTTTTCCTTTCGCCCCTTTTTTAGTTGTGATCAGCACAACGCCGTTAGATCCCCTTGAGCCATAGATCGAAGTTGCATCAGCATCTTTTAAAATATCTATTCTTTCAATATCTTCAGGATTGATCATGCTAAAAGGGCTTATTGCTCCGTTTGCACCAGAAAAACCATTGGCATTCAGGTTGTCGGATGCAGGTGACTGCCCGTTAAATAAGGTAAACGGAACTCCGTCGATAACATATAAAGGGATAAAACCAGAGTTCCCAAAACCAATAGCCGCACCCCGGATACTTACTCTTACGCCGGCACCTGGTAAACCATTATCCTGCGTAATCTGCATCCCTGCAATTCTTCCCTGTAAAGCCGTTATCGGGTTGCTGACAGTTTGTTTGCTGAGTTCGAGGGAAGTTATTGAGCTTACTGCCCCGGTATTCGTTTTTCTCTTCGTTGTACCATAACCAATTACCACAACCTCTTCCAGGCTGCCGCTGTTGGGTTTCATGTTTACCCGGAGGTTTTCCGTCTGACTGGCAGGGATCTCCTGTGTGGTATAGCCTATAAAGTTAAAGATCAGTATATCTTTAGCGTCTTTCACATCGATATGAAAATGTCCGTTTTCATCAGTAGCGGTACTAGTACTTTTATCCAGCTTCAGGCGTACCGTTACACCCGGCAGGGGAAGTCCAGCTTCATCTGTGATGATACCATTGATCCGCTTCACTTGTTGTGCAGCAGTAATAGGTACAGCAGTAACAGGTACAGCAGGCAGCCGGTCGGTTTTCTTTTCAGAAAGGATAATCTTGTTTCCGTCCTGATGATAGTCGAGCCCGGTACCTTTTAAGATCAGGTCTAAAGTTTCGGCTATGGTTCGCGAAGCCTTGCTGACAGAAATATTTTTATAGCCATTAACTTTTGCCGACGGGTAAAAGATGCTGAAGCTCGATTGGTCCTGGAGTTTTTGTAAAACAGACTTCAGGGATTCGTTCCTGCTTTCTACAGAAAGCTTGATCTCGTTGATTCCCTGTCCGGAAGTTTTAGCAGCGGCTAATAAGTTAAGGCTAAACAGAACCATGGCTCCACAACATACGCTTAATCTCATGATGAAAACATAATTTGGTAGTGATTTTTTTCTAAAAAGAGACCGCAGATCTCCTTTTGCAAAAGCAGTATTTTTTTGCATTATTTGTATAAGTTTAAGAAATGGTCAAAAGTTTTTTATTCAAACTCCCCGCAGCTGTCCAAGGCCGGGGAGTTTATGATATATTTATGCGTCCTGCATACCTATATGGTTCTTTTTTAGTTTTTCAGTAGATCTTCTTCATATTTAATTGTTTATGTATTTGATGTGGTTAGGTGATTAATTACATCCTTTTCCGTCAATGGTAACTACGTTTCCGTCGACAGTATATGTAGTGGCCATTGTTGCAGCTACAATTTTCAATGCCGAATCCAGTGGTTCTGTACCATTAAAACGGCCGGTAATCAGACAGTTTTCCAGTTCGGCATGCTGAAATTTAACTTCAACATCGTAACGCCTGCTTAGCCTGTCGGCCAGCTGTTTGAAGGGCATATCATTAAACTGCATATCCGAATTTGCCCATTCCATTATTTGTGAAGCGTTTACTTTATGTTGATCAGTAACTTTGGTCAGCTCGTTATAAACCACCTGCTGGTCTGGCAGCAGGATGGCGAGTATTTTTTTATTGCCATCAGCGACGCTGACCCTTCCCCGGGTAACTGAGACAGTTATTTTCTGATTCGGGTAAGCTTTGATATTGAATGCCGTACCTAAAACTGTAGTCGTTACTTTACCGGTGTGGATAATAAAAGGCTGGTACTGCATATGTTTTATGTCGAAGTACGCTTCACCTTCCAGCGTCAGTTCACGTGTTTTTCCATTAAAGGTATAACTGATTTTACTGCCAGAGTGTAAAAGCACAGTACTGCTATCGGGAAGCAGGACATATTTATTTTCCAGCAGTTTTTCTGAAGCCTGCATCGAAGCAGTTAAAATTGCTTTGGGAGATGCTTTACCCTGCGTTTTATAAAAATAGTAGCCGCTAAGTACAGCGATACCAGCCAAAACCGCTGCAACTTTAGGCATCATTCTGCTAAATAAAGGTCTGACAGGCCTTCTTGTGTTAACCACATGTTCCTTAATTTTAAGCAGCATTCTCTGCTGTATCAATTCTTCTTCATCAGAAGTATCACTAAGCCATACCGTTTCTTCCTCATTATTTTTTTGATACCAGTCGTCCAGTTGCCTTTTTTCAAAAGAGTTAGCCGTACCATTCAGGAATTTGTCGATTAGCCCGAGTAAATGTTGTTCTTCCATCAATCTTTTGTAGCTGTTTAAATAGATGTGGCATAAATACCCTGTTTACCCTTAGTCTAAAAGGTATATTATTTGAAAATACTTGAAATTGATTTCAGTGTGTCTATTTTTAGAGGTTTCAGCATGAGTTTATTAAAATAACGGGCTATTTTGTTGTGCTATTTGAATAAACAGGGGGAGATTAAATGAAAACAGATGGGTATGCTACGCCCTTTACTTAAAATTAGATAGAAAAAATATAAAAGTAAATATCCCTGTGCTTTTTAGTGTATAGCGAATAGTTTTCAACGCTTTCGTAAGATGTGCTTCAACAGTTTTTTCAGCAATATTCAATTCCTTAGCAATTTGGGGGATACTCTTGCCCTGTTCACGGCTACATTTAAACACCAGTTTACATTTATCAGGTAATGTTTCCACCACTCCATTGATATAATCACGCAATAGATGTGCATATATCTCTTCATCGTCAAAACTGGCAGATGCATTGCCAAATACGCCCACAGCGATAGTATTTCTGCGTTTTTCGCGCTGGATGCTATTCAGAACTGTATATTTAACAGCTGTAGCTAAGTAATTAGGAAGAGAGTCTATTTTTAGCGATGCTCTTCTGTCCCATAAATTAATGAGAACCTCCTGAACAACTTCTTCAGCTGCTGTTTTATCTTTAGTCTGATTGTAGGCAATAGCAAGGAGTTTCCGCCAATAGCGATGATAAATTTCAGTGATAGCCGTTTCATCCCCTTTATTAAGTGAATTCACCAATTGCTGATCATTAAAATCCTTTATGTTCATTGTAATGCAATGCAATATATTAAATTTATGTAAGGAATATGTTGCAGTTTAGCAATATTTTGAGGATTATCTGGCGCGACTTGAGATTTTAATTATAAAAAGGAGCAAGTACAAAGAAAGATCCTTGTATTTGCTCCTTTTAAAGATCCTATATAAGGATCAGTATTGCTGGTAATTTTAATCCTTATATAGGTTTTGTTTTTAAGAAGCAAGATAAAGTACTAAATAAGTATACGTAGTTTAGTTAGTCCTTCCCGGATAAGCTTTTAGTGCTGCCGTTAAACAATCCATAGCCGAATTTAAGTCGTCTGTATTCAGTACATAAGCCATACGTACTTCATCCTTGCCATAGCCAGGACTGGAATAAAAGCCAGATCCAGGAGCAATCATTACCGTAGTGCCATTATAATCGAAGCTCTCGAGTATCCACTGGCAGAAATCATCGGCATCATCAACGGGAAGTCTTGCTACCACATAAAAGGCACCACCCGGATTAGGGCAAAAAACGCCGTCGATACCATTGAGCCTTGAAACAAGAGTATCCCTGCGTACAGTGTATTCCTGGATCACCTCTTCAAAATAGCTGTCAGGCGTATCCACTGCTGCACAGCCGGCGATTTGCTCGACCATACCGGGGCTTAATCTTGCCTGTGCATATTTGAGGGCAGATTGTATCACTTCCTTGTTTTTGGTTACGATGCATCCAAGGCGTGCGCCACAGGCACTATATCTTTTAGATACAGTATCCATAATGACGACATGCTGATCCAAACCTTCCATATGCATGGGAGAAGTAAAAGCTTGTCCATCATAACAGAATTCGCGGTAAGCTTCGTCGGAGAATAAGAAAAGATTATGCTTCAGGCATAGTTCTTTTAACTTCTCGATTTCCTCCCTGGAGTATAGATAACCCGTAGGATTATTGGGGCTGCAGATAAATATAGCTTTTGTCTTTTCAGTAATCAGTTTTTCAAACTCTTCAATAGGAGGTAAGGCAAATCCGTTGTCGATATACGAGAGGATAGGCTTAACCAATACATCGCTCATGCGTGCAAAAGCGTTATAGTTGGCATAGAAAGGTTCTGGGATAATGATTTCATCACCTTCATTTACGCAGGTCTGCATTGCTATAGTAATTGCTTCAGAGCCACCTAGGGTAACCAAAATATCTTCCGGAGTGATATTATAACCCAGTTTATTGTAATATTCTGTAAGTTTTTCTCTGTAAGCCAATGTACCTTCTGACGCGGTATAGGCCCATACATCGAAGTCTATATTTTTTATCGCATTGATCATTCCTTCAGGAGTAGCGATGTCGGGCTGACCGATATTGAGGTGGTAAACTTTTTTACCGTCAAGTTTAGCCTGGTCTGCGTAGGGGGTTAGTCTTCTAATTGGAGAGGTGGGCATTGATACCCCTTTTTCTGATATATTTGGCATGGGTTGTAAAAAAACAAAGACCTCGTGAATTCACGAGGTCTTCAATGGTAATTTTTTTTGGTATTTTATTTGCTTGCGGCAACAGTTTCTCCTTTTATGTATAGGACCTTTGTAGTCGTTTTTGCATTAGAAGTAACTGTTATACTTTTGCTAAACGGCAAAGGTGAACCGGCAGGAGTGTAGGTTACGCTAATTACACCAGACTCGCCTTTTTTCAGAGGAGTTTTTGTGTAAGTTGGTACAGTACATCCGCAGGTAGTTTCTACCTTAGTGATGATCAATGGCATATCACCAATGTTAGTAAACTTGAAGTTTACGGAAACAGGTTTAGTCAAAGGAATTTTTCCGAAATCATGAGTTTCTTTTTCGAATTTAAATTCTGCCGGATTGCTTTGTGCAACGGCGGCAACACTAAGGCCTAAAACAAAGGTAAATAGTACAATTAGCTTTTTCATGTTTGTATGTTTTAAACAAATTTAATGATTTGATTCATAAATCAAAGGGCAATTCTAATATATATATTACATCTATCATTAATGCAGACTTTATAAAATATGTATCTTTGCCCAATAAACTTTTGTAGATATGATTCTAAATGATAAACTTACTACGAATCCAATTGATGCCTCAGAATTAAGTTTTGACGATTTCAAAGCCATTGTGATCGATGATTACAGGATAGCCTTTGAAAGCCGGCAGGCCAGTTTATTAGGTCGTAAAGAGGTTTTAACGGGTAAGGCGAAGTTTGGTATTTTTGGTGATGGGAAGGAAGTCCCGCAGATTGCCATGGCTAAAGCCTTTAAAAAAGGCGACTGGCGCTCGGGGTATTACCGTGATCAGACTTTTGCTTTTGCTACAGGTATATGCACAATAAAGGAGTTTTTTGCACAGCTGTATGCTAATCCTAGTCTGGATGCCGATCCGGCTTCTGCCGGGCGGCAAATGAACTGCCACTTTGCTACCCGTTCTCTGAATGAGGATGGCTCATGGAAAGATCTTACAGAAATGAAGAACTCTTCGTCAGACATTGCTACGACAGGCGGACAAATGGCGCGTTTGGTGGGCTTGGCATATGCCTCAAAATTATATCGCCAGAATCCGAATCTCAGTTATCTGAAGAACTTTTCAGTCGATGGTAACGAAGTTGCTTTTGGTACAATTGGCAATGCTTCTACGTCTGAAGGGGTGTTTTTTGAAGCTATTAATGCTGCGGGAGTTTTGCAGATCCCAATGGCGATTTCAGTATGGGATGATGCTTATGGCATTTCTGTACATGCTAAGTATCAGACTACCAAAGAAGATATATCTGAAATCCTGAAAGGTTTCCAGCGTGATGAAAAGCAGGCCGGATACGAAATATATAAAGTTAAAGCCTGGGATTATCCTGCTTTATGCGAAACCTATCAGCAGGCAATAGCTATTTGCAGGGATGAACATGTGCCTGTGTTAATCCATGTTACAGAGGTTACACAGCCACAGGGCCACTCTACTTCTGGATCTCATGAAAGGTATAAAAGTAAGAAACGCCTGGAGTGGGAGAGGGAATATGATTGTATCCGCCAGATGCGTTTATGGATGCTGGAATCGGCAATTGTAACTGAAGAGGAGCTTGTTGTAATCGAGGATACTGCAAAAAAATTAGTGCGCGCTGCACAAAAAGAAGCCTGGGATGAATTCCTGGCAGATATAAAAGTAGAAAAAGACCAGGCTGTAACTTTACTTCAGGGTTTGGCTGATGGAAATCCTTTACTGGAAAAAATTATCGGACAACTGACTGCTGCGCCTGATGCACAACGTAAGGAGATCATATCTTCGGTAAGGAAAGCGCTGCGGTTAACGCTGCAGAATCCTTCTGAAGCCAGGGAAAACCTGATGAGCTGGTATTATAAGGAACTTGCTGTTAATCAGGAACGTTATAACACCAAGCTGTTTACAGATGGACAGGATAGTCCGCTGTTGATGGAAGCCACCTCTGCAACCTTTAAAGAACAAAGTAAAATGGTAGATGGCAGGGAGATTCTGAATGCCTGTTTTGACGCCAATTTTGCACGCGATGAACGTTTGGTAGCCTTTGGCGAGGATTTAGGTGCCATAGGCGATGTAAACCAGGGCTTTGCAGGCCTGCAGGCTAAATATGGCGATTTGAGAATTACAGATACAGGGATCAGGGAGATGACGATCATTGGCCAGGGGATAGGTTTGGCACTTAGGGGATTAAAGCCCATTGCCGAAATACAGTACCTTGATTACCTGTTATATGCAATAAATATATTGAGCGATGATCTTGCCAGCCTTTCTTACCGTACTAAAGCAGGACAGAAGGCACCGCTGATCATCCGTACCCGGGGACATAGGTTGGAAGGAGTATGGCATTCTGGTTCTCCGATCTCGATGATCTTAGGTTCTTTACGTGGTCTTCATATCTGTGTGCCGCGTAATATGACGCAGGCCGCAGGGATATATAATACTTTGTTCAGAGCTGATGAGCCTGCATTGGTCATCGAATGTCTGAATGGCTACCGCCTGAAAGAGATGATGCCGGATAATATTGGTGAGTTTACTGTTGCCCTTGGCAAAGCCGAGGTGATAAAAGAAGGTGCTGATATTACTATAGTTTCTTACGGTTCTTCACTGCGAATTGTGGAAGAAGCTGCTGAAGAACTGGCTAACTTCGGTATTTCTGTAGAGATTATTGACCCGCAAACTTTGCTGCCATTTGATATTGATGACCTATGTGCTACATCTCTTCAAAAAACCAATAAGTTACTGGTGGTTGATGAGGATGTTCCGGGAGGTGGTTCTGCTTATATTATGCAGCAGATTTTGGAGGTGCAGAATGGTTATTACCATCTGGATGCACAGCCGCAAACCTTATCTGCAAAATCTCACCGTACGCCTTATGGTACTGATGGTGATTACTTCACTAAACCTTCTGTGGATGATGTAGTGGAAACTGTTTACCAGATGATGCATATACATAATGCAGCGAAATTCCCTGCTATTTATTAATCAAATGATAGATTAGCAGCATTATTATAATTTATCAAAAATGCCCTGTATCTTTTGATGTCAGGGCATTTTTAAATTGAATTACACAAAACAGCCGCACCATTTAAAAATGACGCGGCTGTTCAAAACGTTTTGTCTTAAAGTCTTGTTGCTTTATTACGTAAAAACTGATCTGCCAGAACCAATGCTGCCATCGCTTCTACAATAACAACAGCTCTGGGTACCACACAAGGATCATGTCTGCCTTTACCTTTGATCTCTGCTGCTTCGCCAGCTGCATTAACAGTTTGTTGGTTGTGCATTATCGTAGCCACCGGTTTAAAGGCAACTGTAAAGCTGATTTCCATACCGTTTGAAATACCTCCTTGTATACCACCAGAGAAATTTGTCAGAGTTTTTGGTGCTGTAGCAGTAGCCAGGAAAATATCGTTATGTGCTGATCCTCTCATTTCGGAACCCGAAAATCCAGAGCCATATTCAAATCCATGTACCGCATTAATGCTTAACATCGCTTTACCCAGGTCGGCATGAAGCTTATCGAATACAGGCTCACCTAAGCCCGGGGGACAGCCATTAATTATACAACTGATTTTTCCGCCTACGGTATCGCCCTCTTTTCTTATGCCATCAATAAATTCGATCATCTCTTTAGCGGTAGCGGGGTCTGCGCAGCGTACAATATTGTCTTCCCTTTGCTCCAGCAATTCCTCGTAAGGCAATGCTTCCAGGTTTGGCGCATTAATAGTGCCTACAGCCGAAACATGTGCAAAAACTGTTATTCCATAATGCGCAAGCAGCAATTTTGCAATTGCCCCTGCCGCCACACGGGCAGCAGTTTCTCTTGCCGAGGAGCGGCCGCCACCTCTATGGTCGCGGATGCCATACTTTGCATCGTAGGTATAATCTGCGTGTGAAGGCCGGTAGACATCTTTGTTGTGCTCATAATCCTTTGAACGGTGATCTTCATTAGGGATCAGCAATGCAATGGGCGTACCTGTGCTTTTGCCTTCAAATATGCCCGATAAGATCTGTACCGTATCGCTTTCCTTGCGCTGTGTGGTGATTTTCGATTGTCCGGGACGGCGTTTATCCAATTCTGACTGGATGTATTCTATATCTATAGGCAGCTGTGCAGGACAGCCGTCTATAATTACACCTATAGCCTCGCCATGCGATTCTCCGAATGTGGAGATCCTGAATAAGTGTCCGAAAGTATTCCCTGCCATATTTTTTAATGATTATATAAAATTATAAATCTGCTGCTGTATACTAAATCTCTTCAACTGTAAAGCCGGCTTTTTCCAGGTCTTTCCAGAAATCGGGGTACGACTTTTCAACCACCTGATAGTCTTCAATCTCCACTTCCTTAATCAGCAGGCTCAGTGGGGCAAAGGCCATCGCCATCCTGTGATCGTCGTAAGTAGCAAAAGTAACTTTTTCCGGGAAAGCCAATGCAGAACAATCAAGTGTATACACCTCATTGTCTTCATTGAGTGTAACGCCGATCTTCGCCAGCTCCTGCTGTAAAGCAAGCACCCTATTCGTTTCTTTGATTTTTAAAGTCTCCAGTCCTGTGAAAGACAAGTTTAAGCCCTTCGCAGCTGCACACACAACAATTGTCTGTGCTAAATCCGGGCAGTCTTTCAGATTTAGTACCTCAGTTACCTCTACTGAGGTACCCGATTTCAGGTCTATCCCATTGGGAACACGCGAAGTACGTACCCCCAGGGCAGTCATGATCTCCTGGATTTTGCTGTCGCCCTGCAAGCTATTTTCCTTCAGGTTGGGCAGCGTAATCGCAGCATGATCTGCCAATGCAGCAATGCTGTACCAGTACGAAGCCGCACTCCAGTCGGGTTCCACCACCAACGTAGCTTCATGGTATTTCTGAGGGGCGATAACAATCGTATCGCCCGTCCAGTTATGTTCAATACCTGTTAAAGCCAGCATATTCAGCGTCATTTCCACATAAGGTCTTGATGTTAAACCACCTTCAATCCTGAGCGACAAGCCCAACGGCAATGTTGGCGCAATAATCAGCAATGCTGATAAATACTGGCTGCTCACATTCCCCTGTATTGCCACCTCGGCCACTTGACTATTTAGCCCGCCGTTGATAATCAGTGGCGGATAACCTTCATTCTTCGCATAAGAAATATCAGCACCCAGGGTTTTCAGGGCATCGACCAATATAGCTATCGGGCGTTCCTGCATCCTGGATGAACCGGTCAGCGTAAACTGCTGTGGCAAGGTAGATAAATAGGCAGTAAGGAAACGCATAGCGGTACCGGCATGCCCAACATTGACAGTTTGCCGCCCTTCCTGCAGATTGTTTTTCAAATCGTTCAGGATGCTATTCAATATTACTGTATCTGCCGCATCGGATAAATTATCAACCTTTACCAGTCCTTTGCTCAGTGCAGCAATGATCAGTGCCCTGTTGCTTTCGCTCTTAGAACCGGTAAGGTGAATGGTGGTATGAATATCTTTTTGCCCCTTGAAAGAAACAACTGCACTTTTCTTCATTTTATAATTTTACAGTATCCTTTTTATAATTTTACTTAGCGTCGGTTTCAATGATGTTTACAGGTGTTGCTTCAGCTTCAGTAACATCAGCCGTTTCTTTACCTTCATTCATGATCTCAGTTTGTCTTCTGATCGACTCGCCGTGTACCAATTCGAGGAATTTTTCGGTAAAACCAAGGTCTAATTTAAGGGCTCTGGCAAAGGCACTTCCTTTTTTAAGGATCTCATCCCAACGGTTAACCTGTAAAATAGTTACCTTATTGTCTCTTTTGTATTGACCAATTTTTTCTATGATAGCCATACGCTCACCTAATTTCTGCATCAACACATCGTCAATCTTGTCGATACCTTTACGCAATTCGGCCAGTTTATCTACAAAAGCCTCGTTAGCAGAATCTGGTTCACGCAAGCTTAATTTTGAAACTAATTCTTCCAGCGCTGCAGGCGTAAGTTGTTGTTTAGCGTCTGTCCATGCTACAGAAGGATCAATGTGACTTTCGATCATTAAGCCTTGCATGTCCATATCCAGTGCTTTCTGAGCAATGTAAGGGATCAGTTCGCGGTTACCGCAGATATGTGAAGGGTCGTTGATGATAGGTAACTGAGGACAAAGGGTTTTCAGCTGGATAGCAAGTTCCCACATTGGTTCATTGCGGAAAGAGCTTTTTTCGTATGAAGAGAAACCACGGTGAATAGCACCTAATTTAGTGATACCGGCATTATTGATACGCTCTAAAGCACCGATCCATAAAGAAATATCAGGGTTTACAGGGTTTTTAACCAATACTGGGATATCAACACCTTTCAGTGCATCAGCAATTTCCTGTACAGTGAAAGGATTCGCTGTAGATCTGGCGCCAATCCACAGGATATCTACTCCTGCTGCCAAAGCTTCTTCCACGTGTTTAGCAGTGGCAACTTCTACCGCTGTAGGCAAGCCTGTTTCTTCCTTAGCTCTTTTCAGCCATTCCAAACCTATGCTGCCGATTCCTTCAAACTCTCCCGGGCGGGTGCGTGGTTTCCAAATGCCTGCTCTTAAAACAGATACTTTACCAGTTGCTGCCAGCAGGTGAGCTGTAGATAGCAGTTGCTCTTCAGTTTCTGCACTACAAGGACCTGAGATGATTAAAGGTTCGTTTTTGATGTTTAACCAGCTTTCTAATGGCTGGATGTTTAAATTTAATTTCATGATGAAGGTTATTTTATTGAGTTTTATTATTCTGATTAATTGGTATTTAGTGTGTTGTTTTCGTCCTGATTTTATATCGCGCTATGGTCTTGCTTGTTACTATTTGAGCTTACTATATCGTTTTATAATTTCCTGACGCTGTTATATATTATGTTTTATTGATTTTATACTTTGTCGTTTCTTTGATATTCGCCCATAATATTGAAGTTTACGGTATACTTTAGTGCTTTGCGAATAGCGTAGTCATATTGTGCCATATCCGTCCAGTCTACATCAACGTAGAAATAGTATTCGTTTCTTTTACCCAAGACAGGCATTGACTGAATTTTACTCAGATTAAGATTTTGCTCCGCAAATAAGTTGAGCACTTTAGCAAGGGCACCAACGTGATTTCCAAGCTGGAAGCAGATAGAGGCTTTATTGATTGGGCTCACATCTTCAGTCTGGTCGTTTTTTAAAATGAGGAAGCGGGTGAAGTTCTTTTTGTTAGATTCAATTCTTTTCTCGATGATGTTCAGTCCATATAATTCAGCTGCAAGGGAGTTGGCAACAGCAAGTGTATCTGTCAGTTGCTCATCTCTGATCTTCTTGGCACAGGCAGCAGTATCTACACTTTCCACAACTTTCAAATGTGGAAATTCATCGAAAAAATCTATACACTGGCGGATAGCAATAGGGTGGGAGGTAACGAATTTAGCACTGTCAATGGTAACTCCCGGTAGCGCCATCAGGTGCAGTTGGATGGGTAAGTAAACTTCTCCGCTAATAGCGAAATTATATTCCCTGATTAGCGTGTAGTTGGGTAAAAGGCTACCTGCAATAGAGTTCTCAATGGCCATGATCACGTAGTCTACTTCATTATTGGCCAGGCTTTCGCAAGTCTGTTTGAAGGAATTACATTCAATAGTCTGAATGTCAGTGCCAAAGAATTTGAATGCAGCTTCTTCGTGGAAAGAGGCTTTTATACCCTGAATGGCTACTCTTGTTACTTGTTTCATTTTTAAGGATACTTTAATTTTTTGCTTTTACGTTTTTGTTATCGGTAATGCTGTGTATGGTATTGTGATGTGTTCTCTTTTTTTGCTGCTGCCATAAACAAAAAAAGTCCCGGCTTTAGGCCGGGACTTTTCATATACAATTATTTTGTGTTTATCTTGATTGCATATCAGTCCCGGCTCTTACTAAAATAGTAGAAGTAACCAAACCAATATGTAGTAACATTTTTCATCTATATTCTATTGTTTTTTATCTGTGATGAAGCTTGCATATGCTATACAGGTTTCATCAATATTCTATTGTTTTTTATTTGTGATGAAGCTTGCATTTGCTATGCAGTTTTCATCTTTTGTCTTGAGCCAAATGTAGTAACAAAATTTAATTTGTCAATAGCTAAATAAAAAAAATTATTTTTTGTCTCTCTTTGCCATTTGTCAGACCAAGTACACAAAGGTTGAAAATAGCTCTTTTTACCCTTTTACGACCTGTTTATGAACTTAAACAACCTTTCAATACGCCTTATTAAACATTAAAAATAATTACTGATTCTTTGAAATACGCTATAGAACCTGTGCATATGCCTCTAAATATAAATTGATTAGGCCTTTGTTTTGCTCTTTTTAGTGTAAACAGAGTTGTAATAATCCATACTTGCTATGACATCAGTATCAGAAACCCGACAGTTATAGGTGCATTTACCAATGCTTTCTAAAAGCGTAAAGAGGATATTGCCGTGTTCATTCTTTTTGTCGCTCTGCATTAATACTGCAAGCTTTGGATACGATTTTTCCTTAATTTTATACTTAGGATAGATGCTTTTGATATCAGCAGTAATCTGCTCCAGCTCTTCGGCAGTCAGAGCGCTATTCTTATGCGACAAGTAGGCTTCACAGATCATGCCTATAGCAATCGCTTCGCCATGCGTCAATGCATTTTTGTCCTTACTCAGTGAGTAACTTTCTACAGCATGGCCGATAGTATGGCCGAAGTTTAAGATTTTGCGCCTTCCTTTTTCGAGCGGGTCTTCGGTAACCACCTCATTCTTAATTTCTACAGAACGGTGGATAGCTGCGGCACTTATCTTTTTATAATCTGTTTTTTTAAGCTCCTCGTAATAGGCACTGTCGGCAATTAAACCATGCTTAATCATTTCGGCAAAGCCCGACAGCAGTTCTCTTTCCGGCAGTGTTTCCAGGAATTCTGTTTCAATAAATACAGCCTGGGGCAAACTGAAAGTACCCACCATATTTTTAACATTGTCGATGTCTATGCCTGTTTTGCCACCAACAGAAGCATCGACCATGGATAAAAGGGTAGTAGGGATATTGATGAAATCGATGCCTCTTTTATAGGTAGAAGCCACAAAGCCGCCCATATCTGTAATTACACCACCACCAAGGTTAATCATCAGGCATTTACGGTCGGCCTCAAAATCAAGCAGCGTTTTCCAGATACCAATACAGAAATCAATATTCTTATTCTCTTCGCCCGGATCAGTTTCAATCAGGTCAAAACCATTATAATCATCCAGCATCTGCCGGAAAACAGAAAGGCAGAAATCAGACGTATTGCGGTCGGCGAAGACAAATACTTTGCTATATTTTCCCTTTTCGATGAGATCCATTAAAGGCGCTAGGTGCGACTCAAAATAAATCGGGTGTCCGGCACTTTCAATTGTATTCATTAAACTATTTTAATTTTATTACCCATAAAATCAACAACATCACCTACGCGTACTTTCAAACGCTTGCGGTAATCTACATTGTCATTATACTTCACCAAACCATCTTCAACAACAGTTTGTGCTTCACCGCCACTTTGAACAAGTCCGGTTGCTTTTAACAGAGAAATAAGGTGAATAAATTCGCCTTCTAATTTAAATTCTATCATTCTGCTCCAAATTTACAATTATTTATAAAGTCTTTTGCTAACACTAGTTAAGGAATTTATACTTTTGCAGAAGTTTGACTAACAAATCATTCCAAATGCAGATATTATCTCATAAAAAAGTAAATTTTGATAATACGGAGATCGCTTTTCGTAGTAAATCAAATTCAGAGCTTAACAAAGCGTACTGGTTATTTAAAATTATAAGCAGTAATTTTTTAGTGCAGGTTGGGCCGCCAGTAACAAACCTATTTCTTAAGATAGGGCTGCCAATCCAGGGGATTATTAAATCGACTATTTTCCAGCAGTTTTGCGGAGGAGAGACGATAGCAGATTGCGAGCGAACGATCGGGGTTTTAGCAAATGGTAAAGTAGGGACTATCCTCGATTACTCTGTAGAGGGTGAAGAAGAGGAGTCCGTGTTTGATTTTACCTGTGCAGAGATTATCAGGACAGTAGAAAGAGCTGTAGGGGATTCCCGTTTACCTATTACTGTATTTAAAGTAACGGGTATTGCACGCATTGCATTATTGGAAAAAATTGATGCTAAAGGAACGCTGACTGACGCAGAAAAAGCGGAGTTTGAAAAAGTGAAACAACGTTGCGAAAGTATCTGCAGAATGGCATATGAAAAGAACGTGCCTATTATGATCGATGCGGAAGAAACATGGATACAGGATACGATAGACGGACTGGCTTTAGATATGATGCTTTTATTCAACAGGGAAAAACTGATTGTTTACAATACTTATCAAATGTACCGTCATGATAAACTGGCCGATTTAAAGGCCGATTACATGGTAGCCGAAAAAGCAGGTTTTATATTAGGTGCCAAGATTGTACGCGGTGCTTACATGGAGAAAGAACGCGAAAGGGCAGCGGAAAAAGGTTATCCTTCGCCTATCCAGCCAGATAAAGCAGCTACAGATAATGATTATAATGCAGCTATTACATTCTGTGCCGAAAATATTGAAGGGATAGGGCTTGTTTGTGGTACGCATAATGAGCAGAGCTGCAGGGTACTTACAGACCTGCTTGAGAAACTGGATGTTGATCCTCAGCACCCGCGTATTTATTTTTCCCAACTGTTGGGGATGAGCGATCACCTGAGCTTCAATTTGTCTGATGCGGGATATAATGTGGCTAAATATGTTCCCTATGGTCCTATTAAAGCCGTTATGCCATATTTATTCAGAAGGGCACAGGAAAATACTTCTATCGCTGGTCAAACTGGCCGGGAGCTTGATCTGATTTTGAGAGAGAAGCGTAGAAGAAGCTTGTAAAATATAATATTTCGTACGCAGCGTAAAATACTACACCACTGCCGGAGAGGTACAAGGGTGTAGTATTGACACCTAATGCAGTCCCGGAGAAAACATTAAGAAACCGGTGCAAATTTACCTCAGATATACTCTACCTATACTCCCTCCATACCCTAGGTATACCCAAAAAGTATAGATGGGGTATGGAGGGAGTATAGGTAGAGTATACCGGGAGTATAGCTGCGCCGATTTCTTAGTGGGATTAAAATGTTTAGTTTGTGTACCAATATTAATCTGCGTATACGCTGTACTTTCATCATAAGATAGCACGGAAATGCGTTTTATGACATCCATCTAATTGAAGCCAAAATAGCTTTTTTTTTGTTGACCTTTTCAAAGTTTAACTCACATGCCGGATAATGCCGCACGTTGCCGCATATTGCCGAAATAATTAACTTCTTAATTCTTAATTTTGAAATAATGTCTTTTGAATTTAAATATTGGTAGTTGTTGTTGTGATTGGGGTAACAAAGAGTGCTTGTATTGCTTTTAGCTGCAGCTTTTCTGATTTAACTATTGCACTTACAACCTATTTTGTCTTGTAATTTTTTATTCATAAATATAAATTAACAAATAATGGGAAAAGTAATCAGTGGATTGGGCATGGGCCTATCCGGAAAAGTAGGAAATGTAATCTTTAGTAATCATAAAGATGGAACAACAACAGTGCGCGGATACAAGAAACCTGTCTTTGGGCCGGCGTCGCTAAAGCAGCTCGCAAATTATCAAAAAATGGCAATCACTTCAGAATTCATGAAGCCAGTAAAGGAGTTTATTCAAACAGGGTATGAGCAGGTTGCTGGTAAAATGTTTCAAAATTCCAATAATGTAATGGTTTCTCATCTGCGACGTGATGCATTGATTGGGTCTTACCCCAATCAGGAGATTGATTATTCTAAATTATTAGTTACGCGTGGTGAATTGAAAATGCCGGGAGATATTACAGTAGTACGTGATGAACAAGGTATTTCGTTTAGTTGGAATCCAGAAACCCAGGAGCCAGGTATGCATTTCACCGATAGGGTAATGATGATGGCTTATTTTTCTGGACTTAAACGAGCGATATACATGATTTATGGTGTGCAGCGTCAGTATGGTACCGATCATTTAATTCTTCGTGAGATTTCGTCGGGCAGTGTTGCCCACGTGTATATCTCGTTCATTGCAGATGACCGAAAACGAATTTCCAATAGTGTTTATTTAGGTAAATTAATTTGTTAATCATGGCAGTAAGAATCAAAGAGTCTGCAATGGGAGATTTTACCGGTAAAGTTGGCAATTCAGTAATGGTTGTCTGGAGAGATCTTTTTGTAATTAAAGCTACGCCTTCCAGCCATCGGCGCACTGCTAGTGCTAAAAAAAAGGCACCTTATAAGGCAAAATTTAAATGTGTAATGGATTTTTTATGTGGGGCTGATGCCGATAAAGTATTTAATATGGGTTTTCAGCTTCCTAAAAAAAGTCGAATGACTGCATTGAATGCGGCTACATCTTATCATTTGTTAAATGCCATAGAAGGTGAATTCCCTGACTACGAGATCAATTTGGCAAAAGTTAAGTTCAGTCAACCGAGGGTGATTTTGGAAAGTGGATATAAGGGTATGGTTGAATGTGGCAAGGACTTTTATGTAGCATTGAGATGGGAATTGAATCCATTTCCTGACAAAAGTACTCAGTATGATGATAAAGCAATTATCATCTCTTACAATAAAACTATGGACAATTTCGAAGTTCAGGATGATTGCATCAGAAGAGATGCTTTAGGTTTCAATTTTTCCCGTAATTTAGGAAGAGCAGGCGATGATATATTTACATGGTTATTTTTCATTTCAGATGATAAGAAACGCGTGTCGGAAACTCAATATCTGGGACAGATAACCTTAATGGCTTAATGTAATTTAAATAAGGCCGCCTCATTTGTTGTGGGGCGGCTTTACAATTTAATTAGTGTTTTTGTGTCTGCATCGCATTGGCTGCATCAATACCCAGGCCGCTTGCCACAGCCATACCTAAGCTGATGTCGGCCCTGAACCAATGGCAAAGCTGAAGGTTAATGATCTTGTCTCTTTTTGGCCCACTGATACCGCTCATGGCGCCGACGATATTATTAATGAGGTTGTTACGGTCGGCATCCGTCATTACCTTACGATAAAGTTCGCCTGGTTGTGTGTAGTGATCGTTATCCCCCTCGCCTTCATTTCTGTCATACCAATCGGCCGTTTCCGAATCCAATTCCTGCGCTGGCTCTTTGTAGCTTTCGTCAGGAACGACATCACCAAAGCTATTTGGGAAGTAGTTAGGACTGTCATCTCCATTGTCATCAAAGCGCATAGCCCCATCGCGGTGGTAGTTGTTGGTCATAAATGGACAGGCATTTACTGCCAGTTGTTCGTAGTTTACACCCAGGCGATGACGTGCTGCATCTGGGTAGGACAAGATACGTCCCTGCAGCATCCTGTCTGGTGAGAAACCAACGCCGTCTACCTGGTTAGTAGGTGCGAAAGCGGCTTGCTCCACATGTGCGAAATAGTTTTTAGGGATCTGGTTCAGTTCAATTTCGCCCACTTCAATCAGTGGGAACTCAGCATGAGGCCAAACTTTAGACAGGTCAAAAGGGTTCCATCTGAATGTTTTCGCTTCTTCTTCAGTCATCACCTGGATTTTTACTGTCCATTTGGGGAATTCACCCTTGTCGATAGCCTCTACCAAGTCACGTTGTGAGTGGTCCATATCCTGTGTACGCATGGCGTCAGCTTCCGGGCCTGTGAAATTTTTAATTCCCTGCTGGGTTTTAAAATGGAACTTGACCCATACACGCTCATTGTCGCTATTGATCATCGAGAAAGTGTGACTGCCAAATCCGTCCATATGACGGTAAGAATAAGGTGTGCCACGGTCGCTCATCAGGATCATCACTTGATGCAGGCTTTCCGGATTCAGCGACCAGAAGTCCCACATCATCGTCGGACTTTTCAGGTTGGTACGTGGATCACGTTTCTGAGTGTGTATAAAGTCACTGAATTTCTTCGGGTCTTTAATAAAGAAAACCGGGGTATTATTACCTACAATATCCCAATTACCATCTTCGGTATACAGTCTAAGTGCAAATCCTCGCGGGTCTCTTTCTGAGTCCGCGCTTCCTTTTTCGCCGCCAACGGTAGAGAAGCGTAGGAATATTTTGCACTCTTTACCGATCTGGTTGAATATTTTGGCTTTAGTATATTTTGATATGTCGTGGGTGACCGTAAACCTACCATAAGCACCAGTTCCTTTCGCATGTACTACACGCTCTGGAATACGCTCGCGGTTAAAATGGGCCATTTTTTCATGCAGTATGAAATCCTGCAATAACAAAGGGCCTCTTTTTCCTACAGATTGTGTGTTCTCATGTTCTGTATACGGTCTGCCCGAGGCGGTGGTTAATTTTCGGTTCGGTGTGTTTGTTTCTTCCATATGGGGTATTATTTACTTCGCTAAAAGTATGTACAAATGGATGGATGGTCAAACACCTAATTTCTATAACGACATAGAGGTTCTCTATGGGTAATTCATAAAATCTTTCATCATAGCTATTTTGTTTTGAAGGATTGCCTGCCCATGATCAGGTCACCGAATAGTAAAAAGTCGCATGCGATACTAAAAAAAAAGCAGGTGAAGGTTGAAGGTTTATTTTTTTCAAAGAGGGCATGCCCTAACCAGGCAAAGCCGAAACCTACTACAGGCATTAGTGCAAAGAAAGCGAACAAATGGAAAAGCATAGCAGTGACGAATGACAGCCCCATTAAGCCCGTTCCGATGAAGTGCAGGGCTCTGTTTGTAGTATTTTGGTGCTCGGATAGGTAAATAGGGTAAAACTCGTTTATAGAGGCGTATTTGTGTTGTTGTGCTTTATCGTTGTCGTGCATTTATATTTTTTAATAGTGTTGATATTGAACATTTGTATTTGCTTATAATAATATGCCATTGTTTTTTAAGAAGTCGCCCAGGTGTTTCGGGTTTTCTGTCATCAGCAAGGTATGAAGACCTGCCAGTTTTGCACCTACAAGGTGTTGTGGGCTGTCGTCAATAAATAATGTTTCATCGGGATTGAGGTTATTTTCGTTCAGGACTTGTTCAAATATCTCAACATTTGGTTTACGTTTGAACATGAGATGAGAGTAGTATGTTTTTTCGAACAGATGGTCATTATTTTCTACATCAAATTCTTTCTTAAGGTGATCCATGATATAGTCATAATGGATCTCATTGATATTGCTGAGGAGGAATGTGCGGTAGTTGTTTTTTACTTTCAGCAATACATCATGTACATTTTGTGGCACTCCGATGAGCAAACTGTTCCATGCGGCATCAATTTCTTCATCTTTCAATGCTGGATTTTGTGCTGATTTCCTGATTCCGTCTCTGAATTGTGCTGCTGTAATGGCTCCGGTTTCTAAATCGCTAAATAATTTATCGTGCCCCTTGTGGCCGAAAAAACTTTCAATATCTTGTATACCTAATTGTGCAAGAGCTTTTTGCGCTATTCTAAAGTCGATTTCGAAGATTACATTACCGTAGTCAAATATTATATTTTTAATTTTTTGCATTAAAGTATTTTTAAAATTGAATACAAATATGTAACATTGCACTCGCAAAATCTAATAAGATTTTACGGGAACATCAACTTAGTTGGTAAGACTAAAAGATTATGAGTCTTCTACTCTAAGTTTTAAAGAAAAACTTTTTCAGTTTAAAATGTTTTTATGTTTCTGTAAAAAATACAGTTTTGTAGTGATTTAAAACGTCGATAGATGTCAAAATCATAAGGGCCTATAGCTCAGTTGGTTAGAGTAGAAGACTCATAATCTTTTGGTCGCTGGTTCGAGCCCAGCTGGGCCCACCCTAGTGGGTAAACACGTTTCGACGATGTTTGCCCACTTTTTTTTGCTCTCTAATTCACTGGATATCAAATAGATAATTGACACTACTTCGTTTACACGAGTGGTTCGATGTTGCTCTCCGTCGAAACTCAATTTTTCAGGAAAGATCGAACCAATAATCTCTCTTTTTAAACCGATTTTACCATTCTTATATAGTAAATCAAGCTTTAAGAGTACATTTACGGCTGTTTTTAGTTGATTTTCAATGTTGACCTTGGGACTTTCAACCTCTAATAATTTGGCTTCCAAAACCGTTATTTTCTCTTCACACTCTAGCTTTACCGTTTTATAGTCGATGCCGTCAAGATCTCCGTTTAAGAGCAACTCTCTTGCTGTTTTAATCCTGTTGTTTAAAACTTCGATTTTGGACGATATTTCTCTTTTATTATCTCCTTTTGCGTATTTCAGTGAAACTGGTTCTTCCCCACTTTTGGTGGTAATTATGATAATTGAAGGCTAATGTTCGTTAGAAATTAATGAACCTTGCGAATCTAATTTTCTCTTCTGCTGATGTATTTAAGATTATTTCGGTAGACA